>JBJMWN010000104.1:0-8717 GCA_045810085.1 Povalibacter sp. | reverse complement strand
GAATTTCCGGGGTTGAGTGGAGCATCTGTCTGGATGATGCCGTCCATCAATCGCCCGGTGCGCGAGCGCAGTGATCGGCCGAGCGCACTGACGATTCCGGCAGTGACGGTCGCTTGATAGCCGAAGGGATTGCCGATCGCGACGACCAGTTGTCCGACTCGCAATGTGGATGACACGCCAAGCTGCGCATACGAGAAACCACTGCCGGTCAGACGCAGCACTGCAATGTCAGTCTCCGGGTCGCTACCAATGAGCGTGGCGCCAAGCTCACGACCATCGGTGAGCGAAGCGGTCAATACGCTCCCGTTCGCAACGACATGGCTGTTCGTGAGCAGATAACCATCCGGCGTATAGAGCACACCGGAACCGTGCCCGAGCGGCCTGCCCTGTGCGGACTGCGCGCTGATGCTGGCAACGGCAGGTCCAACCGAGTCATAGACGCCCGCGACGACGGCTGAGTAAGGATCGAGATCGGCAGGCTCGATGCGATGTGCGTGCAACATGCCTTGCAATATCGATCTCGCGCGTCGTCGTTGAAACCCGGCCATTCGGCTGGGTACCCGGTTGAATGGCCGATGCCCTAGCTCGCGCAGATCACTCACGCTACTCATCCATTTGTAGGAGAAGCCGATGAGTGCCGTACTCAATGAATTTTCTGATGCGCTCCAGACAAACATGCTGGCAGCGAAAGATCGGGTCGTCGCTATTCGCAATGAGCGCGGCCATCACGTAACGGGAACGCTCTGGCAGGACGACATCGTGATCGCATCCGAACAGGCGATGGGTGCACGCGAAAGCTATTCAATCATCTGCAACGATCAGAACGTCAGCGCTCGCATTGTGGGGCGTGACGCAGGAACCAATCTGCTTGCCTTACGAACGGACGCGCCGATGCGCGCGCAGCAGAACGTCATGGCGAAGCCAACCGTGGGAAGCGTCGTGCTGAATCTCGGTGCGACTCGCGAAGGCACGACAACTGTTCGACTGGGAATCGTGAACGCCCTTGGAGCTCAGTGGCATAGTCGTGCCGGGGGTCGGATCGATGCGCGCATCTCCCTTGATATTCGTCTCGGCCGCACCGAAGAAGGAGGTCCGGTCATCGATACGCGAGGTGCGTTGCTAGGAATTTCCACCTTCGGTCCTCGCGATGAGGTCCTTGTGATTCCCAGTGCAACGGTCGAGCGAGTGCTTCCTCAACTGCTGAGCGCAGGACACGTTCAGCGGGGTTGGCTCGGTCTCGCATTGCAACCGATCGCCATTCCAGATCCGCTGCGTGAGACCGCAGGGGGAGCGATCGGCATGATGGTGATGTCGATCGCGGATGAAAGTCCCGGTGCCCAAGCCGATGTTCAGGCGGGTGACATCGTTCTCGCGATCGATGGCACGCCCATGCACCACATGCGTCGTGTCGCCTCGCATCTGGATCAAGAGAGCATCGGTAAGTCAGTCGAGCTGCGTCTGCTTCGTCATGGCCAGCTCATGAGCATTCCGCTGGAGATCCGTTCAAGACCTCACTCATGAGTGAATCCGTTTCTTCGCACTTGCGTCATCACCCGGAACTGCAGGTCGCGGTCGTGATCAGCGATGTGGAGCATCGCGCTGATGTCATCGCTCGCATCAGTGCGTTGGGACACAGCCTCGTCGAGGCCGCAAACGCTGAGATCGTGGTGCGTGAAGCGGACCAAGCTGTTTCTTTCTTGGTTTTGGAGAGCGGTTCGGGAGAACAGGCGGGCCAACTTCCCATGGATGTGCTTCCCGAGGTCATGGATGCAGCATTGCGTGCGGTCGCAGTCGGCTTGACCGTGCGCGTGGGCCGACGGAGTCACGCATTGGACGAACATCCGCCGCGGATTGGATCGAATCTGCTGACGCCCAGAGAGCTGGAAATACTCAATGCGATTGGCGCAGGCTCGAGCAACAAAGCCATCGCACGCCAACTCGGCATCTCTCTGCACACCGTCAAATTTCATGTTGAATCGCTGTTTCGCAAGCTGGGTGCCCGCACGCGTGCTGAAGCTGTGGCCATAGGATTGGCCAGGCGCACTGCAGAGATCGTCGAGATCTGAGAACGAGCAATCGCCGGCTGACGGAACAGCCTCGCCTCTCTGCAGTTCATTGTCAGAGGCACACTCATGACACCTACTCATGGCACACACGGCACACATCGTTCTATTCGGCGATTCTATTTTCGATAACGCCGCGTACGTGGGCGGCGGGCCGGCTGTCATCGATCATCTGCGACGCATACTGCCAGCCGGCAACAAGGCAACCCTGCTCGCCGTCGACGGTGCAGTGACCAGCGACATCCCACGACAGGTGCGTTCAACGCCCGACGATGCAACTCATCTGGTGGTCAGCATGGGCGGTAACGATGCGCTGGGCCGCTCCGAGATCCTGGATACGCCGAGCAAATCCACCGCGGATACTTTTCGCATGCTCGCGAGAATCATCGACGAGTTCGAAAACAACTATCGTCAGGCACTGACCGCGTGTCTGCGCAAGAATCTTCCCGTGACGGTGTGCACCATCTACAACGGTAACTTCGGCGATGCGGACTATCAGCTACGAGTGAACGTAGCACTCGCGACGTTTGACGATGCCATCGTGCGCATCGCACGTGAGAAGCAGTGCTCGGTCATCGAGCTGCGGCATGTGTGCACGTCGCGCGAAGACTACGCGAATCCGATCGAGCCTTCGGCAAGCGGTGGCGCCAAGATCGCGGAGTCAATCAAGCGAACGATTCTGGATCAGCGCAGCTAGTGGCATGTAACAGCTGCTTGTGAACCGCAGCTGTCAGGAGCGACGACTCGGACGTCCTGTCACGAGCGTCTTTGCTCAGGTCAAAAGGCGGCCGAATACGTGGCCTGACAACCAGTTGTTACAGGCCACTAGTCGTTGTTCCAGGAAATCTCGACTTCCTGTCGGCCCCACTTGCGCGCCCGCTTGATGTCACCGCCCATGTAGATATCGATGAGCTGTTGATGGCGAGCCGCAGTGACGTCAGCAACCGTCCAGTAACCCTCCAGGCCTTCGATGTTCACCTTGGTGCCGCATTGCAAGCCTAGCTTCTTGAGATCTCGCGACACTGCGATGATGCGGCTATTCGGTTTGAGCCAGTCGCCACAGGCAGTTTCCAACGGACGGTCATCTGTCTGAGCGGGTGTGGAGTTGAATGCCGTGGCAGTCACTGTAAGCGTTCGCTCATCGTTATTACCGGCGAACACGAGTGCGCTCAGCAGCAGCGCACCCAGCGCCGTACAACTGAGTGATCGATTGGTAAGTAGCTGATTGAGTGTCTTGCGCTCCATGCCAACAAAATTCCCCGGAAAAGCATGTGGTTCCCGACCCTCCGCTGGCTGCCCCGTTGACGCGATCTCGTATTGGAGAACTCGCGAAATGTTCCCTACACTCCAAAACAAATCAGGCCGCGAGTCTCATCAACTCGCGGCCTGACCTCATTAACGACGGATCGTTGAAGCGCGGAATCAATCGCTCGCGGTCAGTTGCTTCTCCATGTCCTGCGCTTCCTTCAGATGCTGGCGCAACGTCGGCAAGGTTTTCTTGGCGACGGCCTGCAACTGCGGATCCACACCTGGATCCGTCGAGGCTTGCTCATAGAGCTCGATGTCCTTCTTGTGATCCTTCACCATCTGCTGCACGAAGTCCTGATCGAACTCCTTGCCTGCTTTCTGGTGCTGGAACTTCTCCATCATCGCTTTGTGCGTGAGATCAGGCGATGAAGGAAGATCCGCGGCTTTTCCGCTAACGGCAGACATCAGATCCTTGTTGCCCTTGGTATGGTCAGTAACGAGTTGCTGTCCAAACTTTTTGAGCTGTGGATCGGTGGCTTTCTGCGCAGCCAATTTACCCATTTCCACTTCCGCCAAACCGCCGGCAGCCGCCTTCTTGGCAAACGATTCGCTGGTCAACTTCGAATCCGACTTGCCGCTGTGATCCATCGAATCATGGTCCGATGCAGTCTGATCCATCGTGCTTGAGCCGGAGCCGGTCGTTGTGCGCGGCTGGGCCGTGCTCTGAGCCATCGCAGTTGTGCCCAGTGCACACAAAACTGCCGCTGTAACTAAACTGGAAACTTTCATATTCTCGCTCCTGCAAGAGGACGCCTGTGGCGTCGACTGTGAGCGAACGCACCTGATCTCTCCCGGTTCCAGAGGAGTTACGAGTGCATATTTTACGTGCGACACCACCATCAATTGTCCTCAACTCAAGCACGCGAAGTTTTCATCCGCCCTCGCGCACGCGTGTTGCGCTGACGCGGTTGTACGATCAACAATGACGACGATCCTTGAAGGAGATTCCGAATGAAGTCATCGAACGCCACTCTGAGCCGCCGTCGTTTTCTGCAGCTGAGCGTGGCCACTGCACTTGTTATTGGGCTACGTGCGTCTCCCTTCGATGCATACGCTGCCGCCAGCACACAGAAGATGAAGATAGGAATTATCGGGTCGGGAAATGTCGGTAGTGCCCTAGGGCGAGTGTGGGCACAGGCTGGACATCAAGTGATGTTCTCTTCACGCCATCTCGAAACTGACAAGGCGCTCGCCAAGGATGTGGGTGCAAACGCGACTGCAGGCACGCCAGAAGAAGCCGCGGCATTCGGTGAGGTGGTGGTGTTCTCGGTTCCATACAAGGCACTTCCCGAGCTTGGCAAAGCGCTCGCTGGCACGACGAAAGGCAAAGTCGTTATCGACACGTGCAATCCGTTTCCAGGACGCGATGGCGAGATTGCGACCTGGGCTCGGGAGAAAGGAGCCGGCCTCGCTTCTGCAGAGTTACTGCCCGGCGCTCGTCTGGTTCGCGCTTTTAATGCGATCAGTGCAGCCAACATGGGTGCCGCACATCAAAACGCAGGCAAGGTGGGCATGCCGATTGCGGCGGATGATCCGCAGGCGATCGAAGTTGCTTCGCGCCTGATCCGTGAAATCGGATACGAACCCGTGCGTGTGGGCGGGCTTGCAATGGGAAAACATTTGATGCCCGGCACTGCGCTCGCAGGCGAGCACTCGCCCGCCGAAATCAAGCAAATCGCCTCGACGCTCGAGTAGCAATCGCAGGTGGTGCAACCCACCTGCGATCTCTCATCGTGAACCACCTTGGCTTCAGGCCAAGGCCCCACGGCAAAAGCCATAGGCATCGACGAGGTCGGCTGCAACACGCATGACGGTGGGTGGGCCGTCACATCGCTCAGCTAAGTCCTTTTCAAACACCTTGAAAGCAGGCAGCTCGGTGACGGCTGATGCGTCATCCGCTTTGAGGTTCACGAACAGGTGGATGAACTCGTTGTCACTGCGAAGCACCGCATAGCCAATGCCCTGAGACGGCTCGTCGCGTAGTGGTTCAAATACACTCTTTGCGAGCGCCTCATTGTCGGCCGCGCGCCCTGGCTTGGTTGTGTAACGAACCAGTGTCACTCTTTGCATGGGTTTAAATCCTCGGCTCTGGAGGCGCCGCACATTCGCGTGCCTCTCATGCAAGTGGACGATTCATGATGCGACAAAGGTTCGGGCCAGGAATATTTTTGCACGGCCGAATCCTTTCGTGGGTTCAGGTCGTCCACACAGAGGGGCGCAGCGGCGCTTTTGAGGAATTCGAATGACAGAGCGAGTGGTCGATCAGGAAGCGTTGAACCAGCTGATGGCGCAGATCCGTCCGCGACTGCATCGTTATTGCGCTCGCATGGTGGGCTCGGTATTCGACGGCGAAGACGTGCTGCAGGAGGCGCTTGCTAAGGCGAGCGAGGCACTTCCATCAGCTGGCACGTTGGAGAAAGCAGAAAGCTGGTTATTCACGATCGCGCACAACACCGCGCTCGATGCTCTGCGTCGTCGCAAGAGACAGGCCGAAGTGTCGCTCGATCCAGAATCCGCGGAGTTACCAGGCGTTGCTCCCGAAGCGGACTCGTGGGTAGGCGCGACCGCAAGCCTCGCCACGCTCATGCAGTTGCCACCTATCCAGCGCTCGGCAGTGGTGTTGCTCGATGTGCTCGAATACTCACTTGGCGAAGCGGTGGAAATTTTGGGAACGACCTTGCCCGCAGTGAAGTCGGCACTGCATCGTGGACGCACGCAACTGAAAGAACTCGCGCAGAGCGAGCACAGCGCGCCGTCGCGACCATTGCCAGAAGAAGAAACAGTGCGACTGCGTGCGTATGCCGAGCGCTTCAACGCGCGCGATTTCGATACGTTGCGAAATCTGCTCGCCGAAGATGTGAAGCTCGATCTTGTGAATCGTTTGCGACTCAGTGGACGCAAGGACGTCTCTGTCTACTTCAGCCGCTATGGTGAAACCTCGGACTGGCGCTTCTCACCAGGACTAGCGGAAGGACGTCCCGCATTGTTCGTCAGCAACCCCGCCGATCCGACCAACGCCGTCGTCTATGTGGTGCTGCTGGACTGGGTGGAAGGTCGAGTCTCCGCGATCCGAGATTTCCGTTGGGCAAAGTATGTGACGGACGGTCTGCTCATCGAACGGCTGTAGGCGTCCTCCGTTGTCGATGTGTGGGAATTTGTGAAAGGGAACAGCAATGCTCTGAGCACGTTGCATGAACACGCATGAACGCGCTCACCACTCGCTATCCTCCGCCGCCCTGGACGTTATGCGGCGAAGCCGTCGTTGCACTTCGCCTCGTGCCTGTGCGCGAGATCCGCGAACGAGTTCCTTCTTCTCTGCAAGTCATCTCCGTCTTTCCGGGCCGAACGCTCGGCATGCTTGCAATGATTCGCTATGGCGCCGGATCGACGTTGCAATATCACGAGCTCATCGTCGCGCCCGCGCTCGTCGCCACCGGGCCGCGAGTAGGAAGTTGGATCTCGCACATTTACGTCGATAGCGAAGCTTCCATGCTGGGCGGGCGCACGGAATGGAATCTGCCGAAGCAGTTGGCCGAATTTTCCTGGAACCCAGGCGCTCGCATGAGCATGAATGCGACCGACGTCTCGATTGAGATCGAGCTCAATCGTTCACGATCATTGAGCGTGCCGATACCGCTGCTTGCACCCGCGTTTGGCACGCTCGGCGATTCCATCAAATGGTTCGTTGCGAAGGGACACGGACAGATTTGCAGAGCGCAGGGTCGTGTTCGTGAAAGTGGTGCTCTGCAGACGCTGGGCTTCAACGACACCGCAAACCTCTATTGGCTTCAGCAGTTTCGGGGAAGCATTCCAGCCGCGCACCGTATCGGGAGTCGACGTTAGCGGCGCGCTCGTTCTTTGCTTGAGCGGAATCAGGGAGCGCCTTAACGAAGCGAGTGGCGTTCTGCGAATCCGTTCACCTTCCTGGACGAGTCTGGACCCGAGAAACGCACCTCGCGATGCAGAGCTCGCAGCACGACCGAACAAATCATGAAGCAGGACGCATCATCTGTAAGGATGAGCCCGCATCATGGGTGAAATAGACTCGCAACGTTCGGTTTGGTATCCGCTTTGAAAGCCGCTGCAGACAACGACAACTGGCGCCAGAAATACTTCGACGGCCTGGCCCGGCTCGAAAACGAACAGGCGCAATTCAAGGCGATGGAGACGACGCTGAAGCGTCTCGCCGGCCGACTGTGCACGGCATCGCTTGGTCAATCGACGCGTCTCGACGAACAGATCAAGAAACTGCAAGGCGTGCTGCGACGAGATCCAACGTCCGAGGATCTCGAGAAACTCACGCCTGCACTGACCGACGCCATTCAGTCGTTGGATCAACCTGTCGGTGCAGCTTCGCCCGCGCCCGTACCGGCACCTGCTTTGGTGTCCGCTCCGATCGCTGCACCCGCTCCCAAGGCAAGCGTCGACACGCCTCATCCTGATGCGATTGTCGACGAGCGAGTTCGAGGCATTCTGTCGGCGCTTCTCACAGAGCTGAAACGCGATGCTGATCTGGTTTCGCAAGTCGAGGCTCTGGACGCGAAGCTCACAGCCTCTTTGAACACGGAGCAGCTACCCGATCTTCTGTCTTCAATGACTGAAATCGTCGGCCAGCGCATCCATCGCATCGAACGCGCCAGGCAGGAGATCGAAAGCCTGCTCAGTCACATGGTCGGCAAACTCGATGAGATTGGAAATTTCGTTGCCGAGCAGAATCGCAGCCAGAGTGAATCTCACGCCAGCAGCGAGACATTGAATGTGCAGCTCGTCGGCGAAATGAAAGCCATGGGCGACAGTGTCGAAGCTGCTGGCGATTTGCAGCAGATCCGCGTCCAGGTAAGAAGCCGCATCGACAGCATCGATCGCCACCTCGAGGAATTCCGCCAGCGAGAAGCGACGCTCACGGCGACGATGCGGGCACGCAGCGAGCAGATGCGCTCACGCATCGACGAGCTGGAGGCCGAAGCCCATCGCCTGCAAAACCAGCTCAGCGACGAGAAACGTCTTTCCTCGATCGATGTGCTCACCCGGATTCCGAACCGACTCGCGTACGAAAAGCGCATGGAAGAAGAGCTGAAGCGGTGGCAGCGTTTCATGCAACCCACGTGCATTGCCGTGTGGGATGTCGATCGATTCAAAGGGATCAATGACAACTACGGACACCGCGCGGGTGATCGGGTGCTGCGCGCCGTTGCAGATTGTCTGGTTGCCCGAATTCGCGCGACGGATTTTCTGGCGCGTTATGGCGGTGAGGAATTCGTGATGATCTTATCGGGCACGAAGATGGACGACGCCGTGCGGCTCATCAACGAAATGCGAATTTCAGTATCGAACATCGGTTTTCAT
>JBJMWN010000103.1:0-7421 GCA_045810085.1 Povalibacter sp. | reverse complement strand
GGGTCGGCATCAGGTCGGGTTAATAGGCCGATGCGAGAGGGAGGTCTTCTTTTGTGTGGGTCGGGCTTTATCCCGACGATTTCTGTTCGACTGAAGTCGAACCCACAGGTAGATGAAGACGGCTTCCAGTTGTGGATCAGGCTTCAGCCTGACGATCTCTTCTTCTTTATTTGCCAGCGCGCGCCAGAGACGTGCCTTGCACGCTCGCTTCCAGCCAGCGCCGGACGCGCACGGCGTCAGCGGTGCGGGTGTACTTGCCGAACGAATCCATCAGGACCATCACGACAGCGCGTTCATTGATGACCGCCTTCATGACCAGACACCGGCCTGCGGCCTGGGTGTAGCCCGTCTTCTGCACGACGATGTCCCAGTCGGACTTGCGGACCAGATTGTTGGTATTGCGATATTCGACGGGATAACGGCCGACCATGACAATTTCTTCAGGATCGGTGGAGTACTTGCGAATGGTTGGATTCTGCGAGGCGGCCATGACGAGTCGGGTGAGATCCGCCGGGCTTGCGATGTTGCCTTCGGACAGGCCAGTGGTGTCGTTGAAGTGCGTGCGTTTCATGCCGAGGGTCTTCGCCTTCGCATTCATCGCTGCAAGCGCGCCCTTGGTCCCGCCTTCGTAGCTTCGGCCCAATGCGTTGGCGGCCCGATTTTCGGATGACATCAATGCGAGATGCAGGAGCTCGCCTCGCGTGAGGGTCGCACCGACCGTGAGTCGCGAAGCGGCTCCCTTGTCGATGTTGCGGTCCTCATTCGTGATCTTGATCGGTTCGTCGAGCGGCTGGTTGGCCTCGAGCACCACCAGCGCAGTCATGAGCTTGGTGATGGATGCGATGGGCCGGGCCACATCTGCGTTCTTGGACAGGACGATCGATGCATCGGCTTCATCGATGACGAGGACGGCATTCGACTTGATGTCGGGACCTCGCGGATGAACGGATGACTTCTTTTTCGCGACCGGTGCCTTGGACGTGACGGCAGCAGGCTTCTTGGTGACGGGCTCGGTCGTGGCCTGGACCGAATGAATGGCGAGGAGCATGCCTACGCTGGCCAGAACCCGTGCTACTCGACCCCCGACTCTCGTTCGCATATTCCTGAGCTCGATCCGATCGTTGCGCGTTGGAGTTAAACCTGCCGCGAGTATGCCTGCGTTGCCGAAAAGAGTGATCAGATTTTCCCGGATTCGGTGCCGTGTCTCTCCTTTATTAATCGAGTTGCGCCCTCAACGTGTGATGCAGATCCGGTTCGCTCGCGTTTGACGCGTGAACGCAGGCCAAAGCAGACTCCAACAAACGTCGTTCAAGGGAGAACGTCATGTCGAAACATCAGCTCGCTCAGCTCAACATCGCGCTCATGAAAGAGCCGCTCGAATCGCCCTCGATGGCCGACTTCGTCGCGAACCTGGATCGGATCAACGCGCTGGCCGAGCAGTCGCCGGGATACGTGTGGCGCATGCAGACCGAGGAGGGGGACGCAACGGCCTTGCGCCCGCTCGGCGACAACATTCTGGTGAACATGTCGGTGTGGGACAGCATCGAAGCGCTCCACGGATATGTATATCGATCGGATCACATCGAAGTCATGCGTCGGCGTCGCGAATGGTTCGATCACATGAAAGAGGCTTATTCGGTTCTCTGGTGGGTGAAGGAAGGTCATCGTCCCACCATGGCTGAAGCGGTAAAGCGCCTGGAGTTGCTACGCAAGGACGGGCCGACGCCTGATGCGTTTACGTTCAAAGCGAACTTCCCGGCGCCGGATCAGGTGCGCGACGAACCTTTCCTGGGAGCGGACGAGTGCCCTGCGATTTGATTGTGGGTCAGGCTGTAGCCGACCAATCCTGTTCGACTAAAGTCGAACCCACAGGCGGACGCAGAGAGCCATTTCTGGTTGTGGGTCGGGCTTCAGCCTGACGAATCCTGTTCGACTAAAGTCGAACCCACAGGCGGACTCAGAGAGCCATTTCTGGTTGTGGGTCGGGCTTCAGCCTGCCGATTTCTGTTCGATTGAAATCGAACCCGCAGGAAGAGGGAGAATACCCTCGCTGACCATGGCCAAAGTTATCCAGAGGATCGAATGCATCATCTTCGCGCTGTGTTCTGGGCAATCACCGGGCTGATCCTCTCGAATACGACTCTCGCAGCCGAGCCGCCGGCGACTTTCAGGGTCGACTACATCCATACCGGTAACGCACTCACCGAGAGTTATGCGCTCGACCGAATGGTGGTCGAGCCGCTTCCCTGGTCAGGAAACCCGGCGCGACCTCTCGATGACACGAATCGTGGCGAGAACCTGTTCGAGGTGGTCGATGCGAAGTCGGGAGACGTGCTGTATTCGCGAGGCTTCAGCACGATCTTTGCGGAGTGGCGCAGCACCGAAGAAGCTCAACATCTCACACGAGCCTTTCAGGAATCGCTGCGCTTCCCGATGCCATCCAAGCCAGTCCACGTTCGCGTGCTGTCGCGTGATGAGCGCAACGCATTCTCGGTCGTGTGGAGTGTCGACGTTGATCCGGCAGCACACGACGTCGAGCGTCGGGTCGGACCCGCGCCTGCCAAGCCGATCGCGATTCGCAACAATGGATCTTCGACGCAAAAGGTCGACCTGCTGATCCTGGGCGACGGCTATACCGCGGAGGAAGCCGCAAAGTTTCAGTCGGACGCGCGGCGACTGTCAGACAAGCTGTTTGCAACGACTCCGTTTCGCGAGCGCGCGAATGACTTCAACGTGTGGGGATTGATGGTGCCCTCGCCCGAATCCGGCATCTCGCGTCCGTCCACGGGCGCATACAAGTGGTCCGCACTGGGCACGCGCTATGACATTTTCGGCAGCGAGCGTTACGCGCTCACGCTCGACAACCGCGCGCTACGTGAGATTTCGCAGTTCGCACCGTACGAGTTCATCGAGATCCTGTTCAACAATGAGACGTATGGCGGCGGCGGGATCTTTGGCCAGTTCAGCACTGCGGCCGCGAGCAATGAATGGGCGGAGTATTTGTTCATTCATGAGTTCGGTCACCATTTCGCAGCGTTAGCGGACGAGTACTACACCTCGCCGGTTGCGTATCAGTCGGGTGAGGCGCGCCCGGAGCCTTGGGAGCCGAATGTCACAGCGTTGCGCGATGCCAGCAAATTGAAGTGGCTCAAGCACGTCGCATCCGGCACGCCATTACCCACGCCCTGGCCCAAGGACGAGTACGAGAAATTTCAGCGCGATTATCAGAAACAACGCGCTGACCTGCGTGCGGCGAATCGTCCCGAAGCAGAGATGAATGCGCTGTTCAAACGCGAACGCGTGTTCACGAACAACCTGCTCGGCAGCGCAGCTCACAGCAAAGAGGTCGGTGCGTTCGAGGGAGCGAACTATCAGGCGTCAGGTTATTACCGCCCGCAAATGCAGTGCATCATGTTCGATCGCAGCCAACAGTTTTGCGAGGTGTGCGCGGATGCAATCGAGAGCATCATCGATCTGTACTCTCGATAGAGCGGCGGCGAGGGACACGTCCTGCTGAAGGCGGACTGACAGAATAGTGAGGTTGAGGTCATGATCATCACACGTCGCGCGGCTTTGATTTCCGCCCTATGCGCCTGCGTGACGCGGGCTGCATTCAGCGCGGACACAATGGCTGCGGGACTGGCCGAGCTCGAACACGAATCGGGTGGCCGCCTCGGTGTGTGTGCACTGGACATCGAATCGGGTCGCACGTTGCTGAGCCAGCGTGAGCACGAGCGTTTTGCGATGTGCTCGACCTTCAAGCTTCTGCTCGCGGGCGCGCTTCTGGCGAAGGTCGATGCGCATGCACTCGATCTCACCCAATCGGTGAAGTTCACACGAGACGATCTCCTGTCGTATGCACCAGCGACCTCAGCGCGAGTGAACGATGGCGCAATGACTTTGGAAGAGTTGTGCTCCGCCATGGTGACAGTGAGCGACAACACAGCCGCGAATCTGCTTCTGCCACTCGTCGATGGGCCGCAAGGATTGACACGATGGCTTCGTACGCTCGATGACCAAGTGACTCGGCTCGATCGCAATGAACCCGAGTTGAATAGCAATCTGCCGGGCGATCTGCGCGACACGACCACGCCGCATGCGATGGCGCAGACCACGGCTCGACTCCTCAAAGGAAACGTGTTGGCCAAAGCCTCGCGCGAGCGTCTCAAAGCCTGGATGGTGGCCGCCGACACAGGGGTCAGGCGTATTCGCGCGGGCGTGTCCAAGGATTGGGTCGTCGGCGACAAAACGGGAACGGGTGCGAACGGCGCGGTGAACGATGTGGCCATCGCGTGGCCTCCGGGGCGTGCGCCGATCGTCGTGGCTATCTATATGAGTGGGTCGACGCGTCCGACCAGCGAACTTGAAACCATACAGGCACGCACAGCGGGATTGCTGGTCTGATTTCAATGCAGGTCAGCGCAGACGCTCATCGATTGCGGGGTCGAGCGACGACATAAACGCCTCAACTGCGCGGGTATAAGCACTGTCTGTGCCGAGCAGATCATCGATCTGTGCATGCGTGAGCGGCTGTTCAAGGACTTCGGTCCGCACTCGCTTCGCTTTCGCCAGAGCCGCGTAATCATGTGTTTGCTTGCAAGGCTGATCGCGTCGGATGCTGGAGCAGACGGCGAGCAGCGGCAGTGCCTCGTGCGTCAGAACTTGCGTCGGCGATGCGGCGGCCCAGAAGTGCGGGTCGGCACCGAAGGCCTGATCATATAGCGGCAGGTGTTTGCGCTGCATGATCATAGCGACATCGATCGCACCGCTGTCGAGCGAGACAGTGCCGAGCCAACGTTCAGCGCCATATCGAGTGGCGAGGGCTGGATCTGCGGTGAGCAGGCTCACCAGATGCGCGCCGGCCGAATGGCCCATCAGAATAATCCGGCTCCGATCGGCGCCCCACTCACTGGCGTGTCGCTGAACGTAAGCCAGTGCTCGCGCTACGTCGGCTGCCTGCTCGAGTACGTCAGCGTGCGGCAGCATGCGGTAATTGGTCGAGATCACGATGAAGCCGCGCGGGACCCATCGCTGTGCCTTATTGGTGATGACTCCTCGCGAGTTCTTATCTCCGAAACGCCAGGCGCCGCCGTGAACCATGAGAATGACGGGCGCTGCGCGAGCGTGCTCAGGTGCGTAGATATCCATCTGCTGAGCCGGATCGCTCCCGTAGGAGGCATCCTTGAGTTCGGCTGCATGCGTGCTCGTCCCCACGAACGAAATCGTCGCGATCAACAGGACCGTTAGCAACTTCAGCATGCGCTTCATGTTGTAGATAACGCGCATCTCACCGTTGGGTTGACGTTGTGCAGCGCTCGACATTCTCAAAGTTCGGTCAGTACTTTCCGATAACATCTCGTTCCTGCTCTGAAGCACTTGCTTGCGGAGCATGTCATCCAACCGAGGTGCGAGATGCAGTCCGAGCCTATCGAGAAGACATTCATTTCGGCCGAGTCGCTGCTGCGCGATTCGCTCGAGCTCGGACTTCAGGTTGTTCGCAGCGGTTTCAATCCCTCGTTTCTGGTGGGCATCTGGCGCGGCGGTGCACCGATCGGCATCTCAGTCCAGGAAGTGCTCGAGTTCAACCAGATCGAATGCGATCACATCGCGATCCGGACCTCCTCCTACAGCGGATTGGACAAGCAGTCCGCCACGGTCCGGGTTCATGCGATCGACTACCTGGTTTCGCAGCTCACGTTCGAGGATCGGCTGCTGCTTATCGATGATGTGTTCGACTCGGGTCGAAGCCTGGAAGCGGTCATCGCCGAATTGCGAAAACGCTGCCGTCGTAATCTTCCAGAGCATATCCGCATCGCGACGGTGTACTACAAGCCTTCACGCAATCGCAGCTCGCTCACGCCTGACTACTACGTGCGTTCAACCGACCAGTGGCTGGTATTCCCGCACGAGGTGCAGGGCCTGACGCGTGAAGAAATCCTGGCTCACAAGCCGGTGGATGAAAGCTTTTTTACAGCGAAGCAGAAGACATGAGATTGAGCTGAGCGAATCAGCATCTTCAATCACCGAGCAGCTCGGCCAAAGTCGCAGCGACGACGATCGTCGCGCGCTTCAAATCGTCGAGACGAAGATTCTCATCCGCCATGTGTCCATTTGCTTCCTGCAGCGTTCGCGGCCCTGCGCCATAGAGCACCGTGGGAATTCCTGCTTGTGAGTAGTGACGCGCGTCGGTGTAAAGCGGAACGCCGCTCGCGCCGATCGGTACGCCGAAGACTGCTTCGCCATTCCTGCGCAAGATTTCAATCATCTTCGTCGCACCCGGCAACTGCACCAGCGGCATTGCTAACAGGATGCGCGAGATCTCGACGGTGATGCCGACGCGGTCGGCGACGGCACGCTCAATCAAGGTACGCAATTCAGTTTCTGCATCCTCTGTATTTTCTTCGGGGATGATCCGACGATCGATGCGTAGCGTGACGCGATCGGGCACGACGTTCGTGTTGATGCCGCCCTGAATGAGCCCGACATTGATGGTCGCTGTGCCGATACCTGGAATCTTCGAGCGTCGCTGCTTCAGCTCCTGACGATAGGCGTAGATCGCATTCAGCACTGCGCTCGCAGCTTCCAGTGCATCGACGCCTGTTTCTGGAATTGCCGCATGGCCCGATTTTCCATTCACGACCACTTCCAGATGCAGGCAGCCGTTGTGTGCGGTCGTCACTGCGTACGAAAACCCAGCGCAGATCACGAGATCGGGACGACTCAAGTTCTGTTCGACGATCCATCCGGGGCCAATCTCACCACCGACTTCCTCATCGTAGGTGAAGTGAAGTTCTACAGTGCCATTGAGTTTCGTGCCACGTTTCTTCAGTTCGCGAAGTGCGAGAAGCGTCCAGGTGTACGTGGCGAAATCGGATTTGCTGACCGCGACACCGCGACCGAACATCACGGACCCGTGCGCTGGATCGTCCACGACTTCAGCACCGTAGGGATCATGCTTCCAACCGCGCCCCGGCGGCACGACATCGCCGTGGGCATTCAATGCGATCACGGGTCCACCGCTACCGAAAGTTTCGCGCACGATCAGATTGGTCGCACTGATCATTCCATTGGCGCGCACCAAGTCTTCGGGCACTTGGTGGCTCTCGACCTCGAAGCCAAGCTGCTCGAGCAGTTGTTGCGCGCGTTGCGCCGATGACCGGCAATCGCCTGGTGGGTTGTCGCTCGGAACCTTCACGATCTCAGCGAGGAACGCGTGCTCCTGTGCGAACTCGCGTTCAATGAATTCGCTCACAGCATCGACAGTCGCGCTCATGCAGGCATTCCAAGGTTCAGCAGGAAGTGTTCGAATGCGCGTGCAGCCAGCTCCGCATCCGTCGTGCTCATCGTTTCATCCGGATGATGGCTGATGCCGCCGTTGCCGCAACGAACGAACAGCATGCCCATCTCTGTGATCTCGGCCA
>JBJMWN010000102.1:0-4564 GCA_045810085.1 Povalibacter sp. | reverse complement strand
CCCGTGAGCTGGCCCTTGTTCTGAGCCAGCATGTCGAGGCGATCGATGACGGCGCCGAGCTCGTTCTTTAGCGGTACGAAACCTGAGCCTGCCTTGCTGCCGCTCTCTGCAATTTCAAAGACGAGGCGTTCGGCTTCATCGACGATCTCGTTCGCTTCACGGCCTTCGGGATCGTAGGCGCTCGCCGCGATCGCGCCGCCGACGCTGATCAGTCTTCGTAGAATTGCGCGCTTGCGAACGATCTCCGCATACGCACGAATGTTTGCAGCGCTGGGTGTGTCACGGACGAGTCCCGCAAGATAGATGAGTCCGCCCGTTTGCTCGGACAAACCCTTGCGCTCGAGCGCTTCAGCGAGAGTGACGGCATCGAACGGTTCGCTGCGAGAAGCGAGATCCGCGATGGCTGCAAAGATAATCTGGTGATCGCGCCGATAGAAATCTTCGGCCGTAATCTTGTCGCCGATGGCATCAAAGCCACGGTTGTCGAGCATCAGTCCGCCGAGCACCGCCTGCTCGGCTTCGATCGAATGCGGCGGTACACGGATGTCGTCTACCGCCGCCTTGTCGCGAGCGCGACGCGAGCCGAAAGGAAACTTCGAATCGGTTTCCGGCATCGTGGCGTGCGTCGCTGCTCGATCACTCTTCGCCGATGATGACGACTTGCAGATCGACCGTCAGGTCGGTGTGCAGGTGAACTTGTACGGTGTGCTCACCAGCCTGGCGGATTGGGCCGTTCGGCAGACGCACTTCCGCACGCTCGATGTCGTGCCCTGCTTTACGCGCGCCTTCGGCGATATCGGTCGTGCCGATTGAGCCGAACAGCTTGCCTTCGCCACCGGCCTTGGCCGTGAGCGTCAGCTTGAAGCCTTCGAGCTTCTTCGCACGTGACTGAGCGGCTTCGAGCTCGGTTCGCGCAGCCTTTTCGATCTCGGCCCGACGCGACTCGAACTTTGCGATGTTGTCCTGGGTGGCCAACGTCGCCTTGCCTTTCGGCAGAAGGAAATTGCGGCCGTAACCGGACTTCACCTTAACCCGATCACCGATGTTGCCGAGGTTCGCAACCTTCTGCAGCAGAATGACATCCATAAAACACCTTAACTTGAGAGTATGAAACCGGCTCCAGGCGCTAGGCTCTGAGCCCCAGTCGGAAGTGCGTTCCCGACCAGAGCCCAGCGCCTAGAACCTGGCGCCTCCTTGAGCCAAACGCGGACGCAACCAATTGTCCGCAAATCCCCAGATGGCGAGCACCACCACCGTGATCGAGGTCGAGATCGGCACGATCAGCAACACGTAGATCGCTGCAAGCCAACCCCGATTCAATTTCCCACCAGCCTTACTGCGATGAGCAGCAGCGAGGCCCTGAAACGATAGCGCGGCAAACGCGACCCACGCCAGAGATCCCACCAGAGCCGAATCCGTCACGAAAACTGCGACGAAGAGTACCGTGACCGCGACCCCAAGTACCGCACCGAGTCGCAATTGACGGTACTCGGCACCGAATCGACCGGGCGACTGCAGCAGGGTCTCCCACCAACAGCCTAAAAACAACGCAGCCAACACGGTCGCAAGCGTCAGCGCGGCAAGACCGCCCCACATCGTTCGCGCCCATTGATCAATGATCACACGCGTGTCCGAAGGCATGTGCAATCCCGCAGCACCTGCCTGCTGAGCTGCCTTGTTCAGCAGCCCGACCCAGACAGATGCTGGATCGCTCAGCGCGGCGTAAACCGCAATGACCATCGCTGTGATGCCTGCGACTGTGAGCTGGAAGCACAGGTTCAAAGATCCAGTGCGTTTCAGCAGGAGCGCCAGCAACACCGGCATGACGATCACACCCACAACGCCGACGGTCAGCCACGGCATCTCAGGTGCTAATGACAGAAGCAGCCAGGTTGCCGCTGCGGCCGCCGTAGCTGCCATGATCAACGCCTGCTTCGAATCGAAATGCAGCGCGATCAGAACTGGAATCGCCCCGGCAAGCACCATGAACGGCATCGGCATCTGCGGTGCAAATGCCCCACAGAAAGCGGCGCCCAGCGCAGCGCGCCAGGGGCGCTCGGTCAGCCAGGCTGCAATTGCGCGGTGCATGGGGTTGTCATCACGTGCGAGCTCGCGCTCGCACGCGTTTCAAGACGAGCTCGCTCAGTGCTGATCGGTGTACGGCAGCAGCGCGAGATAGCGCGCGCGCTTCACCGCAACTGCCAGCTGACGCTGATAGTGCGACTTGGTACCCGTGATGCGGCTTGGGACGATCTTGCCGGTCTCGGTGATGTAAGCCTTGAGAATGCCCAGATCCTTGTAATCGATCTGTTCAATGCCTTCGGCGGTGAAACGGCAGAACTTACGGCGGCGGAAAAAACGTGACATGGCAATAACCTTTGAAGTTGATGCGATCAGGCCGAAGCGGACTGTGAATCATCATCGCCGTCGTCGGCGAAGCGTTCGTCACGCGATTCGTCACTCGAACGCGCCATCGGCGACGGTTCGATAACGGCCTTGTCCATCTTGATGACCAGATGGCGCAACACGGCGTCGCTGAAGCGGAAAGCGCCGGTCAACTCGTTCAGGGTCTTGCTGTCGCACTCGACGTTCATGAGCACGTAGTGCGCTTTGTGGATCTTGTCGATCGGGTAAGCCAGCTGCCGGCGACCCCAATCTTCCAGGCGATGGATCGTGCCGTTGCCGGTCGAAATCATGCCTTTGTAGCGGTCCAGCATCGCTGGAACCTGTTCGCTCTGGTCAGGGTGGACCAGAAACACAATCTCATAATGTCGCATTGCTGCTCCTTATGGGGAATGCTTCCCAGCTGATTAGTTCTGGTGAAGCAAGGAGTTACGGATCTATTGAGTCGTTGCCCGCGTGCGGCCAGGGCAAAACGGGCGCGAATCGTACCGGAAGGGTGTAGCCGGGCGCAACCCGAAGAGCTGGAAGCGATTTCTTGCCGTTGTCAGCCCCAAAAGCGCAGGGTTAGCAGGCTACTTTCTTTGCCGCAGTGCTTCGTACAGGACAACACCGGTCGCGACAGAGACATTGAGGCTTTCCACCATGCCTCGCATCGGGATGCTGATCAACGCGTCGCAGTTCTCTTTCGTCAGTCGACGCAGGCCCTGCCCTTCCGCTCCAAGCACCAGCGCAAGAGGACCGGTCAGGCTGGTCTCATACAGCGACTTGGATGCCTCATCGTCGGTGCCGATCAACCAGATCTGTCGCTCTTTCAACCATCGCAGTGTTCGCGCCAGATTGACGACCTGGATCAACGGAACCGTTTCGGCCGCGCCCGAAGCAACCTTGCGCACGACCGGCGAGAGCCCCGCAGCTCTGTCGCGTGGCACGATGACAGCGGTCACACCTGCAGCATCGGCAGTTCTCAGGCATGCGCCCAGATTGTGGGGATCCTGGACACCGTCGAGCACGAGCAGAAAAGGAACGGCGGTTTTCTCGAGCAACTCATCGAGTGCACCCTCGCCCAGCACACCCGCACTGCGCATCTGCGCGCAGACGCCCTGATGCCGCTCGCCTGCAGCTAGACGATCGAGTTCCTGCACGTCTCGCGACGAAATCTTGACGTTGGCAGATTGGGCCAGCCGCGCGATCTCGCTGAGTCGCTCATCGTCACGTCCCTTCTGCGTGATCACGAGCGATACGCGTTCGGGGTGGTGTTGCAGCAGCGTACGTACCGCATGCAATCCGAAAACAATCGTCTCCTCACTCATCGTCTGCCTCGTCGACGCTGCCAGGGACCGCGCACCACTTGTCGTGGTGTGCCTGCCTCAGCCAATTCGAAATCGATCTTACGTTCATCGATGATGACATTGATGAGTCGCACTCGCAGATGATCGCCCAGCCTGAACACTCGCCCGCTGCGCGCTCCCACCATTCGATAGCCCGAGCTGTCACGCGAGAAGTAGTCGCCGCCGAGCGCGCTCACGTGGACCAAGCCATCGATCTGCGCACCTTTGACTTGAACGAACAAACCGAAATCCACAACACCGGTCACCATTGAATCGAACTCTTCGCCGATCTTGTCCTGCATGTACTCGCACTTCAGCCACGACATCGCATCGCGAGTGGCCTCATCGGCACGTCGCTCAGTGATGGAGGTCTGCTGCCCGAGCTCGACCATTCTCGCTGCACTGTATTCAAAAGTGCTCACGGTCCCTCCGCGCAGCACATGACGAATTCCACGGTGCACCAGCAAATCCGGATAGCGTCGAATCGGTGAGGTGAAATGCGCGTACTCGGGCAGAGACAATCCGAAGTGCCCGATATTTTCAGGTTGATACACCGCCTGCGGCAGCGAACGAATCACGACGGTCTGAATCAGATGAGCCTCTTCATTGCCGGCAATTCTCTGCAGCACCGCATTCAGATCCTGAGGTGCGAGGTCACGATCCTTCGGCAAGTTGATTGCGAACCCGCTCAAGAATTGACGCAGTTGCTCCAACCTTTCTTCCTGCGGTGAGCCGTGAACGCGATAAAGCGTCGGAATCTTGTGTTTGCGTAAGAAACGCGCCGCTTCGACGTTCGCGGCAATCATGCATTCCTCGATCAGACGATGCGCATC
>JBJMWN010000101.1:0-8794 GCA_045810085.1 Povalibacter sp. | reverse complement strand
AACTCGTTCGAGCGCGCGCTAAGGAATGGCATGTCGATCCCAACCGCATCGGCATGATGGGATTTTCAGCAGGCGCTGGAACCACGATGGCGGCGACGCTGCAGTCGAAAGAAAACAAGCCAGCCTTTATCGCGCCCATTTACGGCTCGCAGGCAGCAGTCGAAGTCCCGCCCGATGCACCGCCGCTTTTCGTGGCGCTGGCTGCCGATGATCCGCTGTTCGCGAAGAACGATTACGGCCTCATTGCCGCGTGGAAGCAGGCGGGCCGTCCAGTGGAGTTTCATCTCTACCAGAATGGCGGGCACGGGTTCGGCCTCGGTAACCCAGGCAAGACGAGTACCGGATGGTTCCCGCAGTTCATGTTGTGGTTGGAAGTGAATGGGTTTGTTGAGCCAACAAAGTGAACGGAGTTCAACGAGGCATTGACTGCGTTGTCATGCTCGAGTGAGCTGCCTCCCTTTTCCACTCGGCAGCAGTGCAACCATGCGTTTCTGTCACAGCAACAACTGATGCGTGCACTGCAATGCACGCATCAGTTCCCAAGTCGATGCCTGACCCGAGCAGAATCACCGCCTGCGCTCGCATCAGGATTCATAGCAACCTGCTCGTGCTCTGATCGTCGACATCCCTCTTCGTGACGCCAGCTCAGCAGACGCGTCCGACTCAATCTGTTCTGTTATTCCTCTTGTGCCTGTGAGTCTCTCTCGTGTATGAGAGACTTGCTCGACTCTCGACGCCGCTTCGTTCTTGCATTTGGGAGCAGTTCAATGTGGCACTCAGCAGCCCAGACTCTTTTTATGCGCGCAGGCGTATCGATCTTCATGATCATGGCCGCCGCGACGGAATCGTTGGCAGTGGACGCTGATGGCGACGCCGCTGAACAAGAGGTTCGTGCCGTTCAGGCGATCTGGCTGGTACAGAATGTCCCGTTCGAATTTCGCGGCGATACGATCGCGTACGAATGTGAGTCGTTCAAGAAGAAGGTTCGTGCCGTGCTCATTGCCGTGGGAGTGCATTCTTCAATGATCGTTGAAGCGCGGTGCCCGCCCGCCAGGTTGGCGCCAACGGTCGTGACGAGGCGAAAGTCGATGTTCGCCGGCGAAATCGAAACTGCGACAATAAGTCCGGGCCTGCAGAACAGCAGAACCTCGTCGCGAATCTCTGCACGCATTGCGCTGGCGTCGCCGGCAATCGCGAACGAACAGAACATTCGGAACGCCACCACCTTCGACACGCAGGAACAACTCGTCGCACGCACCAAAGGCGAGGAGCTTCCGACACCGTCGAGCATTCCTGTTTTTCCAGCCATCTGGGCGCCCATTGAGCTCAGCAGCAGGTCTGATCCCTGGCTGCAAGCGGTCGATTGCGAACTGCTGCGACAACTGAGCACACAGGTTCTTCCAAGAATCGGTGTCGAAATTCCTCGTAAGTTGCGCTGCCCAGCCTCGACGGCTTCGAAAACTACACTCGAGGTCAAAGCGCTTTTACCGATTCGGTAATGGCGCACGCGAGACGGCGCCGATCTCTCAGCGTGAGCCGCGGATTCGCGGATTTTCCTTTAGGTCAAACCAGCGAATCCACAGCCCAGTGTGGAAGAACACCACCGCACTTAGCGGTGAGCGATCCTCAGTCGTGTGTCGCTGGAAGTCGAGAAAGAGAGGATGTGCAGGTCTGCGACTTTGCTGGGCCGTTACTGAAGGTGCCAGCAGCAGTACCGCCGCCAAAGGGGCACGTTGAAGCACCTGCCGGACAAAACTTGATGTGGTCCGAGCCGATCACACCCGAACCCAGATAGGACGGGTCAGTACTGGAGATCGTGAACTCCAGCACCTTGCCATCATTCGAGCGGCAGCCAGTGCCGGTTGATATCGCAACGACGCTGCTGGCCGTCTTCAAAAAACCCGACCACGGCAGACAGACGCCAGCGACCGGAAGCGTAAAGCCTTTGCCGATGAAGGTCGTTCCGCCCTGGCCGAATCCGTTATTCACTGAGATGCAATAGTCTGCGGCGTTACTGCAGAGGGGAGCGATCAGTCCCAGCATCAGTACCAGATGGGATGACTTGAATCGAATCATGGAGGTCTCCTGGTCAATGATTAAGATCAGCATCGGAGCGAGTCGTGTTCGCTTGTTGCTTGACCAGAAGATGCCACGCACGCCGCGTAATCCCGATCGTCCGAACGGTCCGTGTACCCTTTGGTACGAATGCGGCTGGTAGGTGATTGGCCGGGAGCGATGACTAGAACCTATCTCAAAATCGAACTTATGTAGGCACGGGCGTCGAATCCGCCACTGCCCCACCGACTTGCGTCGGAAGTTCTTTTCGCAACGCTCAAAAACATGGATGTTTTTGTGCGAGCCTACAGGGACGTATTCACGGCGCTTGCGGAAAAGAACTTGCGGCGCGAGCCGGTGCGCGCCACGGCGATTTTGATATAGGTTCTACTCGAGCGGACGGGTCACACCGATGATGGGACCCAGCGAGGCACGAACGTCCGCGCGTTCGAGATTTTCGGAGTACAGACTCGAGACGGTGCCATCGAGGAAGAGCGCATCTTTGCAACCGAGGCCTTTGCGAAACAGTTCCGCGAACTCATGGAACGTGACCGGTTCTTCGCTGATGGCAAACACGACTTCGTGGCGGGACAGAATGCCAACACCATTGCGGATGTAACGCGAGGTGCTGTCTTCGCGAAACGCGGGGTGGAGCGCGCCATCGAGCACCATCAACGGGCCGGACTGGGTCGCAATCTCGACCTTCTCGTTGAGCGTCGGATAACGCGAGCTTTCGATGACGCGCGCGCCCCGATCGGAGACCAGAAAGACTCCGTTCGGTTTCAAGAAGAAATTTCCTTCCCCATTCTCAAGATTCAGCGGGTGTACTTGCTCGCCGCTGATGACCAGCAGCCCAACGGGTGAGAAGTCGCTGTGGTACATGCCCGCGTTCATTGCGAACACCAGCTTCTCATTGTTCGCTTTCAACATTCGATTTACGCCGCTGAAGTATTTCAGCGGACGATTCTTGTCATCGCTATGGAAAAGCTGGAGCCGTTCCTCACGCGTGTCGATGCGACACACGGTGGCGGTGAGAGTCTGAAATTGAAATGGAGAACATTCAGCAGCGAACAATGAACCGGGTGTCAGGGCCATCGATATCAGACTCATCGCAAGCATTTGCGGCCAGCGCGCCGCTACGTGCAGTTCACTCATGAACGACCTGTACAAAAGCATCGAGGCTCGAGGTTGGTTCCGACACGATCTTCATCCGGGTTTGGGTTGCCGCTATTTTTAACCTCGATTTCGCATTAGTCTTCTCGCATCTCCATGGATTGCCCACGCGATTGCTGGCGCTCGCTTTGAGAAGCGCCGCTTCCACTCAATTCCAACTGTCGACGAATCCATCATGCGCCATCTCGGTCTGTTTCTGCTGTTTGCGATGACGTGTGCGGTTTCGATCGGCGTCAGTGCCGCGCCGGCATTCACTCCTTCCGGACCGATGATCAAGATCTGGCCAGGCGAGGCGCCAGGCTCGGAAGGGAAATCTTCGCCGGAGCGGTGGGTCGACGGCGCGACGCCAGATGAGTTCCATCGCGTCACCAATATTCACGTCCCCACGTTGACGGTCTATCTGCCTCCGACGCAGAAGGCGAACGGTCAGGCGGTCATCATCGCGCCCGGCGGCGGTCACCGTTATCTTGTGGTGGATCTCGAAGGAGAGTTCGTCGCGCAGAAGCTCAACGCAATGGGTGTTGCGGCGTTCGTGCTTCGAAGTCGATTGGCGAACGCCGAAGGATCAACTTACAAGGTCGAAGTGGAATCACTCGCCGATTTGCGGCAGGCGATTCGCCTCGTGCGCGAACGCGCAAACGAATGGCATATCGATCGCTCACGAGTCGGCGTCATGGGGTTCTCTGCCGGCGGCTATCTCGCTGCACTGGTCGAAAACGACGCCGACGCATCGACGCGTCCTGACTTTGCGGTGTTGGCTTATGCCGCCTTTAGCTCCAATGGCCTGCCGAAGATCATTGGCAACGCGCCGCCCACATTCATATACGTGAACGATGACGATTCTTTCGCGACCGGAGACGCCGAATACTATCTCGCGCTACGTGCGGCCAAGATTCCGGCCGAGTTGCATGTGTTTCGTCGTGGCGGTCATGGCACGGGAATGACAGGGCGGGGCCGTGCATCGGGGTTCGACAAACTGGGCGCCGCGAAATGGCCGGAGCTGCTCGAGATGTGGATGGCTGATCTCGAACGAGCCCATTAAGGAATGTGTCGGGCCGCAGCTTCGAGTGAACCAAAGTCGCTACTCCTGAATCGATGGCACCTTTCGCCATTTACGTTATCCATCAAGCGGCGCAACCGTCGCTCCTGTTTCGGTCCTATGGTGAAATCGCTGAATGAATACGACTGCTGAAACTCAAACCCAGGATCATGCGCTCACGACTGCATTCACCGTGCTCAGTGCTCTGAGCTTCTGTCATCTGCTGAACGACATGATGCAATCGCTGTTGCCGGCGATGTATCCGATGCTCAAGACGGGGCTGGGTCTCGATTTCGGCCAGATTGGTCTCTTGACGCTGACCTACCAACTGACCGCGTCCTTATTCCAACCGCTGGTCGGGCTCTACACCGATCGCCGGCCTCTGCCGTATGCGTTGGCGAGCGGCATGGGATTTACATTGGTGGGATTGCTGCTGCTCGCAAATGCAGGAACTTTTGCAATGCTCTTGCTCGCTGCCGCAGTCATTGGTATCGGATCGTCTATTTTTCATCCAGAGTCTTCGCGCCTGGCACGGCTCGCATCGGGTGGGCGACATGGATTTGCACAATCACTGTTTCAGGTCGGCGGAAATGCAGGATCCGCGATAGGCCCACTCGCTGCAGCGTTCATCGTGTTGCCGCACGGCCAGAGGAGTGTCGCCTGGTTCGCGCTCGCGGCGCTGGCGGGAATGATGCTTCTTGCGAAGGTGGGCGCGTGGCATTCACGCCATCATCTGCAACAGACACGACGTCGCGTTCATCAGGCATCGCTGGCCTTGAGTCGCGGCAAAGTGCTGGGAGCGTTGTCGGTACTGGTCGTGCTGATCTTTTCAAAATATTTCTATCTGGCGAGCCTGACCAGCTACTACACCTTCTATCTGATCGAGCGCTTTCAGGTTTCCGTGGGCGCAGCGCAGGTTTATCTGTTTGTGTTTCTCGCTGCTGTTGCGATCGGTACGATTGTGGGCGGACCGGTGGGTGATCGCATTGGTCGCAAGCGAGTGATCTGGTTTTCGATCCTCGGCGTACTACCTTTCACGCTCGTACTGCCTCACGCGAACTTGTTGTGGACCGTCGTACTCACGGTGCCAATCGGTTTGATCCTCGCATCGGCTTTCTCGGCGATTCTCGTCTATGCGCAGGATCTGGTTCCCGGCAAAGTGGGCATGATCTCCGGATTGTTCTTCGGCGTTGCATTCGGCATGGGAGGACTCGGAGCAGCGGTGCTCGGTGAACTCGCGGATTCGATCGGCGTTGTTCGCGTCTACGCGATCTGTGCCTGGTTGCCAATCATCGGAGTGCTGGCTGCTCTGCTTCCTGAAGTCGTGCCGCGCCGTGAAAAGATCGCGTGAAAGAGCGCAGGCAAGGCGACTGGAATAGTTTGGGTTCGTCGACAAGTTTTCGAAACAGAACATTGAGGCATCACATGCAAAGATTCAGCCGACGTTCGATGATCGCAAGCTCTTTGGGAGCGAGTCTTGCCTTGCCGTCGCTTGCACAAGCGCTCGAAGGATGCGGAGAGCAGCCGAACACCGCGCCGGCGCTTCAACCACCGTTGCTGTTGACGGACTGGGCCTGGTTGGGCAGATATCGCGACGAGAATGCCAAGCTGCTGGCGAGTGGTGCGAAGGTACATGCAGTGTTCCTTGGCGATTCGATTACGGAATCCTGGGCCGCCACAGATCCAAGCTTCTTCACGAATGGCAAAGTAGGCCGCGGCATCAGTGCGCAGACCACGCCACAACTGCTCGTTCGCATGCATGCCGATGTGATCGCGCTGAAGCCGCGAGTCGTACACATCATGGCAGGCACTAACGACATTGCTCACAACACCGGACCGATCAGTCCTGAAGATTCGCAGAACAATGTGATGGCGATGTGCGAGATTGCGCGGGCTCACGGCATCAAGATCGTTTTGGGCTCGGTGCCGCCCGCATCGAAATACTGGTGGCGACCTGAAGCGCAACCGAAGCTCGCAGCTCTCGCCATGAACGACTGGTTGCGCAGCTATGCAAAAGAAATAGGCGCGAGATATGCCGACTACGCCGCCGCGCTGACAGACTCGAAGGGTGACGTGAAACTGGATCTTGCGAAGGATGAGGTACATCCGACGGCAGCTGGCTACGCAGCGATGCGACCGATCGCGGAGGCGGCGATCAGGTAACGCCTCTCGCCGCGCTCGCTTAAAGGTCTCATTTTCAACTCTGCTCCGGTGCGCAGAGTCGGACCCGTCGTCGATGTCTGGACGCTGCGACAGAAAGTCGAGTGCACTCATGCTGGTGCCGAGTCAGCTGCTAAGGCATCGCCAATTCGATCGATCATTTGTAGGCGATCCGCTCCGTCGGAAACCGAAACATGCGGCGGTGTTCCGCGCGATTAGAATCCAGCATCATTTTTTCGCTGAGGTTAGACGCCATGACGATCAGATCCATGAGCGCTTCGTTTGCTGCTGGTGTGCTGTGCTTGATTGCCTCCGTCAATTCGATGGCGATCACGTTTGGCGAACCCGATCGCAACGAGCATCCATACGTAGGCACGTTGCTGTTCGTTCAGAATGGAGAAGGTTTTTTCAGCTGCACTGGGACGCTTCTGTCTCCCACGGTGATGCTCACTGCCGGTCACTGCGTGGAAAGCGGCGGAGTCGAGAACTCGGTGACATATGTGCGTTTTACGGAAAACGCTCTGGCTGATCGAGAAGACTATCCATCAACACAAGCGTGGCTTGACGCAGAGTGGATTCGTGCTGCCGACGTCATTCCTCATCCGCTTTACGATGACTATTCCCAGTTTCCAAAAACCTACGATGTGGGCCTCGTCATCCTCTCGGAAGAAGTATTGCTTCCGACGTATGGCGTGCTGCCGAGCGAAGGCTTGCTGAATCGCGTCAAAGCAGAGAAAGGAAACGCGAACAACTGGTGGACGGCGGTCGGCTACGGAGTTCAGGGAGTGATCAATCCATTTGCTGGCGATGATTACGCGCGGTATCAAACGATCACTCGACTGATTGAGTTGAAGAGCACGACCAACGGGCCGGGATTCAGTGCCAAGTTCACGAACAATCCTGGTGGCAATGGCGGTGGAACGTGCTTCGGCGACTCTGGAGGTCCGATCTTCTACCAGGACACTCCAATCATCGGTGCGATCGTGTCATTCGGGAACACACCCTGTATCGGCGTCGATTACCAATTCCGTATCGATACTGACATCGCGCTCGACTTCATCAGGCCCTATCTTCGATAGTCGATCGGGGAACGGCTCGATATCGGGGCTGCTCTCGCAGCCCCGGTCCAGCGAATCCCCGGTTAGACACTATTCGCTCTTGCTGAGCTGGTAATCATGTGGATAGCGCACTGAATAGTAGTGCTGGATTTTCTCCACTTTGCGAGGCGTGCCAGGAAGACTCCACAGCAAGACACCCGGCTTGTCATCGAGATTCCTGACCGTCGGCTGTGTAGCCCCGTCGAGCGCTTCGACTTTGATATCTGAATTTCTTGGAACAGGGATGCGATCCGTGATCTCGATGGGCAGGGCTGACGCATGAAAACTCGTCACTTCGAAAATGCGCCTGCTCTCCTCCAGACGTTTATCGTTCATGAGCCCTCGCCGACCAGATCCGCTGGGCTGTTCGCGCACGGCAATTCGGATCATTTCATCGACACCAAATGGCATTCGCACCTCTGATCCGGGCAGCACTGGTGGCAGCGATGCAAATCCGATGAATGCGCCGTCACGAAAAATCTGCACGCGACCTGCGTCCAGCGGGACCTCTGCCGCATACGTGAACTTAGCCTCGAGCCTGGCCGCGTGCTCGACGAACATGACTGCACGGGCAACCAGTTCCACATCGATATCAACTTCTGCAATCGGGTACACGCGCGTTTGCCGATCCGCAGCCACAGTCACACGTCCCGGAATCCGGTAGTCCGCCATGAAGTCGGTCGCGGAGACTTCTGCATCGCTGAAGCGACCGATGTCTTCTGCAGTGACTGTGTCTCTAGATCGCCGCGAGCTGCGCCCACCCCGCATGCCCGTGACGACCACTTCCTCGAGCTCATCATTGCGGGCCGGCTCCTGCAGATCGACATACAACGAAGCAATTGCGGGAGTCGCAGCATCGTGAGTGGGTCTGGAGGTCGTGACGCTCATTGCCACATTGCTCCAGGTTTCGCCGCTGCCTTGCTGAACCAACGCCTGCTTGAACAACGACACTTTTTGCGTACGAGTGTCCAGCCGCGCTTCGTATGACCAATCCCAGCCCGCGTCATCCACCTGATACTCGATAGCCACCGGTGCTGTGACCGCCGCGGCCACACTGATCGTCGCTGCTACTTGCGTTGTCGCCTTGCTCGCTGTCTGCACCTTGGCGAGTTCTTCCTGCGTCGCTGCAATTTGATTGTCGATATCGCGCAGCTTGAGTCTGGAATCGCGGATCGCTGCACGTGCGTTGGCAGAACCTGTACCCATGGTCGCGAGAACAGCGGTCAATGAACCACCATCTACGGCTGGCCGCTCAGACTTTGCTCCTGGA
>JBJMWN010000100.1:0-7305 GCA_045810085.1 Povalibacter sp. | reverse complement strand
TTCGGTCTCATCGCGCGCTACGTCGACGAAAAGAACTACTACTACGTGACCGTGCGACGCGAGAACACGATCTCGTTGCGCAAAATGGTGAACGGAACGATCACGACCCTCGACACCGCGCCGCTCACAGTCACGCCTGGTAGCGCATACAACCTGCGGCTCGAAGCGATCGGCAGTTCATTGCGCGCCTATGTGAACGGCAACCTGCTGCTCGAAGGGAGTGACACGACACACAAGAGCGGCAGGTATGGAACTGTGATGTATAGCGCAAAGACGACTTACGAAGATTTCACCACCTGGCAACCGTGAGCCTACTGCGATCGGCATCGCGTGATGCAAAGAGAAAGACTCGATCGACAAGGGAGGAGTCGATCGAGTCGATGAGGCGGCGGCGAGTCTCGCGTCCTGTTGTCAGACACGCAAGATGAATACTTACGCACGAGGGACCGAGCAAGGCATCACGGACGCCCGCATCGAAATGCGAGCTTGCAAGACCTGATCCCAAAGTCAGGTGAACAGAGCCCGCGCTCAACATGGGACGCTAGGCTGCCTGTTCGGCCGTGCTCTCCGCCAACGCTGCCACCAGGGTACCTCGCGCGGTCGCAGTGAGCGGATCCGAGGCCAGGCGGATCTCACCGATTCCGAATGGCAGATTACGTGCGCGCAACTGCTTTTCGAACCGGTCGCGAAAACCAACGGGCAGTGCGGTGCCACCCGCAAGCACGATCGGCAATGGCTCATCGGTTCGCGGCAGCTTCTGGCTATGTGTCACAGCGCGATGCAGCTCATCGAGCAACGATTCGATCAGCTTGTCGTAATAAATCTGGAGCGCGCTGTGAACCGTGTCGTTCGTCGGGCGCGACAGATCGAGATTGTCTTCCTTGACTGCTTTGACCCGCGTCGCAGGTTGTTGCACCACGTGACCGACGGAAGCGTCAATGAAGTCGCCGCCTTTCGCGATGCTGAAGGTGAGCGACGGCACGGACAGAAATGCGAGGGCCACATTACACATGCCGCCACCGCAGGAGATGCCGATGCCCGTAAAGCTCTGGTCCGCGAGCTCCGCGAGAATCACGGCGAGGCCTTCGTTCACCGCGAGGGGCCGGTACCCTTTCGCACGCAGGTAACGCTTGACGGTTTCCTCGTGGTAAGTCAGATCGGCTCCAGTTTCCGCGGACGCCGCTGGCACCGAGAACGCGAGGAGTTCGTCCGCGGCGCCCGCATTCGGCAAGAGCGTGCCGAGAATCGACTCGAGTACGTGCGTGGCCGCTGGCTCGCGCGGATTCAGGATGCCCTGCGCCATCGGGCGACGGCATTCCGCGTTGAACATGTGCGCGAATTTCTCGGCTGCGGTGCCGTACACCACGAGCTCCGTACCGTTTCGATAGTGAGGAATGTCTCGCTGCTGCAAAGTGCTCTGCGTCAGAGGGCTGTAGGGCACCGTAAGGAATGCATTGAGCTGGCTCGTCGTATCGACGCGTTTCGTGTCGCCGCGCGCGGTCACGACCTTGCTCGTACCCACGTCAAGACCGATGCGCGTCGCCGTGGCGCCGCCGCGTTTAGACTGTTCATTACGTTCGCTCATGACTTATTCCTCGCCGTCTGCTGTTTGAAAATCGGGTCTTGAATCATCACTACTCACGTCGCGGCTCCAGCGTTGATAGAGCGCGCGTCCCTCGTGGCGCACCTGATCTAATGACATCGCGCGGGCCCTCGCGGTCTGGGCCAATGCCTGCTCGGCAGCGATGAGGCCCGGCCACCGCTCACCCACATCGCGCAGAAATCGCTCGTCATAACCAAAGCCGAAGAGAACGACGCTCGGCGTAGGTTCTTCATACAGGTCGGGCAGTCCGAGTGCGGCGAAGGGAAAGCCGCGCGCCCAGTCGAGGTGGTAACCGATCCGGTGGTTGAGCGGGCTCACGCTCGCGAGGCCATGGGTCACGCACATTTCCGGCGCGATGGCGAAGCGCTGTCGCAGGTAGTCGGTCAGATTGCGACCGGCCTGCAACTGCGCGGACGTGATCGGCAAGCTGCGGCCGCCGTCCCAGCGCGACTCGAACGACACGCCGAGAAAGGCCGAATTGAGATCGAGGTAGACATCATCGCCGCGAGCCCACACTGAGTGTCCCGCGTGGTGCGCCCGACTGTCGTCATCCACAACACGATAGACACGACCGAAGCGGTCGATCAGATAGTTGTACAACTGGTCGGCGCGGACGTATTTGAGCAGTCCCGCTGTGCTGCGGCGCAGCTTTCGTCCGTAGTCCGGCTCGAGTGGCCACAGATCGCTTTCGGAGGTGTGAAACAGGATGCCCACCGGATGCGTGTACATCGTCGGCTGCAGACCGGTGATTCGATTGTGAATCCGATATCGACGAGGATCGCCGCGCACGGCGTAGGTCGTCTCGATGCGAAGGCCATTGCTGAAGAGCTCCCAGCCAGCTCCGCGATCTGCGAGCCAGATGGGGCCGGATGTCTGTGCTTCGTAGGCCGCAGGCTGAACGGGCGCAGTTTCGATTGGCACTGACGCGGTTGCGGGCGGAGTCGCTAGAGCCGCGATCTCGACGGACTCCGTACGTGGTTTTGGGCCGATGCCAAATGCCATACCGGCGACTATGAGGACGGGAACCACAAGCGCGGCAGCTGCGAGCGCACTCACGCGAAACGAAAGTCGACGGGTACCGTCGGGTACATTGCTGCCGGAATTACCAACCCTTGGCTCGAGCGCCGCGAGACCTCGACGTCGATACCATGCGCGTCGTATCGATGCGCCGGGGATGTGACGCACGATGCGCTCCTGATGCTGGGCCTCCATAGCCCGTCGCAGGTAGCGCAACTTGGCGACTGGATCGGCAATGCTGCCGCTAAGCTGCGCAAGAGTGAACCTCAGCTCACGATCGCACGTCGCCTGTTCCTGACGATATTGATCCGAAGCCGATGCACGCTCCGCGGCGGGCATGTGGAACCCTCATGTAGGCAGGAGGCGCAGGGAGCGAGGCGTAGCTGTGCAATGCACCGCCGGACGCAAGTCGCTGTGCGTTGATGGCCAATGCTTATGCCTCCGGCCTCGCCGCAGTGCAATCGTGGTTTAGTGCGCAGGCGGGTTGGCGCGTCGAAAGTGATGGACGAGCATCTCGACATGATCGGCGGTTCCGTGTAGCGCGATCATCAGCAGATAGTCTTCTGTTTGTTCGTCAGCGACTCGAGTGATCGCCCTCACCTTCGAGTAGCTGAGCTGCCCTGCTGCCATAGCCGCAGAAATCTTCGTCAGCGATTTGATCGCGTGCGCTACGCGCACCTTCTCGCGCGCCGCCACGCTGATGACAACCACGCTACTGCGACTCATCCACGTTGAATCAGCAGATCGATCTACCGCATCTGCAGTCCGGTGAGCGCTTCATTACAGGCGAGCAGCGATTGCCCAAGCACCATGCCGCGCCACATGTCGCTATCAGTGTAGAAGGCGCTGAATATCGCGGCTTTGATTGCGTGCGCGGAAGGCGACTGAGGATCTCCGTATGCGTGCAACCAATTGTCGGCGCGCAGTGCGTCAAGCACCAGCATCGGTTTGACTGTGCCGAATTCCAGACCGATCGCTGTGACCTCGGCATGTGGCAACAGATCGGGAGCTGCGCCAATCCAGCCGCCTGCGATCTTGGATGACGATGAATCACCCGAACTGACCGAAGTCACTGACGCGCCGTACCATGCCCGCGCCCGGTCGAACATGTCACTGGTCGGCGATGCGATCACCATTCGCTCACCCACTCCGGACGGACCCAGACCCGAGTGAAAGTCGATGATGCCGATGCGCGCTGCATGCGACAGATGATCTGAGAAGATCGATGTGAGTGTGAGTCGAGCGGCAGATGGCGACGTTCCACCATAGAACAGTCCTTTTGGATGTTTGAACTGTCCGCCGCTCACCGTCTGGATGAACTTCTCAGGCGAATGAGCATTGATGTAAGCCATCAGTTCCGCCATTGAACGCTGGCGGACCTCGTCGTTCCATTCGGTGGGGCAGACGGCAGCGGCAATCTGGTCGTAGTCATCGTTGGTTGGCAGAGCCTGGTCGAAGTCGACCCAGTTACGATTGAGATCGATGTTCTCTTGGGTGACGCGACGCCGCCAGGCAAATCCGTAGGCGTTGATCGCATGCACCAGCATCACAGCGGTGTCGGGAGCGGGCTTTTTTGTTTCGCTCCGCGCGAATCGCTCGAGCCATTCGATCTGTGCGCCGGAACCACAGAATCCTTCCACGCCATGCGTGCCACTGACTGTGACCAGCACATTGCGTGCATCTCGAGGGCCCAGCCACGCAACGTCTGTTGTCAACACTTCGTTGCCCGGCCCGCGCTCGGAATAGGAATACTCCGAGAGTGCAGCGCCCGCCGCAGTCGAAGCATTGCGGAAACGCGACCTTGCCGATGGAAAATCTGGACTGAAAGGGGATTCGCTCATTGCAGTTCCTTCTTGTGAGTCGAACGCAGTGAGGATCGCGCGATGCAGGAGCCCGCGTCCAGTTCAATCTTGCAGTTGAGATGAAAAAGCTAGAAGGCGCGCATTACGATCGGCTGCCGTGATCGAAGATTCTCCAGTCGCGCGGCGATGACTCACTCACCCGTGCATCTTCAGCCCCACAATCCCGACGATGATCAACGAGAGAAACAGCAGTCGCGTCCATTCCACGCTCTCGTTGAAAACGAGAATACCAACGACTGCGACGCCCACTGCGCCGATGCCGGCCCACACCGCGTACGCAGTTCCGACAGGGATCGCTTTCACCGCCTGAGCCAGAAGAAAAAAACTCGCACTCGCGATGGCGATCGTGAGAACGCTGGGCACGGGTCGGGTGAAGCCATCGGTGTACTTCATGCCGATGGCCCACGCGATTTCGAGTGCACCCGCAAAGAAAAGAAGTAGCCAGGCCGAGTTGATGGTCATACATTGATTCCGTGATTCGAAGCGTCGCTGCTGCGGCGCCATTGTAGGAATCAACGATGGCTCAATCCCGCGCGTTCCGGAAAGACACTGATTCTTGGAGGCTGGGAGCCGTAGGTTTTTGCTGCCGACGAACCGAGCGCAACGGACGAGCGCTTCAGCTGAGTCCCTTGCGAGGGAGCACGTTGAACTCGTGCTGCGTAGAAGCTCTCAGCCTGTTCGGCTAAAGCCGAACCAACAGCAAGAACGGCGATGGCGTGAGCCTGGCAAGGCCAGCGAGATGAATTGTGGGTCCGACTTCAGTCGGACGGTAAACCTGTTCGGCTGACGCCGAACCCAAAGCGGAAAAGATGGGGATGGAGTGAACTGCGAGTCTGGTGAAAAGAGTTTGTGGGTCCGGCTTTAGCCGGACGAGAAAGACGTTCGGCTAAAGCCGAACGTATAGAGAGAGACTCTCGCTATCACTCTCTCTTCGGCGTCGCCATGATCGCTTTTCGCGCACCTGCAAGTTCTGCCGAATCATCGAACGTGACGTTGTCACCTTCGATTCGAATTCCGAGTCGGTGCCACAAGGCATTCAGGTCCGTGTGGCCTGGATCGGCTTTCATGCTTTCGTAGAGATCGTGAAGTGCGGTCGTGCCGGTCGCCTTGTCGCCGATTGCGATTGCTTTCTCGACAGGCCATGTTTCTGTGTTGACACCACCCGCATTCACGACTGCACGCAGTGCGTCTTGCAAGCCGAAGTCATTGTTCGTGCGTTTGCGAATTTCGACATCGGCGAGCAGACAGAACACCGCGCCGCCCCAATAGGTGCGGCCCCAGGTGTGCGTGCGGTCCAGCCCTTCATCGCCCTCCTTCGGCAATCCTTTGGGCATTTGCAGTGAGAGCTCCCGCCACACATCGCGTTCATTGCGATCTCCCGCCTGAACGCGAGCGATGCTTTCGATGTAGGTCGCCTGTCCTTCGCGAAACCAGATCTGCGCGTCGTCTGTCATTGGAAATGCGAAGTGCACCATCTCATGGACGAGCACCCAATCCTCTTTCAGCTGCGCTTCGGTCGTGCCTTTGCCGACCATCACGCGTGTGGCGGCACCCCTAAAGCCGAACGTCTGACCGAACTTCACGCCCTCGCCTTCTACCGGCACGATGAGCACGCGCGCAGAGTCGACCGGGAATTTTCCGTAGTACCCGGCGATGAATTGGGCACGTTGCTTCACCCACTCAAGAACTCGGTCCTGTGAAAGTTCGAGTTCGCCAGGAACAAAGGCCACGACGAGATTTGCGTTATCGACTTTGATGTGCCGCTGCGCCAGACGATCGAATGCTTCATAGGGCATCCGCTGCGTCATAAAGTCGGAGCGCTCGGGCATATCATCTGCAGCTGCATTGAGACTGACGGCGATTCCGAAGGCGAGACAGAGCGTGGTCAACGAGAAGCTCGCACGCGTGGAAGTGGAATCGGTTTCAGTCACTTTCGTCTCCAGCTTTTGTTTTGGCCAGCTTATGATGCGCTCACAACCCTGCACCATGCACAGGCTTTAGCGTATGAATCACTCACAAGCGATTCAGCGACTGCAACCAGGAGACGTCGCTCTCCTGCGCAAACTTAATGCACTCTTCTGCGAAGCTTTCGACGATCCAGAGAATTACGCCGAGGCACCACCCACCGATGGTTACCTGCATGATCTGCTTTCGAAAGACCACATCATCGCACTCGTCGCGTCAGACCACGACGAAGTGACCGGCGGGCTCGTTGCGTATGAGCTCGAGAAGTTCGAGAAGGCTCGACGCGAAATCTACATCTATGATCTTGCGGTCAGCGCGACGCATCGTCGACGAGGCATCGCGACCGCACTGATCGAGCACCTGCGTTCCATCGCGGCGAAACGAGGCGCATGGGTCGTCTATGTTCAGGCCGACTACGGTGACGATCCGGCGATCGCGCTCTACACCAAGCTCGGCCAACGCGAAGACGTCATGCACTTCGATCTACCGATCCCTTCCGCTGATTGATTAGATCGAGAGATCGGCATTGCCCTCGAGCACGCGCTGCTCCAGCACCGGTCGATCTCCGCCCCGCCATCTCGCGGCACGATGTACGACTCGATATCGCAACGGCCCGCCGTCAGGTTCGGTACTGCGCGTGATCGGCCGTGGAATGCAAACGAACTCCGTCTGGATCGCATCGGTACTCGCAGTCACTACCGAGTAGCCGTGGCCTCCTAAATCGAGGAACGTGAGATGCGGCGACAAATCAGGATTGGTCAGCTTGCGCGCTTTCTCAATGTCACCTGAATGCGCGTACTCGATTGCACTGCGGACACCGCGCTTGAGCGTGAGATTGATCGTGGCCTCTGGTTTAGC
>JBJMWN010000099.1:0-11967 GCA_045810085.1 Povalibacter sp. | reverse complement strand
GTTTCTTGAGTCAGTCATTGCGATGCAACGACGACATACATAATGTAGCCAAAAAGCAGTCCTTCGATTGAGAACTGGTTCGCACTCGGGTGCGAAGAACTGTGATGGGAGCGGATGCGGCGCGCTGCTCGGACTGTCTTGAAAGAGTTGATCAGCCCTTTGCTCGTGCCCGTTTGCTGGTGCTCTTGCGTTTGGCGGTGCTGCGCTTCTTCGAAACCGATTTCGTCGCGCGCTTCTTGCGAGATGCTTTGCGCTTCGAAGGCCAACCGCGCTCCATGTTCTCGTAAGCCTCCTTCGACACTGTCGATCGGGACTTCGGCCGGCTCTTGCCCGCACGCTTGCGGCGATTGATGTTCTCTACCAGCGAATTCTTGCGCGCCATGATGTCTCCTCGAAGCATCCGCCTCGATCGTACAACGGCGCTTGCGAGTAGAAAGTTCGTCAGCGAGCGGGCGTGCTTGCCGTCATTTGCGATTCATCACCGCCGCCCATCGCGACGAACAATCGCGCGGTATCTTGCAGACGTTGTGCCTGCGCACGCACGTAACCCAGACGTGCCTGCTGATACAGACGTTCGCTGTCGAGGACCTGCAGAACGCCTACATTGCCTTCGTTGTAGCTCTCTCGAGTGAGCGCCAGACTTTGTTCTGCAACCTTGACGGCTTGCGACTCGGCAGAGAGCTGTTCACCACTGTGCGCGATGGCGTCGAGTGCATCTGCAACTTGGGCAAATGATTGCAACACGACTTGCTTGTATCGAGCAGATTGCGCTGCGAGCGCAGACAGCGATGCACGCTTCTCTGCTCGCAACTTGCCACCATCGAAAATCGGTGCAGTCAACGCCGACACCAAACCCCAGGCGCTATTCGCAGAATCGAACAACTCGCTCGCATCCAATGTCTGCTGGCTGAACGATGCGCTCAGCGTGATCCGCGGATAGAGACTGGCCGTCGCAATGCCGACTGCAGCACTCGCCGCATGCAGTTGCGCCTCTGCAGCCAGGATGTCCGGACGCTGACGCACCCACTCCGAAGGCAGAGTCAGCGGAACCTGCTCCGGCAACTTGAACGCATCCAGATAGAGCTGCGAGATCGGCATTTCCCCCGGCGTCTTTCCGACGAGAACCGCCAACGCGTGCTGAGCAACACTGAGCTGCTGTTTTAGCGTGGGCAGCAAAGTCTCGTCGCTGGCTAGTTGATTCTGTGCACTCAGAACGTCGACTCGGCTGACCGAACCGGCATCGTTCGCAGCCTGGATCATCTCGACATTGCGTCGATCATCCGCCAGTACTTCCTGCAGCGTTTGAATCTGAGCTTGAGCTGCCGCCACTGCGAGCACCTGCTGCACAACATTCCCCGTGATCGCCAGGTGCGCCGCTTGTCCCTGGCGCTGCTGATACTCAGCCAACGCTTGCTGCTGCTCGATCTCGTGACCTATTCCACCGGTGTAGTCGAGTGTGTAACTCACCGCGGGGCCGAACGCGTAGTAAGTGAAAGGCGGCGGCTTCGGGAATGGGCCGAGAAACTGCGAGCCATATTTCTGCCGACCTATTCCCGCCGTGAGATCCAGTTCTGGATACCGTGCACCGGTTCGAGCGGTGACCAGCTCCTGCGCCTGCTGTACGGCTGCCTGAGCCGCGGCAAGTTCGTGGTTGTTCTCTCTCGCTTGCTGCACCAGTTGGTTCAACGCATCTGAGTTGAACAACGTCCACCAATTCGCCGGCACGCTTTGTCCGACCTTGAATTGCTGATCGGGAATGGAAGGTGCAGCGATGGCGTTCTTTGAATTCTCCGGCACCGATGGACGCTCGAACGTGGGGCCGACGGCGCATGCACTCAGAGTCGCACTCACGAGCACGCTGAGGAGCGCAGATCGAGCACGCATTCGCATTGGAAACAGATTCATTCGCATCACTTCTACTCAGCCGCTACCGAGACCTGACCGCCAGGTCGCGCTTTGCGGAACACAAATACCAATGGGATCGCAGCCAGACTCAACAGCAGCATCAGCTTGAAATCATTGTTGTACGCGATCATGGTCGCCTGACGCGTGACCTGCCCATTCAACATTCCCAGATGTTCCTGGCCGCCCGCGCCCTGGAGCGCTGCACTGTATGGGGTGACGTGCTCGGCAAGCCGTGCATGCATGATCTGAGTGTTGCGAATAAAGATCGCTTGCACGGCGGCGATGCCCACGCTGCTGCCCACATTGCGCAGCAGATTGAATACCGCTGTCGCTTCGTTGCGGAACTGCGGTGCAATGGTCGCAAAAGTCACAGTCGCGAGTGGCACATAGGCCAAGCCCATGCCTACGCCTTGGACGAGACTGGACCACGCGACGAGCGAGTCATCCATCTGCAGATAGAAGCCGCACATCTGCCACAACGAAATGGCGGTCACTGCGAATCCGGCGGCGATCACCCAACGCGCATCGAACACACGGAGCAAACGACCGATGACAAGCATGGCCAACATTGTTCCGATGCCACGAGGCGCCGTGAGCAATCCCGCCGTCATCACCGGATAATCGAGCAGGTCCTGCAGCAGGGGCGGCAACAAGGCGAGAGAGGCAAACAACAACACGCCGACGACAACGATGAAAATGCTGCCCGCGCTGAAGTTGCGATCCTTGAACATTTTGAAATCGATGAACGGCTCGCGCGCAGTGATGCTGTGCACGATGAACAGATAGAACGCGATCATGCTGGTGATGGCGTAGACCCAGATCTCGCTCGAACTGAACCAGTCTTTGAGCTGACCGCGATCGAGCATCAACTGCAGTGATGCAATACCGATTGCGAGCGTCGCGAAACCCATGAAGTCAAAGGCGTTGCGTTTGAGCTTCGTTTCGGCGAGAAAACTCGTGATCCCGAAGAAAGAAATCAAACCGATCGGCACGTTGATGTAGAACACCCACCGCCAGCTGAAATTATCGGTAAGCCATGCGCCCAGCGCGGGGCCGAGAATGGGTCCGACCGTTACGCCCATCACCCAGGTCGACATCGCGCGTGCATGACGCTCGGGAGGGTTGATGTCGAGGAGAATGGCCTGAGATAGCGGCACCAACGCAGCGCCCGAGAGTCCCTGCAGCATTCGAAACACCACGATCTGCGGCAGGCTTTGCGCCAGTCCACACAGGACGGACGAAATCGTGAAGCCCGCAATCGATGCCAGAAACAATCTCTTGCGCCCGAAACGACCCGCGAGCCATCCCGTGAGCGGCGTCATGATGGCTGCCGCCAGAATGTATGAGGTCAGCACCCACGACATCTGTTCCTGCGTGGCCGCCAGACTGCCCTGAATATGCGGCAGCGCGACGTTCGCGATCGTCGTGTCCAACGACTGCATCGTCGTTGCGAGCATGAGCGAGAGCGTGATCAGTCCGTGATGCGGGACGGATTTGTGCGTTTCAGTCGACACGAGAAGCTTTGAACCGACGTTCGATCAGGTGCTGCCGAAGAGATGATGCTGGTACTGCGTGTCGACCTCGACCTGCGCACTCAGCCCGGATTGCAACGCAAGTGAGTCATCGAGATTCTCGATTTGCAAACGCACGGGAATGCGCTGAACCACCTTGACCCAGTTACCTGTCGCGTTCTCGGCTGGCAACACGGAGAACTCAGTACCAGTACCCGGACTCAGGCTCGTAACCTTCGCAGTGAACGTGTGGCCAGGCAGCGCATCGATGACGACTTCAGCAGTTTGGCCTGGCTGCATATGCGCAAGCTGCACTTCTTTGAAGTTCGCCTCGATCCATACATTGTCTTTCGAAACGAGTGCGAACACCGGCTGAGCCGCCGCGATGTAGCTGCCCACCTGCAACTGCTCGACCTTGGTCACGATGCCATCGCTCGGGGCGAGCACGTCGGTATAAGAAAGATTCAATCGCGCGTGGTCGAGCTGAGCCTGCGCTTCCATGACGAGAGGATGCTTGTCGACCGGGATGCTCGCATCACCCCCGAGTGCAGCCAGTGCGGCGGCAATCTGCTGCTGGGCACTGCTATACATCTGCTGCGCACTTTCGCGGGCATGAGAGGCCGCATCGAATTGCGCCTGCGAGGAAATCCCTTTGCTCAACAACCGCTGCTGACGTTCGAATTCGCTCTGTCGATACGTGAGTGTGTCGCGCGCACCCGCGAGATCTGCCTGACGTTGCTTGTATGTCGCCTTCAGCGACTCGACCTGCAGGCGTTGTTTCGCGAGTTGGGCGTCAGTTTCAGAAACGGCGATTCGCAGCGGCGCGGCATCGAGCTTGAACAACACGTCGCCTTTGTGCACCTGCTGATTGTCGTGCACGAGCACATCGACCACGCGACCCGCAACATTCGAACTGATGCTCACCTGACCAGCGCGCACGTACGCATCATCCGTCGACTCGTACCGTCCGCCGAACCAGTAGAAATAGCCAACGACGCCAAGGATCAAAAGCGGACCGATGATCATGAGCGGCAATCGCAATCGCTCGCCCAATGTGCGCGGCGTCGTGGTCTCGACCGGCATAACGGGTTCCTGGTGACCATCGCGTGCATCGTGCAGAGGTTGGGGGCGGACAACGGCATTCATCGGGCAGATCTCGATTTAGCGGATTTTGAACGTAAAGAAGTGGCAGCAACGACCGGCTCGTCCTTGCTCGTCGGCTCATCGACCATCGCTTCCTGCAGATTCGCGTGCGCGCGTTCGAGCAGATCGATGAGCTGAGTGCGTTCCTGAGATTTGAAACCGGAAAACACCTGAGCGCGCACCGCATCGCTCTCTTTCCAGATCTGCTCAAGAAATGGCTGGGCTTTTTCCAGCACGTAAAGCTGACGAGCACGACGATCGGTGGGATGTGGCCGACGCTCGATCCAGCCGTCACCCTCCATGCGATCCAGAATGCGAACCAGACCCATGGGATCGACACCGCTCAGCTCAGCCAGCCGAATCTGGCTGCAGCCTTCGTTCTTGCTTAAGTGTGCGAGCACTTTGGCCTGATCGAGCGTCACGCCCAGATGGCGCATGCGCTGCTCGAACAACCGCACGTAGAGACGCGCAGTGTCCTTGACGAGAAAGCCGAGGTTCTTGAGACGGTCCATTGATTTGATCTCCGATGAGATCATATCAGTTGATATCATCTCGACATATACCAGTTTGTAATGACGATAGAGACCTCGAGCTGGATCACAGCCGAGTTCGATTCATCGAAGGCGAGATCGAAGACTTGTAGAAAGGAAGACTACAGGCCGACGCAGACCGCGCCGCTGAGCAGCCGATACTTATTAATGGCGTGCTCAGGGACCCGAGCGCGAAGCCACTTTACTGATTACTAGTAGCCGACCGCCCTGCCCGATTCATTGCGACCATCGCTGGCACCGAGCCGCAAGCCGGTCTCGAGATCGATCTGAATGCACTCGCCGTCGCCGCCAAGGCCGAAAGCAACTTCGTAACCTTTCGACTGCAGCAGATTGATCGTGTCTGGCGAAAAACGATCTCGCTCCATCATCAAACGATCGGGTATCCACTGCTGATGGAAACGTGGTGCGTTCACCGCCTGCTGGATGTCGAGCTTGAAGTCGACGACATTGATCAGGATGTTCGCGACGGTGGTGATGATCGTGGGGCCACCCGGTGAGCCGAGCACGAGCCAGAGCTTTCCGTTCTTCAGCACGATCGTCGGTGTCATCGCCGAGAGCGGTCGCTTATTCGGGGCGATTGCGTTTTCCTCGCCTTGAATCAGGCCGAACATATTCGGCACGCCCGCTTTCGAGGAAAAGTCATCCATCTCATTGTTCATGAGGAATCCAAGCGAGCCGGCGGTGACCTTCGACCCATAGCCACCGTTCAGCGTTGTCGTCACTGCCACCGCAGTGCCAGCCTCATCGACGACAGAGTAGTGAGTCGTTTGCAGCGGCTCCTTCCCTGGGGCGAACACCGGATGCTGCTTCACATACTGCTGCAACGCTGCGGAGACTTCCGGTCGCTCGAGGCGCGCAGATGCAGTGGTCTTCTGCGGATTGATCGACTTGCGCCATTCGACTGCATAGTTCTTCTGCGCGAGCTCAAGCACGGGAAGCTCGCTGAATTCCGGATCGCCGAGGAACTGCGCCCGGTCGAAGAACGCGCGTCGATAAGATTCGGTGATCAGATGAATCGCATCCGCCGAACCAAAGCCTGCTTTGGTCAGATCGAAGCCTTCCAGAATGTTCAGTGTTTCGATGAGCGCGATTCCGCCAGATGACGGCGGTGGCGCACTGATGATGTCGAGACCGCGATAAGTGCCTTGCACCGGCTTGCGATCTTTGACTTCGTAGTTGCGCAGATCATCGAGCGTGATCAGTCCGCCACCCTGCTGCATGAACTCGGCAAGTTCACGCGCCATCTTTCCCGAATAGAAGTCATCGGGTGCAGCAACGATTCGCTCGAGCGTTTGCGCGAGCTCGGGCTGCTTGAACACATCACCCTGCTTCCAGCCTTTACCGTTGTTCTGGAAGATGCGCTTTGAATCGGCAAATTGCGCGAGGCCGGCATCGGTGCTGAGTCCACGAGCGTCGCCCCACTTGAGCACGTACCCGTCACGCGCGAGTCGGATCGCAGGCGCCATGACCTGCTTCAGCGTCAACTTGCCGAACTGTTTCTGCGCCTGGACCAGACCCTTCACCGATCCAGGCACACCGCTCGCGAGATATCCGACACGGCTGAGATTCGGCACGACGTTGCCCTGCCGGTCCTGATACATCGTTGCGCTCGCCTTTGCGGGCGCTTTCTCACGAAAGTCCAGGAAGTGCAGTTCACCGCTGCTCAGTCGCACGAGCATGAAACCGCCGCCTCCGATGTTGCCGGCCGCCGGATACACGACGGCCAATGCGAAACCGGTCGCAACTGCGGCGTCCACTGCATTGCCGCCAGCCTTCATCATTTCGACACCGGCTTCCGAAGCGAGCTCATGGATGCTGACGACCATGCCTTTATCAGCGCGCTCTGGCCGCATTCCAGCGGCCAGCGTCCAGTCAGCCACCGTCAGCGAAATCACCAGAACCAGAACTTGGAATCGTAGTTTCATCGTGAACTCACACGTGGTGGAACGGACGCATCAGGAGATTACCGCGAGTCGCCGGAATTCGGACAAGGAAAACGCCGGACGCGACACGCCAATCGTCCGACCTTCTGCCGATTTATCGAGGCTATCCGACATGGGCAGATCGAAAACGCTGCCGTATGCTCGGATCCATCGCTCAATGACACGGAGCAAATCATGCATCGCAGGCCTGGGTTCCTCTTCGCAGCAATGATGTGCATGGTCACTGCAGCCTGGGCTCACCATGGCTGGAGCTCATACGATGCACAGAAAGTCATGAAGTTCGATGCCTCGCTTTCAGAGGTTCGCTATCGCAATCCACACGCCGAGGTCGATGTGGATCGCGAAGGCAAGCGCTGGGTGATCGTGCTGGCGCCGATCTCGCGGATGGAGGCTCGCGGTTTGTCGAGTGACGCACTCAAAGTGGGCAAGACAGTCACGATCGAAGGCTATCCACGTCTCGACGGCACGCCTGAGATTCGCGCCGAGCGCATTACAGTGGATGAGAAAACAATCGAGCTGCGCTGACGATGGCCGCCCCGCAGTGGGCCATCGCCATTGAACACTCTGCGTTGGGCGCATGGATGCGCGGCGCGGAGTTCGCTTACCCGATCGTCAATGTTCTTCATCTGCTCGGACTTACGCTTCTGATCGGACCGATGTTGTTGCTGGATCTGCGACTGCTCGGATTCGCACGACACTTTCCGCTGGTCGAATCTTCGGCAGTCCTCACGCGCTTTTCCGTTCTCGGACTTGCGATTCTTCTGCCGACCGGTGTGCTGCTGTTCACCGCGGATGCAGGACCGCTCACTCAGAATCCTGTTCTGCTGACGAAACTCGCACTCATCACAGTTGCGTTACTGAATGCCGTCGCATTTCGTCTGATCTGGCAGGGTCGCCTCGTTCACTGGGATCAAGAGCCACCCATCTTTGGGCGAGCACAGGCCGTCCTCTCGATAGGCGCATGGCTGATCGCCGGCGCACTGGGGCGCTGGATCGCATACTCATAATTGCTGCTGCAGCATTCATCTTTTTGCTGAAGGTAGCGAGGGCGGCAGGCGTCATGGCCGCGATGTGACCTCTGCACTCCATCCAAAAGTGCGGGCCGTAGAAAACTCCGCGCCCATAATGATTACAAACGACGATCGCACCCTCGCCCTCGCGGATGCTTTTCACAGCGCCGCCTTGAATCCTTCCGGTTGGTACGCGGCGCTCGATGCGCTGGCCGACGCTACCGGTTCGCGAGGCGGCGAACTCATCTGTCTCGGACGTCAATGGACGATGCCGCTGCACATCATGACGAATGTGGATCCGTCCATCGATCAAGCGTTCATCGATTGCGGCGGCGGCAATCCGGACATCAATCCTCGTGTGCGTGCCGGGATGCAGGCACCCTGCCTGAAGGTGCTGGCAGAAGCAGACTTCATTACACCTGACGAGCACGCGCGGCACCATCACTATCAGGAGTTCGCGCGGCCCTGGGACATTCCTTATATCTGCCTTACCTCGCTCGAACGAACGGAGGATCTGCTGGTCGGACTGGCTGTCGTCCGCTCTGAAAAGCAGGGTCACATCACGACGCAAGAGCGCGAGGTGTTTACAGCGGTCGCACCGCACGTCCGTGCGGCGGTTCGCACTCATATGGCACTGCAGAACAACGCGGCGAAAGTTCTCGCGGGCGCCATGGAGGCGATGTCCATCGCGGCTTTTGTTTGCGACAGTGCCGGCCGTGTGCGAGCGCTGAGCCCAGCGGCTGAAAAGCTCGTGCAAACTCCAAGCGGACTGCAATTGCGATTCGGCAGGCTGCAAGCCGACGACGCAAGCGAGGCTCAGGCATTGAACGACGCCATCGCAGCGGCCTCGTTGTCGAAAGGCGGCGCGGATTCGAAGCACCAGACTCTCGTCATCCGCCGCAAACAGGCAGACAGCATTCCCGTTGTCGTGGAGATCATGTCCCTGCCGCGCCTGCCGCACGAGTTCACATTTGCACCACGCGTTCTGGTCGTTGTACGCGGTACTCGCCGCACCTCGGAACGCAAAGCAGAAGTTATGCGCAGCACCTTTAATCTCACATCGGCCGAGGCTGACATCGCGTTGCAACTCGCGGCCGGAAGAACTCCGGAGCTCATCGCAGGCGCGCGCGGCGTTTCCGTCGGAACGGTACGCGCTCAGATCAAGAGCACGATGAGCAAAATGGGCGTGCGTCGTCAGATCGAGCTCGTAGCCCGGCTCAACCAGATGTGATCTCGCGTTCGCGGTCGGCGTCTGCGCGACCGTGCATGCTTCCCACTTCTCCTCCCTTCTCCGTGTGAACGAGTTCGCAGGGCATCTCCTGCTCGAATGAGCGACCGATCACAGTCACGCGTGCGACTGCATTGCTGTGCACTCGAGATCTAAGATTCCAGTGAGCTGGCTGTCACAGATCAGGCACGTGCATTGCCCGCGTATACCAAATGGGGCATGTGACTGTGAGGTGCCCTGAATACCTTCCTGCGCACGCCGCGGCATCAACGCCGCGCAAAGAAAAAGCTTCAGTCCATTTTGTGCAGGAGATGATGATGAGACGACTTCAGTTCGCGGGCCGGCGTGCCCACTTGAGCGCAGCAATCGCGGTTATCCTTTCGAGCCAGCTCGTTGGGTGCGGCAGTGATGGCGGAAGCACGACACCTCCGAGTAGCGGCACTCCGCAGACACCGACCATTCCTACCACGCCGACTACGCCGACGACGCCAGCGACACCATCCAAGCTCAAGCTGACTCTGGCAGGCGCGGTCACCGATAGTCCCATCGCAAATGCAGAAGTGACTGCCAGCATCGGCAGCGAAACGTTCAGCGCCACCGCGGACAGCCAAGGCGTGTACAGCCTCGACGTAGAGATCGATGAAGCCAACAAAGAAAACTTCATTACTCTGACGGCGAAAGGCGTCGGCGATCAGTCGTTCGTCGAGTTCACGAGTCTTGCCGGCTCGTTCCAGGCGCTGGCCACTCAGGCCGGTGACGACGGAAAGCTGCAGAGCAACGAAAACTTTGCAACTCAGATCACCAACGTTAGCACCGCACAGGCAGTGTTCCTGCAGGAAGCCAATGGCGGTGCGCCAATCACCACTGATGCAGCTCTGCAGAGTGTCGTCGGGCAGGTGAATGCGCAGGACGTGCTCGATCTCGCTGCCGCCATCAAGCTGGCGGTCGACGATGCGGCCCACAATCCGCTGCCAGAAGGCACGACCTCGATCCTTGCGCTGGCCTCCGATCCGGCGACACGCAAATCATTCGTGAATGAAGTCTACGAAAACAATCCCACGGCTTTCGCTGCAGCCCAAGTCGCGATCGCTCAGGATCCCGACCTGATCCAGAACGACACGACGATGCAGAAGTATCTCGACAACGAAGGATTCACGACGGCCATGCTGTCGACCGACGGCCTGTTCTCGTTCAACTATCTCGGTCGCGTCGATCATTTCGATCTGTACGCGAATGGCACCGGATCCAACAGCAGCGACACGTTCGATCAGGCGTTCACCTGGAAACTGAATGGCTCGACCATCGAGATCACTTACAACGAACCCGTCCAGACGGTCAGTTTCGACACTGAAAACTGCAACGGCGTTGTCGGCCAGCAGAAGTCCTTCTACGTCACCGAAGGCGTGAAGGTCACACTCCTGAGCGCACGACAGGTCGCAATCACGACGACGAGCCATGTGACGCATCCGGACTGTTCCTCTCTGGACCGTGACCGCACCTCGACGGTTGCTCGCACGATCCTGAGCATGGACAACGCCCAAGTCATCGACATCGAGAAGCTGAAAGGCAATGCGCAGACGATCTATGTTTGGGATCCGAAGCAGCACAAGGTCGTGGCGGACGTGGCCGAGCTGAATGCAGATGGCACCGGACGTGCGCTCGTCACGGGTCAGGATTTCACGTGGGCGCTGAATGAAGACGGCGGCGCGGACGAGGCTGGCAAGATCATCCAGGCCGAGTTCACTGGCTGGACAGCTGAATACCTCTCGCTCCGCGACATCGATGAGCTCGCGAGCGATATTTTCTGGGAAGTTCGCGTAGGCAACGACGGCGATGGCGGCGTGTACATGGGCGCCGGCGCATCAGTGTTCGCGGATCCGGAATACGCAGTCGAGTTCACTGCAGAGGACGTTGCAGGTCGGTTCTATCAGTTCGGCAAAGGCGATGAGACCACCGGCGATCCGCGTCTCGGCGGCTTCCGTCTGCGTTTCGATGCAGAGGGTACGGGCTCTGAAGAGAACGACTTCATCACCGACAACGACACAGTTGGCTTGCGCAACGACAGCAACGACGCGACGTTCAAGTTCCACTGGAACATCGAGCAAGGCCCCGTAGGCGTCGAAGTTGTCGCCCGCAAGACCTTCAATGTGATCTCGCAGACGTACAACTGTGAGGTAGGTTCGCCGAACTGCATCGTGTGGGACGAACGCCGGATCATTCCGATGGTCGCGAACGACGCACGCGTGTACTGGATGGAAGTTCGTCGCAGCGCTGGAAAAGGCGTTGTCGGAGCTGACACTCCGGCGACACAGATCGTGCGCTTCTACGATCACGAAGCCTTCGCCGCACCTGCTGGCATGAGCAAGCCGAAGGTCAATGCAAATATCACCCTGCCGCGCCAGCTGCTGAATGGTGCTCAGCAACGATAAGGCATGGATGAACGAGAAGGGGGCGCAAATGCGCCCCCTTTTTTTGGCCCACACTTTTCCGGTCGATCGACTCAGGCGCGTACGGGTTCGCTCGAAATGCCCAGCTTCCTTCTGAACGGAATGTCGGTGCTCAACCACGTGGCAGATCGCCACAGCCATTCCAGCGGACCGTAGTAATAGTGTTTGAACCAGGTGCGCGCGAGCCACATCTGCAATCCCCACAGCGCTACACCCAACGCGGCACTGC
>JBJMWN010000098.1:0-3807 GCA_045810085.1 Povalibacter sp. | reverse complement strand
AAGGACGCAGGCCATTGCGATCGAGCAGCGCGCCAATCTGTTTGCCATCAGTGAAGCAGATGGAAGCGGGACCATCCCAAGGTTCCGTCAAGCACGAGTGGTACTGATAGAACGCGCGCTTGGCATCGTCCATCGTTTGGTGATTCGACCACGGCTCCGGAATCATCATCATCATTGCGTGCGGCAGCGAGCGGCCAGCGAGTACGAGCAGCTCGAGCGTGTTGTCGAACATCGCCGAGTCTGAGCCGTTCGGATTGATGATCGGCAGGATCTTGCTGATGTCTTCGTCGAAGGCTTCCGACTGGAATAGCGCTTCACGCGCATGCATCCAGTTTGCGTTGCCGCGCACGGTGTTGATCTCGCCGTTGTGAGCGACGTATCGATACGGGTGCGCACGATCCCAGCTGGGGAATGTGTTGGTGCTGAAGCGTGAGTGGACCAGCGCCAACGCCGTTTCCATGGTCGGGTCGCTCAGGTCTGCGAAGTACTGGCCCAGCTGAGCGGTCAGCAGCATGCCTTTGTAGACGAGCGTCTTGTGCGAGAGGCTCGCGACGTACCAGGACGCGGCACCTTCGAGGGTCGAGGCCCGAATTTCGCTGTAGGCACGCTTGCGGATCACATACAGCTTGCGTTCGAACGCGAGCTCATCGTTGATCTGGGCACTGCGACCCACGAACACCTGGCGCATGAACGGCTCGCATGACTTGGCAGTCTCGCCGAGCATCGAGTTGTTGGTCGGCATCGTCCGCCAGCCGAGCACCGTCTGACCTTCGGACTGTACGATCTGCTCGAACTTCTCTTCGATGCGGCGACGCAAGGTCGCATTGCGCGGCAGGAACACAATGCCGCAGCCGTATTCGCCCGGATTCGGAAGATCGATGCGTGCTTTCTTGGCGGCGCCTTGCAGAAATTTGTGCGGCATCTGCAGCAGCACGCCAGCGCCGTCACCCGTGTTCACCTCTGCGCCACACGCACCGCGATGATCCAGGTTGGTGAGGATCTGCAGTCCGTTCTGAAGAATCTTGTGCGATTTGCGGCCTTTGATATCCACGACGAAGCCGACGCCGCAGGCGTCATGTTCATACGCGGGGTCATAGAGACCCTGCTTCTCGGGCCGGGTGGTCCGATAAGGGGTGCGCCCTTCGCTGTTGCTCGTGGTCATGCTGGATACCGCCTCAAATCAAACTCGATCGACGAATTTCTATGAAGATCGGCTCGTCTCGCCGATCGATCGGAAGCTGCAGGAGTCTGCTTGAGCGACTGCTCGCGCCTGGCTGGCAGGCTGGCGGCATGCGCTTGCTCAAACTCCGGCATCCCGGAATTCCTATGTCATCGCCCATCCGCGCAGATCACGGCCCCGCAGTGGATGCATAACGCGGGCCGCACGCTTCCCGCGAACACCTCGCGGGCGGGCTTTGGGAAGCGCTCACGGATCGTTCCGGCGCTTCCAAATAGCTGATTCGATTAGGGTGATTCGCGCAGCAAGCTTGGCTACCTGCATCCCGAAGGGACGGCAGCGGCGTGCGCTCGTTGAATACAACCCGAAGGAATGCTGGCCATATTACAGAGGCAACCTCTTGCGTCAATGCGATGCAAAGCCAACAAGCGGTCAGCTTACGCCGGACTCTTCAGGCGGCTGGAACGGGACCAATGCCAGCGTTGGAATTAAGACTTAACGAGCCCCGCGTTCGAGGTAGATCACCTTCCAGTCGCTGTCCTCGCGCCGGAGGGTCACCGCAAAATCGTGTACCTCGGCTGCGAGATCCCATGCATCGGCCGCATCCGCCTCCCGACTGGCCATTGCCACGGTCACGTTGACCCTCGCTTCATCCGGGGCGCGCAGATCAATGGCATTGATCCGGGTCAGCAGGTGAATGGACTGGTTCGCGATAAAGAAGCCGACCAGATACTGGCGCAATTCATCCGGATGTTGCCCATAGGAGCTGCGGAATTCCGGTGAGACCCATTCCATCACTTCGCTGACGTCTCGCTCCTCGGCTGCGGACTCCATTGAGGCCAGCGACTTGCGGATTTGATCTTCCGGCGAGTCTGGATGGCTGCAAGCGCTCGCAGCAACCGCGAATGCCAATACGAGGGATCTGAAGTTCAGCATGCACTTGCACTATGGCTGGGTGGCAAGTTGTGGGCAAATTCAGCAGTCCCTTCGACCGATGGCCAGGGGTGCCGAAAGACTGCTATTTGAGTGACCGCGGGGATGTCGAAGGCGCGTCGGATGCGCCCTTGACCCTCGTTGTACGCGCATGCTCAGATCGCCGCGCATTTTCTGAGGCGCAAGCTCGTGCCTCATTCAGCCTGCAAGCTGCAATCGACGCGTCTGGCAACGTGTCTGCCCGGGGATCGGGCCATGAAGATCAAGAACGTCCTTCGGGGAGATAAAACAGATGAATTCATTGCGTGCATCCTTCGGCGTCGCTGCTGCAGTCCTGAGCGCATCCGCGCTGATGAGTTCACCCGTCTGGGCAGACGGCCCGCTTGCGACCAAGAAGGGGTCGGGCGGCTCGGAGGTGCAGGGCTCGTCCGGTCCCGCTGGATCGCAAGGAGATACCGGCCAGGAGCGGTGCGACAAACCTATGGGCGCGATGGCTGTCGTCGAGCCTCAGGATTACGTCGCTCAATCGCTCTCGAGCTACGGCTTGCAGTCCCCGACCGGCATCATCCGCATGATGATTCAGCAGTCGAACTGCTTCATCGTCGTCGAGCGCGGCATCGGCATGCAGAACATGATGCAGGAACGCGCTCTGCAGGAATCGGGTGAGTTGCGACAGAACTCGAACATGGGTGGTGGCCAGATGGTCAGCGCTGACTTTGTCCTTACGCCTGCCATCGTGTTCCAGGAAAACAATGCCGGCGGCCTCGGTGGTGCGCTCGGCGGTTTGCTGCCTGGATCAAGAGGACGCGTCGTTGGCGCTGTCGCCGGCGGACTAAAGTTCAAAGAAGCACAGACCAGCATGTTGGTGGCCGACGCGCGCAGCGGCGTGCAGGTCGCATCGGCTGAAGGAAGTGCGCGAAAAGCAGACCTTTCGCTCGGTACCGCGTTGTGGGGCGGCGGCGCTGCCGGTGCTGCTGGCGGTTACGCCAACACCAACGAAGGCAAGATTCTCGCGGCGAGCTTGATGGACAACTACAACAACATCGTTCGTTCCGTACGAAATCAACCCAGCCTGCATCGCGACGTCGGCACTCTCGCCGAAGAAGCAGGCAAGAAGACCAAATCCGGATCTGTTTACAACGAAGGCGACACGGTTGTGCCGAAGCTCGGCAACCTCAAGGTGTACTCAACGCCAGCAGAGTCCGGGACGGCCGTGACCACGCTCAGCAAAGGCGAGGAAATGATCGTCATGGGCGAGGAGCAGAACGGCTTCATCAAAGTCGAAACCGCGAACGGCGGCGGCTGGGTGAAGAAGGTGCTGGTTTCGAAGTAGCGCCGAGCGGAGGGAAAGTAGGCTCGCGGCCAGATAGAAGTATTCGTGGCCGTGCGTCATGCATCCAGGTCGCTCGTCACTTCGCGACTGCTCATCTCTGCTGATGGTGCTCAGTTGGGTGCTGGCACTAGCGCCCGCGCGCTTACCGCGCCTGCGGCTCAGCTCATGAGTCTTATTCGTTCATCCCTCTAAATGAATCAGCAGTGCGCCCCTATGCTTCTGCCCAACACATAGGAGGCTTCCATGATTTCAGTACGCAAAGCAGAAGATCGCGGTGCGAGCCGCATCAGCTGGCTGGACAGCCATCACACGTTCAGCTTTTCGGATTACCACGATCCGGAGCACATGGGTTTTCGGTCCTTGC
>JBJMWN010000097.1:0-8270 GCA_045810085.1 Povalibacter sp. | reverse complement strand
GAACTCCGCATCCAGTTCCGAATCGCGACCTACGACTCCGCGCGCGAGCTCCGGGTTGGATTCATCGAGCGCACGGACTGCTTCGCGCAACATTCCGTTCGTGAGTTCCGCCATGTGACGCAGATAGCGGGCGACCGCATGCACTGGGCCCTGCGGTTCACCGGTTGCGAGACGCGCTGCAAATCGCGCGATCTTCTTGGCTTCATCACCGACGCGTTCAAGCTCCACGGTAATGCGCGAGACTGCTTTCGCCATGCGCAGATCGCTGGCCATCGGTTGATGCAAGGCGATCAGGCGAAAGGCTTCGCGATCGACGCTGCGCTCGAGCTCGTTCATACGCGACTCACGCGAGAGCACGAGCTTGGCCAGCGAAGTGTCTTCGTCCAGAAGAGCGCGCACCGCGGTTGACACCTGATCGATCGCGAGCCCGCCCATGGCAACGACATGCAAGCGCAAGTCGCCCAAGGCAGCATCGAAGACCTTTGCGGTGTGACCTTCGATCGGATCCGAAGGCGGCTGCGCGAGAGATGTCATGGGTAGCATCGATGATTCAATGATGCGTCCCGATGTCCTCGGCAACGCGTCACTATCTCACCGCTCTTAGCCGTAGCGGCCCGTGATGTAGTCTTCCGTCGCCTTCTTACTCGGATTCGTGAAGATCTTCGCGGCTTCGTCGAATTCGATGAGCTCACCGAGGTACATGAAGGCGGTGTAGTCGGATACGCGAGCGGCCTGCTGCATGTTGTGAGTCACGATCAACACCGTCACCTGATCGCGCAGGGTCGAGATCAGCTCTTCGATCTTTGCCGTCGCGATCGGATCGAGCGCCGAAGTCGGTTCGTCGAACAACAGAATCTCAGGCGTCGTCGCGAGCGCGCGTGCAATGCACAGGCGCTGCATCTGTCCGCCTGATAGGGCCAGGGCGGAATCTGGCAGTCGGTCTTTCACTTCGTCCCACAACGCTGCGCCACGCAGCGCCTTTTCCACTTCTTCGGCCAGTGTTGCGCGATTACGAAGCCCGCGCAGACGCAGTCCGTAGGCGACGTTCTCGAAGATCGACTTTGGAAATGGGTTTGGCTTCTGGAACACCATGCCGATCCGCATGCGAACTTCGATCGGATCGATGCCGGCACCGACCAGATTGATGTTGTCCGGGTGCAGCGTGATGCTGCCTTCGTAGCGTGTGTTCGGCTGCAGGTCGTGCATGCGATTAAAGCACCGCAGGAACGTGCTCTTGCCACAACCCGAGGGTCCGATCAGCGCAGTGACCTGACGATCCGCAATTGGAATGGTCAGATCTTTCAGCGCGCGATGTGAGCCGTAGTAGAAATTCAGCGTATCGACAGCCGCTTTGACATTGAGCGTGCGGACCTTGCGCGTGTCATCGACCGAGATCGAAATGCGCGGCGTCGCCGGCTGCTGTCGGGAATTGTCATGGGCAGCGCGCCCGGAAGCATCATTCTGCAAAGGAGTCTCCTGCGCCGGCACGGCACGGACTGGACTGGCGGTTGATTCAGTGACTTGCATCTCGATACCTCGACCAGTACTGCCTTACCAATTAATCTTCTTGCGGAAGCGGTAGCGAATCCAGATCGCGATCGCGTTCATCATCAGCGTCATGCCTAACAGAATTGCGCCAGCGGCTGCGGCATTCGCCTGGAATGCCTGATCGGGCCGCGAAACCCAGTTGAACATCTGGATCGGCATTACGGTGAACGGGTCGTTCAACCACTTGAACGAAATGAATGGGAACTCGCCTTTGATCGGGGACTCGGGCAGGAACGCAATGAAGCTCAACGCACCGATCGTGATGATGGGTGCAGTCTCGCCGATCGCACGCGACAGTCCGAGGATCATTCCGGTGAGCACGCCACCGGTCGAATACGGCAGCACGTGATCTTTCGTTACTTCCCAGCGCGTCGCGCCGAGACCATAAGCCGCCTCGCGGATCGAATTGGGCACGGAGCGAATCGCCTCGCGCGTAGAAACGATCACGATGGGCAGAATCAGAAGTGCCAGCGTAAGGCCCGCAGCTGCAATGCTCTGACCCAGGTTGAATTGATAGACGAACAAGCCAAGCGCCAACAGCCCGTAAACGATCGAAGGCACACCCGCGAGATTGGTCACGTTGATCTCGATCACCGCACTGAACCAATTCTTCGGCGCGTATTCCTCCAGATAGATGGCAGCTGCAACGCCAACAGGCACCGCGCAAAACGCGGTGACGAGCATCACGAGCGTCGTTCCCACCCACGCGGCGAGAATGCCGGCACGCTGCGCATTGCGAGATGCGAAGTGCGTGAAGAAATCGATGCTAAAGCGCGATGAACCATCACGCACCAGGTCGATAAACAACACCGCGAGAATAGCGAGGCACGCCAACATGACGACCAGACCCACAATCACGAAGATCTGATCCATCATCTTGCGACGCGACAGTCCGGTGCGAAGCGCATCGACGTTACGGTGAGGAGCAGCAGTCACGGCGCTCATCAGTAAGCCTCTCGATAGCGGCGGGTCAGCGAGAAGCCCACCACGTTGAAAATCAGAGTGATGAACATGAGCACCAGGCCTGCAGCGAAGATGCTCTGATAGCCGATGCTTCCGTGAGGCAGATCGCCGAGACTCACCTGCACGATGTACGCAGTGATCGTTGCTGCAGGTTCACGGGGATCGAATGTCAGGTTCGGCTGCATGCCGGCTGCGATCGCGACGACCATCGTTTCACCCACGGCACGCGAGATGCCGAGAATGAAAGCTGCAGCCAATCCCGAGAACGCACCGGGCACTACTACGCGCAAGGCTGTTTGCAAACGCGTGGCACCCATGGCGTACGAACCTTCGCGCATATAGCGCGGCACTGATCGCATCGCGTCTTCACTTACCGAACTCACGTAAGGAACGATCATGAGTCCAATGACAAGACCTGCACTCAGCATGTTGAAGCCAGGAAGTTCCGGCATCAGCCACTGCAGCGCTGGCGTCACCATGGTCAGCGCGAAGTAGCCATACACCACAGTGGGCACCGCACCGAGCAGTTCGAGGATGGGCTTGACGGTTTCACGCACATGGTGAGGCGCAAACTCACTCAGATAAATCGCGATGATCGTACCCAGCGGTACCGCAACGATCAGCGCGACCATCGTGGTTGTGAGCGTGCCCGCCACGAGAGGAAGAATTCCGTAGTGCGCATCCGCGAAGAGCGGAGTCCACAACGTGTCCGTGAAGAAATCGACCAGCGACACGTGTTCGAAAAATGCGCTCGATTCGATCAGCAGGATCGCAACGATCGCCAGCGTGGTGAACACCGCGACCAGACCGGCAGCCATGAGTAGCGCCTCGATGATGCGATCGCGGATCTTTCGATACCGCAGACCGCTGGTCGAGAAGCTGGGGCTGGAGATACTTTGACTCAAAGTACGAACCCTTCAGTGAGCACAGCCCGGGTGGGTCCCGAGTTCTGGGTCGGGGCGAACTTTACTGGTTCACTCGCCCGCATGCGATCCTTGACAAAGAAATCAGGCGACTGCTTTTGGCAGTCGGCCAGAGAAGAGCGATCGAAGTTAAACTTCGGCACTTTCTCCGGCCGGTCGCCAGCCGCCGCGAGGCTTCCCTTACAGCTTTCCTTCGCGAGCCAGCAAGCTCTCGATGGTGACGCCCACCTCAGGCGTGCCTCCGAAAACTGTGCCCATTTTCTTGTTGGTGAAGTGCTCGAGCGCTTGCTTGTAGGCCTGTGGCGGGAGCGGCACGTAGCCCACTTCCTTCACCAGTTTCGAGCCTTCGCCAAGATAGAAGCTGACGAACTCCTGCACTTCGGCACGAGCTGCGGCCGTATCACGAACATAGATGAACAGCGGGCGCGACATCGGCGCATAGGTGCCATCGACGACGGCCTCGAGACTCGGGCTCACGGCCTGGCCTTTCGGGTTCACGATCGGCACAGCCTTCAAGCGATCCTTGTGCGCGATGTAGTAAGCGTAGCCGAAGTAGCCCAGCGCGCTCTTGTTGCTCTCGACACCCTGCACCAGCACGTTGTCATCTTCGCTCGCGGTGAAGTCACCGCGGCTGGCCTTGGCTTTGCCGTTCACTGCCTCGGTGAAGTAATCGAATGTGCCCGAATCCGCGCCAGGGCCGAAGAGCATCAGGTTTTCAGCAGGCCATTCCGAGCGCACCTGATTCCACTTGGTCACGTGCTGCTGAGCCGAGGGCTCCCACATCTTCTTCAGATCGGCAACCGTCAACGACTTGACGAACGTGTTGGCCGGATTGATCACCACGGTCAGGGCATCGAAGGCGATGGGGATCTCCATGTACTTGACGCCGGCAGCACGGCACGCGTCCATTTCCTCTTTGAGGATGGGGCGCGACGCATTTGAGATGTCCGTTTCGCCGCGGCAGAAGCGCTTGAAGCCACCGCCCGTCCCCGCGATACCGACTGTCACGCGAACCTTGCCGCGCTTGGAAATCTGGAACTCTTCAGCCATCGCTTCAGCGATCGGGAAGACCGTACTGGAGCCATCGATCTTGATGACGGTCTGCGCCTGCGCAGCGTGCGGTGCCGCCACGACGGCAAGCCCGCTCAACATCATCGACGCACTCAGTTTGTGCCACAACTTCATGGATTTGAACCTCTTATAAGACGGCAAACAGGTGAGAAGCGGTTCGCAATGGACCTCAAGGGTCTGCAACCTTGGGCCGGGAGTCTGACGACGTTGCGTGACAACTGTGTTACAGGTCCGCACGCATCAGTGTGTGGCGGACCGGCGCCCTTCGGGGCTGCAATATGGACGTAATGAAGTGCCTCGCAGACAGGCTTGCCCCTGACTCGCCGCTTCGTTATAAGTCCGCGCCGCTTAGACCGAATTGCCCCCATCCACGCGAGCCCTTACCTCCGAATGACCACTCCGTCCGCGCGCAGCTCCGCACTCGATCTGACTGAACAATTGATCCGCAGACCCTCGGTCAGTCCCGAAGACCAGGGATGCCTGCAGATCATCGCGACTCGCTTGGAGGCGCTCGGTTTCAAAATCGAGTGGTTGAATTTCGGACCGGTAGAAAACCTGTGGGCGCGTCACGGCGACTCAGGGCCGGTGCTCTGCTTTGCCGGACATACCGATGTGGTGCCCACCGGTCCTCGCGAAGAGTGGGCCACGGATCCGTTCGAACCGACCGTAAAAGACGGAATGCTGTTCGGCCGCGGTGCAGCGGACATGAAAAGCGGTCTCGCGGCAATGATCACGGCGACAGAACATTTCATGGAGCGCCATGCAGATCATCAAGGCACCCTCGCCTTTCTGCTGACGAGCGATGAAGAAGGACCGTCCATTGATGGCACACGTCGGGTGATGGAAATTCTAGAAGCCCGTCGCGAGAAGATTGATTGGTGCGTAGTCGGCGAGCCCACGAGCACCGACGCACTCGGCGATACGATCAAGATCGGTCGGCGAGGTTCGCTCTCGGGAAAGCTCACTGTTCACGGTATTCAGGGCCACGTTGCCTATCCGCACCTGGCGGACAATCCTGTGCACGCTGTTGCGCCCGCATTGGCAGAGCTTGCTGCTCGCACGTGGGATAACGGCAACGAATTCTTTCAGCCGACCACGTTTCAGATTTCGAACATCAGTGCAGGCACTGGCGCGCCAAACGTTGTTCCCGGCGAATTGAAGGCGCGGTTCAACATTCGATTCTCCACGGAGCAAACCGTCGAGAAGCTGCAGCAGACCATCACGGGAATCCTGGATCGCCACAAGGTCAACTACACGCTCGAATGGTTCGTGTCCGGTTTACCTTTCTTCACAGCACCAGGCACGCTGTCGCAGGCTGTGCGTCAGGCTGTGCATGAGAAGACGGGACGAACTCCGGAGATGTCGACGACAGGTGGCACCTCGGATGGACGCTTCATCGCACCGACCGGTGCGCAGGTCGTCGAGCTCGGGGTGATCAACGCGACCATTCACAAGGTGAACGAAAGCGTGCGCGTGCAGGACATTGAAACGCTCTCGACCACTTACGAACGCGTGATGGAACTATTGCTCGCGAAGAGCTGATTCGAGATCGGACGCGAAGCGATCAGGCCAGCGCGTTGGTGCGGCGGTAGTTTCCAAAGTTCACGAGCGCCGCCCACACTCCAAGGATCACGAGGGCGAACAGCACCCACCAGGGCATGGAGAGCCCGAGCAAGGTCCAATCGACTCTGCCGCATTCACCGGATCCCGTCAGGACCTTCGTGATCACGTCGGTGACCGGCATGATATCCAGTAAGTAGTCGAGGCTCGCTCCGCACGCAGCGACCGTGCCTGGTGGTTGCGCCTGGATCCAAATGTGTCGGCTGCTGACCAGCAAGCCTGCGATCACTGCAATGAGCAGCAGCGTTCCGTAAACACGCGAGCCCGTTCGTTGCGGGTTGTGAAGGGCAGCAACCAGAAAGAGCACGCCGACAGCGATCACTGCGACGCGCTGGAAGATGCAGAGGGGACACGGCTCAAGTCCTAAAACGTGCTGCGCATACAGGGCGTACCCCATGAGTGCAGCACAAACGATGAAGCCGAGCAGATTGCCAAAGCGTCGATTGTTGGAGAGCAGTGTCATGTCACGCAGTGTAGCGTGACTCTCCGGAATTCAGCGACTACAGAGGATTAACGTCCCTCACCCGCCGTGGGTGCGCGCTGTGCACGCGACTGCACGTGCTTCTCGACGTCTTCCATGGACAGATGACGAATGTCCTTGCCGTAAACCATGTAGACAACGTATTCGCACACGTTCTTGGCGTGATCGCCAATGCGCTCCAGCGCGCGTGCAACCCACAGTACATCGAGTGCCCGACGGATCGTGCGAGGGTCTTCCATCATGAATGTGATGACCTGGCGCTGAATCGCCTCGTATTCCTCGTCCACCAAGCGGTCCTTCTTGGTGATGTTGACTGCGGCTTCGGCGTCCAGCCGCGCGAATGCATCCAACGACTCGTGGACCATGTCGCCCACGAGACGGCCCAGGTGCTTGAGCTCACGATAGCGATCGGCTGGCCTCTCCACAGCGGCGAGACGCGAGGCGATATACGCGATCTTCTCGGCCTCATCTCCAATGCGTTCCAGGTCGGTGATGGTTTTGATCACCGCGACGATCAAACGCAGATCGGAAGCCGCCGGACTACGGGTTGCAAGAATTCGGCTGCAGTCATCGTCGATGGCCACTTCCATGGCATTCACTTTCACATCGCCGTGCGCAACCTGCTCGCCAAGGCGACTATCGCCTTCGACCAGCGCCTCGACCGCGAGCTTCAACTGCTCTTCGACCAGCCCGCCCATCTGCAGCACGTTGGTACGCACACGCTCGAGGTCGTCGTTGTAGCGACTGAGGATGTGATGCGAAAGATCGGATTTTTCCATGACGGGCCTGATTGGAAGGAATGATTGGCTGTATACCCGTCGCACGTTGCAGCCGCAAGCGCCGCGGCCACACAGAGAGACCGGGCCATCGCTTTCGTGATGGCCCGATCTTTTCGAGCTTAGAACTTCACGTTGAAATCGAGCTGCAGACGATCGTAGCCGACGTCCGTTGCGCCGATGCCATTCGCGACATCCCGGTTGCGGTTGTTGAGAAAGTAGGTGGCATTCAAGGTCCAGTTCTTCACCGGGACGTAGCCCGCTTTCAGAGCCCAGCCATCAACATCGGTCACACCGCCGGCAAAATCGGAGTCAATCAACTGGCCGAAGAGCGCGTCCTTCTCAAGGACCTCGTAAAGAGCGCCAAGCTCCCAAGTGCGATTGTTACTCGCCTTGCCGAACACGAAACCCGCTGCCCACGCGGTATCGAGATCATCCGCATCCGAGTTCTGCGCGTAGTCCGCCCAGAGCTGGAACGGCAGCGATCCGAGCGTCGTGTCGAACTGCGCAGAAAGGTTCGCGACATTGTAATCGTGGACCAGAACGGCCGTCGTCACGGTGTTGGGAGCAGTGCCAGTGACAATATTCGTCGTCGTGTTGCCGTTCGCTGCGCTTGCGGGCACAGGCACTAATGCAGTCGGCGATGCAACATAGAAGGGGCTGCGGAACTGGCCGGAGCGCAGATCGTAGTAGTGAGCCGCGAGCGTCAGCGATGAACCGCCAATCGGCAACTTGAAGCCGACCTGTGCGCCGTACAGCATCGGATCGGAAGTCGTGGCGGTCTCGGGGCCCGAAACTTCGCTGAGCCAGTAGTAGTACGCGCTACCGAAGAACATGCCACTGTTGAACGTCGCTGCGAGACCTTCCGGATTGACGTCGTTGTCCCAG
>JBJMWN010000096.1:0-7337 GCA_045810085.1 Povalibacter sp. | reverse complement strand
CCTTACAGATCGGCAGGCGTCAGCTGGAAATCTCGATGCTCAGTGTCATCAGCCCAGATGAACTGCTGTTTCGCCTCACTGAAGTCTTCACCGGAAACGAGGAACAGGTGCTGCAACAATCGCTGTCCCTCACTTCGCGTGAATCTGAAGTGCTGCTGTGGATCAGCAGAGGCAAATCCAATCGCGAAATCGGCGCAATCCTCACGATCAGCCCGCGGACCGTGAACAAACATCTGGAACAAGTGTTCGTGAAGCTTGGTGTGGAGAACCGCGCTTCCGCCGCGGCTCGTGCGGTGCGGACATTGGCTCGCTGAGATCAGAGACTGAGGTACGCAAAAAGCGCAAAGAGAGAAGCAATGGCTAAAGGGACGCCGAGCTCGTGGCCGACCATGCCGCTAAATCACCACTCGTTTTTTGCGTTCTTGTTTGCGCTTTTTTGCGGCCTCTTAAACTCTCAGCATCCCCTGCTTCTCTATGAACGACACCACCTGATCAAGGCCCTGGCCTGTTTTCAGATTGGTGAACACGAATGGCTTTTCACCGCGCATTTTCTTCGCGTCGCGATCCATCACTTCGAGTGAAGCGCCGACATACGGCGCGAGGTCGATCTTGTTGATGATCAACAGGTCCGATCGCATGATTCCCGGGCCACCTTTGCGAGGAATCTTGTCGCCTGCCGCCACGTCGATCACATAGAGCGTGAGATCGGAAAGCTCGGGACTGAAGGTGGCCGCGAGATTGTCACCGCCGCTTTCGACAATGATCATCTCGAGTCCTTCGAACTCGTTCATCAGGCCATCGATTGCGGCCAGATTCATCGAAGCATCTTCGCGAATCGCAGTGTGGGGGCAGCCGCCGGTTTCGACCCCGCGGATGCGCTCGGCGGGCAACGCCTGGCTGCGGATCAGGAATTCGCAGTCTTCTTTGGTGTAGATGTCATTCGTGACTACCGCCAGGTTGTAGCGATCCCGCATTCGCTTGCACAACGAGTCGACCAAGGCCGTCTTGCCTGAGCCGACAGGCCCGCCGACACCGACTCTCAATACGTCTGATGCAAGTTTCATTTTGGCGTTCATGATTCAACTCCGGTTCGCGAGTTGCATCATACGACGCCGCAGCCGACCGCACGACATGGGCCAAATGACTTAGCCGCGAGCCACGCCTTCTCTCGAAGCGGGTGCTTCAGCGCGCAGCGTCCTGTGCCGGTGGTTCGTCAGCACGGTAGGCCGATGAGCGGGCCTCTCGACCAGATTTCCAGTTCTGATTGAGCCAGCGACGCACCGGGGTTTCGAATAGATAGTACGAAGCGATGCCTGTGAGTATCGCCAGCACGAATGCCACCGCATCGGGCAGCGTTTTCGATTCATGAAAGGGTTGCTGCCAAAGATAGATCGAGTACGACCACAATCCGAGATATCGCAAGCCCGCGTTCCTGAAGATCGCCAACAGCCACGCGCTCATGGCGCCCAAATGATTGACTGCGAACGCGAGCATGAACGGCGCAACAACTGCTCTGATCTCTTTCGGGAATACTTGAACGTAGCTCGCCATGACGAGCGCCAGAACCAGAGCGGGCATCCACGGCTTCACGGGTACGCGATGACACACACGCCGATACCACGCAGAAATCAGGATCGTCGTCGCCGCGCACTCCGAGCGCAGCATCCATTCCCGTGTCGGCAAATCTGTAAACAGCACATACACCGCCATCGCGCCGAACGTCGCGAGGCCCAGGCCGAGGAGCATCGCAGACGAACGCCGCTGCAGCATGCCGACGCCGGCGATCAGCGCGAGCAGCATGTACGAATGTTCTTCTACATTCAGCGACCACAAATGGCCGATCGGGAACTGCGAATCCCAGATGAAGGGGTCGACATAGGTGCGCAGAAACGTCGCGGAGGCGAGCACCTCATGCAGCGACACTGAGTCTCCAACCGCCAGATGAATCGTGAAGATCACTGCCAGGTACAAAAAAAACACAGGCACGATGCGTGCGACGCGTCGTCGATAAAAGGTGCCGATGGCAATGCGTTCTTCGAAAAGAATCCTGCTCATGAGCAGGCCCGAAAGTGCGAAGAAGAGATCCACACCCAGTCGGCCTGCCGCAAAACCAGGGATCCGGGCGAAGTGATCCACAAGCACGCAGCCGATCGCGAGACCTCGCCACCCGTCCAGGTAATCCAGATGCTTCAACATCGACTCCGCTGCGCACCGATGATCGTTACCAACGAACGAGCACTACTCTCGTTCCGACATGAGCACAGCAGAATACTTACGTAGGTGAGCAGATAACGTATCCGCGAGCCGACATCTCTTCGGCCTCGAGAAGCATCTATCCTGTTTTGGATAAATCCGATGGCGTGAACTGTTCGTGGTAAAGCTGAGCGTACAAACCGCCGCGGGCCAAGAGATCAGGATGTCGTCCCGCCTCGACGATGCGTCCAGCCTCGAGTACGACGATCTGATCTGCCCGCAGCACTGTCGAAAGTCGATGAGCAATGACGATCGATGTGCGGTTCCTCAGCAAGCGGGCGGTCGCGGCTTGAATGCGCCGCTCTGCCTGTGAATCGAGCGCTGAGGTGGCCTCGTCCAATATCAGAATCTTGGGGTCCTTGAGGAACGCACGCGCGATCGCGAGGCGCTGCTTCTGTCCACCTGACAGTACGGCACCGCGTTCCCCTACTTCAGTCGCGAGTCCGTCGGGAAGCTTCTGCACGAATTCGAGCGCGTCGGCTGTTTCCAGTGCTGCGATGATCTGTTGCTCAGTCGCATTCGGCGCAGCGAGCAGGAGATTCTCGAGAACGGTCCCTGAAAACAGAATCGTTTCCTGATTGACGATACCGATGTGTGCCCGTAGCGAATCGAGCGAGAGTTCACGCAAGTCGTGACCATCCAATCGAATCGCGCCGGCGGTGGGATCGTAAAAACGAGGGACGAGACTGGCCAGCGTGGACTTGCCTGCACCGCTTGGACCCACGAATGCGACCGATTGTCCCGGGGCCAGGATCAGACTGATGTCTTTCAGGATGCTTTCGCCGTCATAACCGAACTGCACGTGGTCGAATTCGATCCGGCCCTGACAATCGGTCAATCTGATCGCGTTGTCACGCTCGGCAACGTGCGGCTGAGTATCAAAATACTCGAAGATGCGATCGATCGCGGCCACTGCGTTACTGAGCACCACACTCAGGTCTGACAAGCGCTGCAGCGGCGAATAGAACATGCTGAGATACAGGAGGAACTGCGTCAGCGCTCCCACCGTCAGCTGCCCTTCCAGGATCTTCTGAGTGCCGTACCACACGACGAGTACCGGTGCCGTATGCACGACGAAACCGACGGCAACCTCGTTCGTCGCAGTGAACCTCACTGAATTCAGGATTCGCTCGAGTAATTTGTTGGCATGCGCGGCAAATCTCCTGGTCTCTGCCGACTCGCGAGCGAAGCCTTTGACGACGGCGACACCCGCGACCTTCTCGTGCAACTCTCCGGCAAGGACCTCAAGCCGTTGCTGCACTTCCTGACTGCTGTTGCGAATCCGCGGCCCCATCGCGCGCAGGGCGGAAATGTAGATCGGCATCAGAACAAGCGAGATCAGCGTCATCATCGGATGAATCGAGATCAGGATGACGATCAACGCAATCAGCAGGATGGCATCCATCCAGACGTTCGTAAGCGCCGAGCCGACGAAGTTTTGCGCGAGGCTGATGTCGTTGACGACCCGCGATGCGATCGCACCGGTTTGATGTCGAGTAAAGAAGTCGTGCGAGAGCCGCTGCACGTGACTGAACAAGGCGATGCGAAGATCGCGGATGAGTCGATGTCCAGCGACTGCGGCAAACACGCTGCGATAGTAGGTCGCGACCATCCACGCGACATTCACCAGGAGAACGCTGACCACCAGATGCAGGACCGTTCGATCGCGTGTTGCCGCATCGAGTGACGTGTTCAGGACCACATCATCGAGCATCACCTTAAGCATCCAGGGGAATGCGAGCGGCGCCAGAAACTTCACGATACCGCAAAGCGTTGCGGCCACGACGTACGGAAGATAAGGCCGGGCATACGAGAGAAATCGCCAGAGGGGCGCGCGACCGACCTGCTGCACCACGAAGCGATCGCGAATCGAGTCACCGAACCCATTCTTCACATCACGAATGCGATGCGCACTGACGTCCACTTCCGCGTACCAGGAATGAGCCTGCAGCTGTCGAATGTCGTCGGGACGCAAACTGTGTGGCAAACGACTCTCAGGAATCGCCGAGACCACCAGCATGTCTTCATCAGCCTCAATCGCGAGCGCAACATGCGGATCGACATCGCCGTCGGGCTGACGATAAAGACCGCTCAACAACAACGCCGCGTCATTCCAACGCCCGAACATGTAGTGTCTGCCGCGTGAGCGAAGCAAACCGGTGGCCAATAGTCCGGCCACTTCGGAGCTTCGACACAGGTAATAGACGATCATCAGTTTCCTTATCGGCTGTAAGCCGGCATGTTAACGCGCGAGTTGCCGCAGGCAGCCCCTCAGAATGACTGCAGGGATTCTGCAGACGCGCCCTCGATTACCCGACGTATGCGGCAGACTAGAGCAAGCAATGACGTCGACTACAAGGAGGCTTCCATGACCCAACACATCGGGATCGTTGCGTGCTCTTCAGAAGGCCCATCTTTGTGCTACCGCACCCTTTGTCTGGAGGGCGCCAGGTACCTCGGAAAACATGGGCATCCGGAGGTATCGATGCACACACACTCGTTCGCTGAGTACGTCAGGTGCATGGATCGCGACGACTGGGCCGGCGTCGGCGAGCTGATGCTGTCATCAGCGAACAAGCTGGCGAGAACCGGCGCCGATTTTCTGATCTGCCCAGTCAACACGATTCACCAAGCACTTCCTCTGATCGAATCTCGCTCACCCCTGCCCTGGCTGCACATTGCAGAAGTTGTCGCGAATGAAGCGAAAACACGCGGCTTCCGACGCGCTGGCCTCATCGGCACACAATGGCTCATGGAGAGTGAGGTGTATCCGCAAAAACTGTCGGCTGCCGGACTCGAGTACGTGCGACCTACTCTCGAGCAGCGCCGGGAGATCAGCCGCATCATCATGGATGAACTGGTGCTCGGCGTATTCACGCCGAGAGCGATCGGCTACTTGCAAGAAGTGATCGGCGATCTGGAAGAGCAAGGCTGCGACACCATCGCTCTCGCCTGCACTGAAATTCCGTTGATCATCAACGATGAGAATTCACCGCTGCCGACACTCGATTCGACAAGATTACTGGCGCGAGCGGCGTTACTGAGAGCAGTGGGCCAATGAGCCCTAGAACACGGGCGCGCAGGACGCAGCACAAACGAAAAACTAGTGGTCGCCAAGTCCGTTGGATGTGGCGGAAGAGGTGAGATTCGAACTCACGGAGGGGTTGCCCCCTCGCCAGTTTTCAAGACTGGTGCCTTAAACCGCTCGGCCACTCTTCCACATGCATTTCAGACTATTGCTATCGGCTAGCACCCAAGCCCTCGAGCTTTGGTGACGCGAAGCGCCGATAGCCTTTTCCGCGGTCGCGCATTCTCCAGTTTCCATCTCTTCACGACAAGTCTGGAGCATTGATTTTGCAGAAAATACCCTGATTCATCGAACTCGTGGACTGCTTGCTGACCGCTATTGTTAGAATGCCGGCGGCAAGAGGACTGGCGCGAACTTGCGACGGGTTCAACAGTCCAATCTTCGCGTTCCTACGAGCGCGGACAACTTCAGGAGATTGGTGCAAATGCAGAACTACCCGGCAAATGCCGCTTCGACCACGGTACGTGGCTCGGCGCTGGCGACCAACAAGGTTCTTAGGAATACCTACTTGCTGCTCGGCGCGACCCTGTTGTTCAGCGCGCTGACCGCGGGCGTCGCCATGATGCTCAATATGCCGTTCATGGGCTTGTGGATGCTGCTTCCGTACATCGGTCTGATGTATGCCGTACACAAAACACAGGACAGCGCGTGGGGCGTGTTCTGGGTGTTCGCGCTCACGGGATTCCTCGGCCTGACACTCGGCCCGATCTTGAATGCCTATCTGGAGTTCCTACCCAACGGCTCGCAGGTCGTGATGACGGCATTGGGCACGACCGCGGCGGCGTTCCTGGGCTTGTCGGCTTATGCCGTGAAGAGCGGACGTGACTTCAGCTTCATGGGTGGCTTTCTCACCATCGGCGCGATCGGTGCATTCGTTCTCGGCATCATCGCAATCGTGTTCCACTTGTCGACGTTGTCGCTGGTCGTGTCAGGCCTGTTCCTGATCGTGAGCGGCGGCATCATCCTGTGGCAGACAGGCGAGATCGTGAACGGCGGGGAGACTAACTACATCCGCGCGACCGTGACGCTGTACGTCCAGATCTACAACATGTTTCTCAGCCTGCTGCGTCTACTGGGCGCTGCATCGAATCGCTGATTCTCGTCGGCTGATCGAAATACAAAGGGCGCGGTTTGACGACCGCGCCCTTTTCTTTTGAGTGAAGATTTCTTCCGCCGGTCGGGATCAGCGGGACGACGGCTACGTCAGCGAATGACGTCGCTCCCACCCATGTACGGCTTCAAAACGTCTGGCACCAGGACGCTGCCATCCGCCTGCTGGTAATTCTCGAGAACAGCGACGAGCGCGCGTCCGGCAGCAACACCCGAACCATTCAGTGTGTGCAGCGGCTCGGGCTTGCCTGTTTCAGGATTACGCCAGCGAGCCTGCATGCGACGTGCCTGGAACGCTTCGTAATTCGAGCACGATGAGATCTCGCGATATGCGTTCTGGCCAGGCAGCCAGACCTCGAGATCGTAGGTCTTTGCCGATCCAAATCCGATATCACCCGCGCACAGTGCGACGACTCGATACGGCAGGCCGAGTCGCTTCAGCACTTCTTCCGCATTACGCGTGAGCTGCTCGTGTTCGGCGTACGAATCCTGCGGGCGCGCCATGTGAACCAGCTCAACTTTTTCGAATTGATGCTGGCGAATCATTCCGCGTGTGTCTTTACCGTAGGAGCCCGCTTCGGAGCGGAAGCACGGCGTGTGCGCCACGAAACGCAGCGGCAGATCAGCCGGATCGACGATCGTGTCGCGCACCAGATTCGTCACAGGCACTTCAGCAGTAGGGATGAGATACAGCTTCTGCTCACCTTGAACTGCAAACAAATCGGCCTCGAACTTGGGCAACTGACCCGTTCCAGTCAGCGACTGAGCGTTCACGAGATAGGGAACGTAAAGCTCGCGGTAACCGTGTTCGCTCGTGTGCAGATCCAGCATGAACTGAATCAGCGCTCGCTGCAGTCGAGCCACACTGCCGCTCAGCACCGAGAAT
>JBJMWN010000095.1:0-8031 GCA_045810085.1 Povalibacter sp. | reverse complement strand
TCAAAGCCGAGGATCGGCATCTGTTCAACGAACTCAACGCCGAGGTGATCGAGAGATTCATTGCGCGGCTGCATTCATCGCCTGCTGATCAGGCCATCACGCTACGCGTCGCTTCTCTGTGATAAGTGGCGCTCCTTGTCGAGCGCGACGACTAAGTCTCGGCAGGTGTGCAACGGCTCTTCCCCAGCGAATCCCCAAACCCCCGACCGCAACGGAGAGAGGCACGCACGCTTTCCCAAAATACCAAGTGCGGCCAATGGACGCCTCGACTCAGATAGTGGCGAAAGCAAGCTGCGCGACAAACCAGGAAGAGCCTCCTCGCGACGGATGATCGCGATTGGAGGTGTAAGTTGCAGACCAGGGTTACGACCTAAACAGCCACGGAACAACTGCTCGCGTCAGACGTAGCTCGTTTCACGTGCGAGGTTGCACTACCAGGGAGAAGGACATGGCGCTGGGTCGATCTGCGATGGGGCTCTGTTTATCCGCTTTTTTGGCAGTTTCCGGCTGCAGTGGCGGCGACGGGAACAACAACAATCCACCGTCTGGCAGTACGCCGACGCCTACACCCACGCCTACACCGACGCCGACGCCTACACCTGCACCCACGCCGACACCGACTCCGACACCTACACCTACACCTGCACCTACGCCGACACCTACGCCTACGCCTACACCGACACCGACACCGACCCCGGCGCCGACACCGACACCGACATCGACACCTACGCCGACACCTACGCCTGCGCCGACACCGACACCAACGCCAAGCCCCACGGGTAGCGGACTGGACAAGCGTCCCAGCAACGGAACCTGCAAGGCACCTGCGCGTGCAGCAGGATCGATCGGAGTCGAGCGAGCTTTTCCGAAATTGTTTTTACGGGATCCACAAACGCAGCACACGTGGTATCCCATCGTGATGGTGCAGGCACCCGGCGATCGCAGCAGGTTCTTTGTAGGTCACCGGTCTGGCGTGCTGCGCATGTTTGAAAACAGAGAGGACGTGTCGACCTCCTCCGTTGTGCTGGACCTCAGTTCAGAAACTGAATCAGTGTGCGCAGAGTGCGGCATGCTTGGGGTTGCGTTCCATCCCAATTTTCCGGCCACGCCGCGCGTGTACGTGTCGTACACCTCGCTGACGCGAACTGACAAAGGCCCAGACACTCATCTATCGGAATTCACATCGCACGATGGTGGACTGACGCTCGATCCAGCCTCGGAGCGGATCCTTCTGACCGTCACGAAGATCAGCGAGCATCACCACGGCGGCAATATCATCTTCGGAAAAGATGGTTATCTGTATATGAGCGTGGGCGACGGTAATGAATTCAGGGTTGACCGGGCGCAGCAGATGAACACGGTGCGGGGAAAATTCATTCGCATCGACGTCAACGGCACGACTGGGACTGCGCTGTATCGAATTCCGCCCACCAATCCGTTCGCTGACAAGACCGCCCTTTGCAACGTGACCGGGACCAATACGGAAACGGACACGTGTCCTGAAATCTACGCCGTGGGCTTTCGCAATCCGTGGCGCTGGAGCTTCGATCGCCAAACGGGCGAGATCTGGGAAGGCGATGTCGGCGAGTCGACGAAAGAGGAAGTGAATCGAGTCGTGCGTGGCGGCAATTACGGTTGGCGTTGTTATGAAGGCACTCTGAGAACAAGCCTGATCTGCACAGAACCCACCAATCCGCTGCCGCCCATTGCCGAATACGACCATCACGACGGCGGCGGACAGGCTGTCACCGGCGGCTATGTGTATCGCGGTACGAAATATCCCGCTCTCATTGGTCACTACATTTTCGGCGACTTTGTGAGCGGCCGTCTGTGGGACATTCCCAATACGGCGAAGCCGACGATGGAGCTGACTGGCACCGGCTTTTTATCCGGCCTCAGTCCCTCTTCGTTCGCCGAAGATCTGGATGGCGAGATTTACCTCGTCAATATTCACGGTTCGCTCTTCCACATCAAAGCGACGGACGCCGACCCAGGCACAGGCGTCGCAACGCAACTGTCAGCGACGGGATGTGTGGACCCGTTGAATCCAACGCAGCCAGCGAGCGGACTCATCCCCTATAAACCCAGCGCGCCATTCTGGTCGGATGGCGCCCTTAAAGAACGATGGATGGCATTACCGGACGACGGGAAGATTTCGGTCGGAGCCGATAACGATTGGGACTTCCCGAACGGCACTGTCTTGATGAAGAACTTTCATCTGAACAATCGTCTGATCGAGACACGATTGTTTATGCGTCACCCAGATGGCGTGTGGGCGGGCTACACATACGAATGGAACACGGATCAGACCGACGCAACACTGGTTAAGGGCGGCAAGACAGCTGACCTCGGCAACGGTCAGCAGTGGATCTATCCGAGCGAGTCTGACTGCATGTTCTGTCACAACTCTGCATCCGGAAGTTCTCTCGGCCTGGAGACACGACAGCTCGCGACGAAGATGACGTATCCGCAAACAGGGTTCGAAGCCCATCAACTTGTTACGTTGAACACGATCGGCGTAATGGAAAAAAACATCGATAGTCCCGAGACACAAGTCGCCTACCCCGACCCGTCGGATACGTCGGCTCCGCTCGCCGACCGCGCGCGCTCGTACCTGCACACCAATTGTTCGCTGTGTCATCGACCCGGTGGCCCAACAAACGCGAGCATGGATTTGCGCTTCGACACGAAACTCGCAAGCACGAATGCGTGCAACGCAGCGCCGAGCCTGGGCAACGTGGGTCTCACCGACCCGAAGCTCATCGCACCGGGTCACCCGGAGCAGTCCGTTCTGCTCACACGCATGAAACTTCGAGGCTCTACCCATCAGATGCCGCCGGTGGGCAGCCTGAAGGTCGACGATCAAGGTGTGGCACTCATCAACGACTGGATCGCATCGCTATCGACTTGCGACTGAGCTGTCATCACACCAACTCGGAGCTTGCACATTGCGAGCTCCGAGTTCTTTGTCGACGAGAGCGCAAACGCCTGTTCTCTGCGATCCACGCGGATCTGGGTTTTTGGTAAGGACGCGTCCGCCCGCAAACTTCTCAGGGCCACGCTAAGCACTGCTACTGCACGTGAATCATCGCTGTCACCACGAGGTGCATCGGTGATTCATCGATGGTTCAGATCTCTGGGAGCGAGCAACTATTGATCGCTGGGCACTCGATGCTGAGCAAGTGCGCGATTGCGCGAGCAGATCAACGAGATCCCGCTCTTCGGTGAATTGCAGGCGGCCGTATGAAGGATGCGATGTAGTTCGGTGCGACTCGAGCCGGCATGATTTGATCTAGTCGCACTGCCGGTGCCTATGGAGAGATCTGGCCTGGAAGCGTAGGCTCAGACCATGCGTGCGAAATCGTTGTTCTGCGCTGCGTGCCTGATTGTTGTTGCGGGTTGCACCCATCCTCGGCTTGCATCGAAGCCCGGTGTCTACACAGTGACAGTGCAACCCGTTCATACGGCGCACAACGAGATTCACGCGACCTACGTTCGCCCGCTCACGAGCCAACACTCCGGCTATCTCGTTGTGTTTGCCACCGGTGATGACGGCTGGTTCGGCACCAGTCGCGCATTGTTCGTGCATCTGGCGGAGCGCGGTTACACGCTTGCAGGTTTCAGCGCACCCGAGGCACTTCGCGATATCGTGCAGTCGGATCAGCGAATCGGCACTGGCGAGGCTGCGCAGGCATTGAAGGAACTGTATGCCCAGGCCAAGCGGCACCTCGGCTTAACCGACTCGACGCCAATCATCATGGTCGGATTCTCACGGGGCGCCTCCGCCGTCGCGTTCACGGCTGTACACCCGGAATTGCGCGATGGCATCGTCGGTGCAGTGGCGATCGCATTGACTCGCGAGGCCGACTATCTGCGCGCATCCGAAGGCGAGCACCGCCCTGAGATCCAGGTGGATGACCAGGATCGTATCCAACTCTATCCGGCGTTGAAGCTTCTCGGCGCCACGCGGCTTGCAGTGATCCAATCCACCCACGATTCCTACGTGCCTTCCGCTGAATCGCGCCAGCTTCTCGGTCCAGACACGGAGACCCTGCGGCTCTATCAGGTCGATGCAGAGGATCATGGGTTCAGCAATGCGCGAGACACGCTGATGCAGGACCTCGACGATGCGCTGCGCTGGATCGAGCAGACGACGACATCTGCTTCGTAGACGCGTCAGCTTCCATACTGAAGTTCGAAATTCAATGCTGCGAGCCATAGGGGCGCAGGATTCTCAAATTAATATCCAAACTGCCGAGGTGAGCCTGCCAGATCTCGTTCGGGTCGGAAGCGACGTCTTCTTTCATCAGAAGCGCAGATGCATTGACAAGCCAACAACGTGGCCGAACGGTGTTGATCGACACTGAGCGGGCGGCCACGCCTGAAGACACGTGCCCGGCGTTACTGGTGCAGATGCAGCCGAACGCTGGGGTTAACGTGAAGCCGGACACTGGCGCTTGGCTCGACACCAGCGCTTTGCTTCGCTGCTTTCACGAGAACGTGGACTTCCTTAAGGTACTCCAGTGCTTCTGCGCGCGTTTGCAGGGCTTCGACACGAGCTATGATCGTTTCGTGCTCAAACGGCGGCGTGACCTCGAGATGCTGGGCAAGGGCCGACGCGATGGTCGCTGCAATCCTGCCCGTCGGATCGTCATCGATGGCCCTCTCTGGGTCTTTGGCCGTCTTCGCTTCGAATGGGACCTTGATGACTCGGGCGATCGCCCCACCCATCGGATCCGGCAGCGTCATAGGGGCATCGGACCGAGGCTCATCGAGCGTGGCCAGCGGCTTCAGGTCCGAGCTCAGTGATGATCGCGTCGTGAGATTGTTGAGGCCGAAGAGTCTTATCACCGTGGCTACGATCGTGGAGTGCTCGTAGGTGCGATGGTCGACCAGATTCCTGGGAATGCGCGGTGAGATGACGATAGCGGGGACTCGCGGACCGAGCTGATCGAAGGTGAACCCGAACTTTCGCCCCGTGGAGCCGGTCTGTCGCGCCGACGGGGGAGCCACGTGATCGTAGAAGCCGCCGTGCTCGTCATAGGTGATGATGAGCATGCTGTCGTTCCAGATCGGCGAGGCGCGAAGAGCTTCATACGTCCTCTTGATGATCATCTCGCCCGCCCTGACGCTGCCCAAAGGGTGCTGCGAATTGCCGTCCTCGTAATCGTCAAACGGATCGTAGCTGGGCTCGATGAAGGTGTATGCCGCGTTGTAGGAAGGCGAGGCGACGTCCTTGCGGAAATCCTCGAACTCGTCGATGTCGAACGTCCGGCTGACACCCTTGAGCAAGGCGACGTTGGGAAAACTGTCGTCGGCGTAGATGCGCCACTTGACGCCAGCTTCGTCAAGCCGATCGAAGATCGTTCCATGCGTGAATGCAATGCCAGACCATGGACTCGAGAAGGCTTCGGCATATTCCTTGGTGGAAGGTGCCTCATCGAAGAATCCGCACGTGGCGGCGTGAACGAAGAAGCGATTGGGCTCGGTCGGCCCCGGCAAGGAAGAGAACCAGCGATCGCAAACGACGAACTCTCGCGCGAGAGCCGTGATCACCGGTACCTGCTCCGGCGTGAAACATCGCATTGCGACGTCCGGCCGCTCTGGATGAGACCCGGCGTGGACCGAGACGAACCCCGAGTTGTTGATCGGCGGGTACGGCTGGCCGCTCACGTACGCGGCCCCTTGGCCACAGAGCTCTTCGAGGACGCCCGGAAAACTATGCGAAGGGTCGTACTCGGCGCGGTCGGGAGCACCTCGCTGCACCGTATAGGTGACGCCGTTGTATGAATTCGACTCCGACCCGTTCAGCCCATCGATGGACGTCGGCTGACCCGTCGCGGTGTCGGTCCCGGTGATACCTGAGAACCCGAGCATGTGGTCGAACGAGCGGTTCTCCAGCATCAGCACGAACACGTGCTTGATCTTGGATTCACGATGGTCGCGGACGATCGGATCGCCACCTCCCTGGCCAGGAGGTAACCGCGGGTCTTCGCCGCGGTGGTCGCGCACGACGATGCCTGAGTCAGCGGGTAACGGCTCCGTGCGCGGCTCAAGAGGAGGTGCAACTGCCGCCACGTTAGTGTTGGGAGATACGCCACTTGCGCGTTGCCGTTCCCAATGCCCGTTTATGAATTGCCCATCACGGATCGCGCCACGCGCCCACACGAAGCCATCGCGATTGGCTCGAAAGACGTGCACGTACGACGTTTTCTTGTCGAAGCCGTACACAGAAAGATCGGGACAGTCTTCGAGCAGATCCACCGAAGCGCCGTAACCAAAGTACTCGTTGGCGTGCTCATACAAGACCGCACAGTAGCCTGGCGATACCCGAATCGAACAAGCCACGTCGTTGAAGTCAGTTGTGAATCGGGTATCGCCCTCATCCACAGGCACGTCCCAACCAGCAAAATCCCGATCGCTGAATAACGTTACTGCACTCATGCTGCGCCTCTCTTTAACGTCTGGTGCGCCCTCGCTCGGCAATCAGGACGAAGGCGCTACTGCCGCAGCGTGCCGGCCCAGCTCCGAGCAACTTTTCATGACAGGAGTAGATCAGCAATGTGAAATCTGGTGCGCGGCAGCTGTTGCACCGGTTAATCGCAGTCAGCTTGCGCTCGCCAATTCTGTTTGTCAGTCGACCGGATTGCCTAAGGCAGCCCGAGTTGCGAAGGGTGCGATACACATCCTGCACCGCAGGGCCGACTGATAACTTCTTATCTTGCGTGACATCGGCGAGCGGCGAGTTTGAGTCGGAAGCTGTCGAGCTATTGAGTTTGCAACCGGCCAGAAGCGGACATCGATTGAGCTCAGTCCACTCACACCACAAGTGATAGACAGCTCCCGCGGATGCGCTAGTGCAACGCACGCGAAACCGCTAGGCTGGCTTATACAAAGAGCCGGAATAGGCCGGCGGCGCGGTAGTCCGGCTGGAAAGGCGATGATGGCAAACACATTCACCGCGGACGATGTGCTGAAATTTCTCGATCGCTGCCTGAAGGACAATCGGCTGTGGTCGTTCGTGAATCTCGAACATCCCTACGTTTACACGGCCAATTCACGTCTCACGCTCTATGCAGACGAAACGCGTTGGGCCATCGTTTCGGACGTGAGTGGTTACAATCCCCGAGCCGATTTGTTCCTGTCGACAGTCACCTGGCTCGGCAATGCCCTGGAGCGACTTCCTCGCGGCGGAGACAAGCAACAATTCTCAGTGAACGTGGAGTTTCTTCCGCTCATCGAAGGAGCCGAGTTGAACGCGGCCGTCTCGCATTTCAACAACTCGATTTCACCAGTTCGAATAAAAGTGCGAGACCAAACCGTTCTGGTGCCGGCGGGTCCCGGCGATTTCGTTCCGAACAACGATTCCCGTTCCTGGCCTAAAGACGCGCGAGCCGAAGACTTGGGTCGTTATATCGCTTATCAGTACGCTGAGATTTGCCGCGCCACCGATGCAGAGAAACGCATGCATCTGCCCAGCGCCCTGCCCGAACTGATGCAGCTGGATCAATGGCACCACCGGCAGTGGTATTACTATCCACCTGGACATCCGCCGGAGACAGGCGACGCTCCCAGCTCATATGAAACCTTTCGTTTGATTGCGGACGTTCTCGCCACACGCGATCCTTCCCGGTATCGACCCACACTGGCGCCAAACAGTCATTGGTCAAACTGGCCGGAAGCGGGCGCGCTCTAACCGCGATGCGAACCTTTCCGGCTATGGAGTATCGCAGCATGCCTGGAAGAACGGCGGCGGTGAAACACGAGAGATCATGGCCTGGCCTGCCGGGAGCCACCCTAGACGCGATTGACTGGCGCCTGAGTCTCGCAACTGTCCCCTAGACCTAACTCATTCGGCGCCATGTCTGCTTCGGGTCGGAAGTCGTTGGGTTGTCAACCGGCCGAAAGCGGACATCATGCCGAACACAATTGGATGGTGTTCCCAACTTCCTTCGTGTACAGGCACCAAGCGCGAGCAGAAGAAGAAGAAGAAGAAGAAGAAGAAGAAGAAGAAGTAGGATAGAAACTACT
>JBJMWN010000094.1:0-5400 GCA_045810085.1 Povalibacter sp. | reverse complement strand
CGAACGAGAAGATCGATCGCGCGTTCAAGAAGTCTGTTTCGAAGTAATTCGAACTACTTCGGGTCGAGATGGAAACGCCGCGCTCTGCGCGGCGTTTTCTTTTGCGTTGGCCCTCGGGAACTCCGGCTTCGAACCCCTCCTTTTATGGTTGGTGCTCCAACGGAACGAGGCGTCAGCGACGCAGGGCCACCATGCTCAAGTACAAAGATATCGAAGGTGATTCCGGCATTGCTGCCTATGAGATCGGGCCCCGCTCGACAACGGTTAAATTCAGCCGCGATGGCACCTACCTCTACGATGATTCTGTCCCCGGTACACAGCACGTCATCGAGATGCAACGGCGGGCTCGAATGGGAAAAGGTCTGAACACGTACATCAACAGGTACGTTCGAGGGAACTACCGAGACAAACTCTCGTAGCTGACCTGCATTTAATTGCACACCGAACCTGCTTCTGGTGGATCACCCAGTCTCGTTCGAGAGCAGACGCCGCACGTACACCTAGCCGCGGTTTTGCTCAGCTCACCGCAGATGATGCAACCTGCCGAACGATTGCGTATCAGGCGCGCTGTCGGACCCTGAACGATCGGCGATATGCATCTCGCTGAGCTGGATGAGCAGAGAAGGAACGTACCTGCTCGCGGGCACGAAACAACAAATCACTTCGCCCGAGCAGTGGCGTTACGAAGCGCCGAAGGCGCTTGGATCGTGGAAGACGCGGACCCCACAGGCTCAGCCATGGACTAACTCGGTGGAAAGGATAGCCTCGCACCGCGGGGGCCGCGCACAGACAGTCTACCAAGTCAGACCGACTTCGCTGACGAAAGAAGCTCGGCTCTTAGGGAGAACTGACGAGTTGTGATGTTGCTGGACCAAGCATCACGGGTTGCGGAATGCCGGTCGCTTCGTTGAAGGTCTGCTCGGCCTTCGCCCAGTCGATCACTACGCTGCGATTCTGTGTAGCGGACACCAGCAATCGAGTGATCTGCGTGAGACTGTGCGGTTCAAGGTCTTCCGCACCTTCGAGCGGTGCGTGAACTTCCATGTAGAGCTCCTGCCCTTTCCATCCCATCTTGTACGGCTGGTGAACGATGCGGACGGGTGTATTCACCGCAACCATCTTGAAGAACTGTTCGATATCTTCCGGATACATGCGAATGCATCCGTGCGTGACTTGCATGCCAACGCCTGCTGGACGATTGGTGCCGTGGATCAGATACGCGCCACCAGGGATGCCGAGTCGCATCGCGTATTCACCCAGCGGATTGTCCGGACCTGGTGGAACTGCTTTCGGCAGCGGTCGCCCATCAGCCTCATGTTCTTTACGTACTGATTCGGGCGGATACCAGATCGGCCGCACACGCTTATCGACGATTCGAGTAAGACCCAGTGGCGTCTTCCAATCCATTCGACCCACGCTGATCGGATAGGTCACGACCGTGACTGGCTGCCCAGCTTTTGCGGCCGGAAAATAATAGAGACGGTGCTCAGCCAAACTGACGACGATTCCGTCGCGAGCGCCTTCTGGAAGGATGTACCTCGAAGGGATCAGAACCTGCGTGCCTTCTCCAGGAAGCCAGGGATCCACACCCGGGTTCGCGGCGACGATCTCTTCATAGCCGACGCCATACGTGCGCCCCATATCGAGCAGAGTGTCTTCGTGTTTCGCGGTGACCCACTGGACTTCGCCGAGCACTGAATCGGATTCGGGAACCAAAAAGTTAGCCGCGAACGCCTGGTCAGCACCAAATGCTGAGACAAGAGCGAGAACTGCAACGAAAAACGATGTGCGCATCAATGCCATGAGATGAGTCTAGGTAAACCGAATGCGGGTTGCTACAGGCTTGGCGCTGCAGCTCTTATAAAGGAGAGCCACGACACACGACCGAAGTTCATTCCATCACTGCATCTGGGCGCGAAGCAGATTGCTGATCTGCGTCGGAACGCCCTTTTCGGCCTCGATCAAGGCGACACGGATGGCGTTACCAAAAGAAAGAACGTCCGCGCTGCCGTGACTTTTGATGACGACGCCAGTGAGTCCGACCATGCTCGCGCCGTTGTAGGTGCGAGGGTCGAACTCCTGACGTAAGGATCTGAGCACGGGCCATGACGCCAACGCGCCAATGTACCGAAGTGGATTACGTGTGTACTCGGTCTTCAACGCGCTCACGAGCATGTTGGCAAGACCTTCCATGGATTTAAGCGCGACATTCCCGGTGAAACCGTCGGTCACGACGACGTCCACTTCGCCAGAAAAAATATCGTTGCCCTCGACGAATCCGATGTAGTTGAGCTTGCTGGCGGACAGCAGCCTCGCTGCCTCTTGCACCACACCATCTCCTTTAGTCTCTTCCTCGCCGATGTTCAGTACGCCTACTCGCGGGTTGCTGATTCCATGCATATCAGCGGCAACAACCGCACCCATCACTGCGAACTGGAACAGATGTTCAGCGGTGCAGTGCGAATTGGCGCCGAGATCCAGCATATGCGTGTGACCGTGGCGAGCACGTATTCTGGAAATGATGGCTGGGCGATCGATGCCTTCAACCGTTTTGAGAACGAAGCGTGCAGTTGCCATCAGGGCACCGGTGTTCCCTGCACTGACACACGCATGCGCAGTTCCGGCCTTCACCAGGTCGATGGCGACACGCATCGACGAATCTTTCTTTTTGCGAAGCGCGTCCTGCGGTTTCTCGTCCATCGTCACGACTTGGGTGACTTCATGGACGCTGATGCGATCACCGAACTCACGAGCGCCGTCCTTCAGCAACGGGTTGAGAGCGTCAGCAAGCCCCACCAAGACGATGCGTAGGTCCTGTTCACGGGCGAGCGCAGCCAACGATGCGGGGACGGTCACGGAAGGCCCGTGATCGCCGCCCATTGCATCGACCGCAATCGTGACGGGTCGGAGGCTGGCCAAGCAGGAAGATCGTGCAGCGCCCTTAAGGGCGCTGCCGTTATTCTGAATCTGACTTGTCAGTGCGCGTGGCAATGACCTTCTTGCCGCGATAAAAACCATCTGGCGAAATGCGGTGACGCGTGTGCGTCTCACCCGAGGTCGCGTCAACGGACAGTGCTGGGCGGCTCAATTTGTCGTGAGCACGGCGCATACCGCGTGTCGAAGGAGTGCGGCGACTTTTCTGGACTGGCATGACATCAATCTCCAAATGGCCTTTGCTTGGGGCCGGTTCACGAGCTGTGCTCGCGCCAGCTCAAATTCGTAACTCTGCTCTACTTCTCTTCGCGTCCACGCATCAGATCGCGGAGATTGCCAAAGGGCCGCTGCGTGCCCTGCTCTTCTAATGACTCGTCCGGCTTCGGACCGAGTACAACTTCAATGCACGTCTCGGACTCATGCTTGGGCACCAATGGCAACGCAAGCAGCGCCTGGTCTTCGGCCAGCGCCTGAAGATCAAGGCTCGCCGGATTTGCCAGAACGGGTTCGTAGCCACCCGGCTCGCCTTCGAGATCCTCTTCGTCGTCCACCAGCAGCACTTTGAACGAGTCACTCAGTTCGAAGTCGAGCGGCTTCATACAGCGCTGGCAAGTCAAAACGACCACGCCTTCGAGCTCACCGTCGATGGCAACATGCCCTTCGTACTGCAAGAAATGGAATCTTGCTGAGATCGCAGATTCAGCACCCGCACCTGCGTCCTGCAGACGCGGCAGTTCCCCTGCTGCAAAATGACGTTCGATCGTGGTGCCGGAACGCGCACAGACCAGAGCATCGATTCGATTCCCGCCGGAACTCGAGTTCCCGGCAGAAGCGCCGGATTGTGCACCCTGGGGTCGCGACATGGGGCGCGTATACTAGCGGCGACCCCCTGGGGTGTCAAAAGAAAAAGCCTGATAAATGCTTGTTTTCCTGAGAGAAGGGCTGACCCTGTGACGGCATTCCGGTGTCCCCCAAGTGTCGCGAGCTCATGGCTCTCGTCGTCCTGCTTCTCACGCGAACTCACGGTGCGCCCGCCTGGGGCGGCGATCGATTCAAGAACAATCGGAGTGCCCATTGCATGACCCGCCCGTCGAACTCTTCCCACCAACCTCGCCTGGTCCTTGGGTCGACTTCACAGTTTCGTCGGCAGTTGCTCGAGCGCCTTGGTATTCGCTTCACGGTGGCAGCACCCAACGTGGACGAAACGCCGCTTCCGGGCGAAGGGCCTGTCGATTTGGTTGCGCGGCTCGCCAGGGCTAAAGCTGAGGCTGTCGCGGATCGTCACCGCGATAGCGTAGTGATCGGATCCGATCAGGTCGCGCTGTTTGGTCGCGAAATCATTGGTAAACCGGGCAATCCAGAACGTTGTATCGAACAGCTGAAAGCTTTTTGCGGTCAACGCCTCTCCTTCCATACGGCTGTACACGTCGTGCACTCGGACTCGGGCGCTAACGAAGGCCACCTTGACGTGACGACGGTGCAATTCCGCAAGCTCACCGAGGATGAAATCAACCGTTACGTCGCGCGCGAGCGTCCTGTCAGCTCGGCTGGATCGTTCAAAGTGGAAGGTCTGGGCATCAGTTTGCTAGAGCGCGTGGACTCGCAAGATCCCACTGCTCTCATCGGCCTGCCGATGATCTGGCTGTCTGCGGCGTTGCGCCGCGCAGGTTTTCAGGTGCCTTGAACGTTTTTGCCGGAAGCCAGCTGATCCAGAACGGCCTGTAAGTCACTCGGCAGCGGCGCCGAAATTGAAAACGGTTGGCCTGAGCGAGCGAATGCCAATGAATGGGCATGCAGGAACATTCGCTTCAGACCAAATGGCTTCAAACGCGCGTCGCATTCCCGATCTCCATATTTATCGTCGCCTGCAACGGGGTGACCCGCATGAGCAGCGTGAACTCGTATTTGATGAGTTCGACCCGTCCCTAACGAAACGTCGAGCAGTGTCGCCAGTTTGGCGAAGTGTTTGACGGGCTTGAATGTGGTCAGAGCCTCCTGTCCTTCTGCGTGAACCCGCACAACTCGCTCGCCGCCTTGTTTCAGATTGGTCTTGAGTGGCACATCGATAGTCTTCGTGCCAAATGGCCAGCGTCCGCAGACCAGCGCGAAGTAACGCTTCTCCATCTCACGCTCTCTCATGGCCGCATGCAGCTCTCGCAAAACTGCCCGCCGCTTTGCTACGAGAAGACATCCGCTCGTGTCGCGATCGAGGCGATGCACCAGATCGAGCTCTTTCAACTCTGGATGACGTGCCCGGAGTGCTTCGATGACGCCAAACGACAATCCGCTGCCACCATGCACCGCAACGCCCGCGGGCTTGTTCACGACGATGAGATCTCGGTCTTCAAAGATGATCGAGTCGCCAATGAAATCGCGCAGAGACTTGGAGGGTGCTTCGGTTTCGCGCGGCTTCAGTCTTACGGGTGGTATTCGCACCCGATCGCCCGTTACGAGACGGTGATCAGG
>JBJMWN010000093.1:0-11250 GCA_045810085.1 Povalibacter sp. | reverse complement strand
TTCTGTTCGAACGCAACGAGTCGAAGCAGTCCAACTGGATATTCGAATCGAAACTACCGAAGTTGAAAAAGAAGCAGCGCACTCCGCTGCCCGACGTCAATCAACTGCTCGTCAAAGACGGTGAACTGCGACTGCACGAAGCCTCTTTCGAAACCGATGTGCGTCTGAGTTTGAACAGCGGCGCGCCGACTGCCGAGAGCCCCCACGCGCCCCTCAACGCGAAGGGCGAGGGTAGCTGGCGCGGCTATCCGTTCGATCTCGAAGGACGAGTCGATTCGCCGCTCGATTTGCAGAATCAGGAAAGGCCGTACCACGCGGACGTGCGCGCTCGCGCCGGCAGGACGCAGGCGCACGCGTCCGGCGCATTACGTGGTCAACTGCAGCCCGAGAACTTCGATATCGAATTCGATATCTCCGGTAACACCCTCGGAGATCTGTATCGGCAGACTGGCATCGCGCTTCCCGACAGTGCTCCGTATCGATTGAACGGCCGGTTGAACCGTCAGGGCGATGTGTGGAGCTATCGCAAGTTCACCGGAAAAGTCGGCAGCAGCGACATCGCTGGAAACGCCTCTGTGGATCTGGGCGCAGAGCGGCACATGTTGAAAGGCGTTCTGACTTCCAAACGCCTCGCATTTCGCGATTTGTTGGGCTTCATCAACGTTCCGCCTGGCGCTAGCGATGAAGACATTGAAGCCGCTAAGGCGCTCAAGCAAGCGAAACCTACGGTGCTTCCAGACAGGCCATTCAAGCTCGAAAAACTGCGATCGATTGATGCGGATGTTTCATTCGAGGCTACGCATATCGACGCGCCCAAGCTGCCGCTCGAACGGATGAGGGTGCATCTGGTGCTCGAGAATGGAGTGCTCAAGATCAATCCGCTCGACTTCGATGCGGCGGGTGGTGCGATCGCATCGAGGCTGAGTTTGGATGCGCGCAAGGCTACGATCCAGACCACGCTCATCACCGAGGTTCACAAGCTCGAACTGCCGAAGATGTTTCCGACCGTGCAGATGACCAAGTCGGGTGCTGGTCTGTTATCAGGAGCAATGACCGTGACCGCGCAGGGCAACTCGGTTGCCGACATGTTCGCCAGCGCGAACGGCGACATAGGTTTGATCATGGGCGAGGGGCACATCAGCAATCTGCTGCTGGAGCTTGCCGGTCTCGACGTCGCGGAATCCGTGAAATACTTGTTCGATAAGAAGCACACGATCCCGCTGCGCTGTGCGTATGCGAATTTCAAGATCGTCGATGGACAGGTGACGACGCGCGGTCTCGCCTTCGATACGACCGACACGATCATTTTCGGCGAAGGCAATATCGACTTGCGCCGCGAGGCGATCGGAATGCGATTGATACCGCAGCCGAAAGACAAGAGTCCTTTATCGTTGCGAACGCCTCTGCAGATCGGTGGAACGTTCAAAGACCCATCGTTCCATCCGGAAGCGGGTCCACTGATCCTACGGACGGCCGCAGCGGCGGCGCTTTACAGCGTTGCGCCGCCGGCTGCATTGCTTGCGTTGATTGAAACCGGTCCGGGCAAGGACATCGATTGCGGGCCCGCGCGCGGTTCTTGATCGCGCGAGCCCGCGAATTTCCATCTGAGTGCGGATGTCGCACTCAGAGCTAACCGACTACTGACGCAGCGCTTCAACCTGGATGAGAAGCTTGACGGTCTGATTGAAGCCGTAGTCCTTGCCGTAAGAGACTCCGAACTCTTCGCGGTTGATCGTGCCCGATGCATCCGCGCCGCAGCGTTCCTTCTTTGTCTGCATGTCTGAGACGCATTTGAAGCTGTTGACTGTCAGTTTCACGGGCTTGGTGACGCCGTGCATTGTCAGCGTGCCGTCTATTTGGGTGGGTTTGCCATCCTTCGCGCCGGAAAACTTGCCGCTGTACGTCGCGGTCGGAAACTTCTGGATGTCGAACATCTGAGGCGAGGAGGCATGTTCGTTCAACTTGTCATTGCCAAAGTCGATCGATGCCATATCGATCTGGATATCGACCGTGCCTGTGCCTGCTTCCTTGTCAAAGACGATCGTTCCAGAAGAGCTGTTGAGCTTGCCGCGCCACACGGAAACTCCACCCAGGTGATCCGCTTCGAAGCTGGGATAAGTGTGTTTCGGGTCGACCTGGTAGGTCGCAGGTGCAGACATCGCAGCGCCGGCAATAAAGGTGGTAGTCACAGCCATCAAAGCCCGTGAGAACGACGAATAATTCATGAGGAAACTCCAGTAAGGCGGACAGCGGATCTTCGACAATCGTGCGCCCGATGGGAAGCGGAGAATCGTGAATGGTTCTTTGCTGCCGCTCAGCCGCCGGCGCGTTTGGCCTTCCATCCACGTTTGGTGAGTTCATCTACAAGACGATCGCGATGATCTCCCTGGATCTCGATACGCCCGCTGTCGACTGCGCCGCCCGAGCCACACTTTTTCTTGAGTTCCGTTGCAAGCGCATCGAGTTCGGCGGGTGGCAATCCCAGGCCGCTGACGACCGTCACTCCTTTGCCTTTGCGGCCTTGAGTTTCACGGCTGACACGCACCACACCATCGGATGCCGTTTTGCCCGGTGTACCTTTCTTACACACGCATTCGCGCACGGGGCGTAAACAGTTCGGGCAGCGCTCGCCGATGCCGGTTGAATAAACGATGCCACCACCGTCTTTGGGTGCGTTCGATTTCGAAGAAGCCATATCGAGGGTGCTTAGATTCTCGAGGTCTTCTGAGTATCGCTCATGAATATATACACGAGCAGCGAAAAGAAGACGCAAGCGGTGACATACCAATAGAACCAGGATTCATGACCAATGTTCTTGAACCACAGCGCGAGCATTTCGGCAGTGCCACCAAAAAGCGATACCGCGATCGCGTAGGGAAGGCCAACGCCGAGCGCGCGGATTTCCACCGGGAATAGTTCCGCCTTAACGACAGCGCTGATCGAACTGTAGAGCGAAGAAATGGCAAGTCCGATCATCACGAAGCCGAATGCCGACCAGGCGCTGTGAGTCTGAGCCAGTGCAGACAGAAGTGGGATCGTGGTGAACAAAGCCAACACGCCGAACGCGATCAACATGCGCCGCCGTCCGATGCGATCGGAGAGCGCTCCCACGATGGGTTGCGCCATCATAAAGAGAAACAAGCTTGCTGCGGAGACGAGCGTTGATTCGCCTTTGCTGAGCCCGACTGTGTTGAGCAGGAACTTCTGCATGTAGTTCGTGAACACGTAGAAAAACAGCGTGCCACCCATGGTGAGGCCGATCACGGTGAGTGCTTCACGTGGATGTTCGAGCAACAGACTCAGACTGCCAGCCTGCGCATGGCGACCGCGCGAGCTTTGAAAGGATTCTGTCTCCGCGAGATTGCGTCGCAGATACAGGCCGACCAGCGCCGCCGCCGCTCCGATAAAAAATGGAATTCGCCAACCCCACGCGTCCAGTTGCGCAGCCGTCAGAAATACGAATTGCAGCAACAGCAACACAGCCAAGGCCAGGAGCTGGCCCATGACCAGAGTGACGTACAAAATCCCGGAGTAGAAGCCGCGATCGGTGCTGCCGGCGATTTCGCTCATGTACGTCGCGCTGGTGCCGTACTCACCGCCGACGCTGAAGCCTTGCAGCACGCGTGCGAGAACGAGCAGTGCAGGCGCGGCGAGACCGATGGTTTCGTAGCCAGGTGTCAGGGCGATCATCAAAGAGCCTGCGCACATCAACAGGACGGATAACGTCAGCGCCGCCTTGCGACCTTTGCGATCGGCATAGCGACCGAGAACCCATCCACCGATTGGCCGCACCAGAAAGCCGACCGCGAACACGGCGGCAGTATTGAGCAGCTGCGCTGTCTGATTTCCTTCAGGAAAGAAAGCGTGAGCGAAGTAAATCGCAAACGCCGAATAGGCATACCAGTCGTACCATTCGACCAGATTGCCAATCGATCCACCGAAAATGGAGCTGAGCTGCCGGCGCCGCGTCTGAGAGGCGGCCTGAGTGTTATTCAACGATGCCGCTCACCTGAACAAGGAGCAGCGATGGTGACTGAGAACGCGAAATCAGGGAAGGGCGCGGGCGAGAGTCAAAACTCTGCGCCCGCACTGACTGTTTAGATCTCCTGGAGATCAGTTAGGTCGTCGAGTCCCCCGAACTTCTTCCGGGTCATGGCCGCGAGCGCGAGACTTTGCTTCTTCCTCAGCGCGCTCGATGTCACGTTCCTCGCTGCTGCTGACGTTGCCTGCGTGTTCGATCTCGGACTTGCCGCGATCCGAATTGACGAATTTTTCCGTTGCCTCCCGATAGTGTCGATCGGCTGTCTTGTTGCCTTCGCCTTCGTTCGCACCTTTGCTCGCGCCAGGCGTGGTTTTGGGTGGATTCTTGCTTGCCATGATGGGCTCCTGTGGAATCGATTCGGAGTTGATGGCTGCAGACAGATGCGAAGCGGTGCGTGGCAACCGTGTCCACATGTCCCGACAGCGCATGCTCAAAACTCAACGCCTCGGGTGATACCCGGTTCCGTGGACAGCGGATGCGGATGATGTAAGGTGTGCGCCCTCGATGTCGGTAATCGTCCTGTCCTCATCGACCGTTGTCTCATCGACGATCATTCAAGCGGGATGACACTTTGCGGATCACCGTCGTGTATTGGGTACTGGCGACTATCTTTCTGCTCATCGCGTTGACGGTTCCCCGGCTGCGGCCCATTGGAATCGTAGGCAGCGTCATCCTGGGTCTCATGCTGGCTTGGGGCGTACTGCAAAGGCTGCGTGGCGCTGGGCCGGAAGACGTGCGTGGAAGTCCCAGTGCGCCGACCTCAGCCGTGACAGCCTTTCCTTTGACAGCGTTAAAGGCCGAGCAATTGCGGCTCGCGGGGAACGGTGCTCCGTTCGAGTTGCGCGGGCATGTGACCAACAACGCTACGGCCGTGCGCCTCCGATCGTTCACCGTCGAAATCACGCGGCGCGACTGCTACGAAGGCGCACTGGATCCGAGCGGCTGTGTGACGCTATGGCAGACTCAGCAGTGGGTGGAGTTGATGCTGAATCCAGGGGAAAGCCGCGAATTCGCGAACTCTTTCTGGACTCGGGGTGACGTGCCGCGCGCGCGGGGCACCGTGCAGGATCAGTTCGACATCGTGGCAGCTGATGGCCAGAACATCACAGCCACGCTGCCAGAAAAGAAATCAGAGCCAGCCAAGTAGCTCAAGCCAGACTGGAGCTCAGATTCCAGATTGCCACGTACTCGGCAATCCGCTGCGTCTCATGGCATCGTCCAGTTCCATACAGATCTCGCGTGCTTCCGGCTCGCTGCGCAGGCTTCGCGCGATTGAGTTCAGAAACATGGTGACCGTCTGCTGGTTAGGATGGGAAGAGTTCAGTTCCGAGTCGACACGCTCCATCAGTTCGAACATATCGTCTTTATCGCAACCGGACAGGGTCAATGTGTTCACCGCCTCGTGCACATGACTGACCGCTACCTGAAGTTGCCTGGCATTCTCAGTGTCCATGCAGAGAATCTGATCTCTGACTCGATATCGCACAAGCCGCAAACTACCGGTCGCTGGTCGGTGCTGGTTCGACGTTGCGGGCATCAGGTGCGATCACTAAGCTCGACGCCAAACCAGAACCAATGCCCGCGAGAGTCATCGAGAGCGTGAGTGTGCAAATACTGCTGTGCTATCTGATCGCGGGTTGGTCCGGCTTCTTTGTGATGGCCATCGAGTTGCTCGGCGGACGGCTCATGGCGCCCACGTTCGGCAGCAGCATCTACGTGTGGGGCGCGATCATCACCATTTTCATGCTGGCGTTGTCGCTGGGCTACCTGGCGGGCGGTCGTTATTCATTGCGATCTCCCTCGGTGCGCCGACTTGGACTGTTGTTGCTGATCGCGGCAGCGAGTGCCTCACCGGTACTGTTTGCGGGTGAGCGTCTGTTGGATCTCGTGTCGCTGCACATCGAGGATCCTCGGGCTGGATCATTGCTTGCCGCGACCGTCCTATTTTTTGTGCCGACATTCTTTTCGGGAATGATTTCTCCCTATGCTGTGCGACTGTTGGTCACAGATCCACAGAGCTCAGGCCGTCATGCCGGTCAGCTCTATTTCGTTTCGACTTTCGGCAGTGCAGCCGGAACTTTGCTCACCTCGTTCTATCTGGTATTGCTGATGGAAGTGAATCAGATTCTTCTCACTTTGTTCAGCGTCTCGGCTTGCGTCGGTCTCGCTGCGATTTCGAAGCGTCCTGCACATGCATAGCCGCAAGTCAAAGATGCGGAAATTTCTTTGCACACTGATCATGGGCCTGGCCTTTGCCAGCTGCGGGTTCGCCGATGAGTCACGGCTGTTGCACTCGGAGAGATCTTTGTACCGCGAAGTGCTTGTCTACGAGAACGGTTCACAACGTTGCATGTGCTTCACTCGCAATTGCCGGGTGGGTCGCCAGACCTGCATGGATACGAATCAGCCTGATCGCTTCGTACTGAACTACACACGCATGATGTTGGGATCGCTGTTCATCAACCCGCATCCGCAGTCGGTGCTGATCGTGGGCCTGGGCGGTGGGACCTTGCCACGTGCACTCTCGCGACTGATCCCAGATGCCACGATCGACACAGTCGAGATCGATCCCGCAGTGACCAAGGTCGCAGAGGCATTCTTCGATTTTCGCCCCAGTGAGCGCGTGCACGTCACCGAGATGGATGGCCGCGTGTTCGTCAAACGTGCGCTGCGGGAGCATCGCCAGTATGACCTGATCATGCTGGATGCTTTCGACCACGAATACATCCCCGAGCATCTGCTCACCCAGGAGTTCTTGCGGGAGGTGAAGAAGCTGCTGACTCCCAAGGGTGTGCTGGCCGCCAACACGTTTTCATCCAGCCGGCTCTATGATCACGAGTCGGTCACCTACGCTTCGGTGTTCGGATCATTCTTCAATTTGAAACGGGAAAACCGCGTGATTCTGGCTTCTGCAGCGCCGCTGCCGGATCCACAACAGCTCGCCATCAACAGCAAGGCGTACCAGCCGGCATTCAAGTCGTTTGGTGTCGATGCGAGCAATGTGCTGTCCCTCTTCAATACGAAGGTCGATTGGGATCTCAAGGCACGAGTGCTCACCGACCAATATTCGCCGGCGAATCTGCTGAATTTAAAATAGGCGGAACGAAGCGAAGCTCTGACGGTTTCGTTCGAGAGGTGGCACGCAATGCGTGCCACCTGAGACTCAATGGATGCTGCCGCAGATCTTGCGCAGCTTATCCAGTGCGAGATTCACTTCCTGCAACAGGGCCGCGGGTGGCTCGCCACCCGCCATGTTTTCGTTCGTGGCCGTCGAGAGAAGCTGCGCGTCCTTCTTCCATGACTCCAGGATGTGAAGCTTGGCGTCTATATCGAGCACGTCGTCGTAAACCACTTCCATCGGTCGGCCGAAATGCCTGCTTGGATCGGCAATCGCGTCATCTGTGCGGTCCTGACTCGAATCCATCATGTCTGCTGCGCTCCTCATTCGCGGCGTGAGAGTAGGCCAACGATCAGTGCCACTCCGGCGATGGCGCCGATCACGCTCCACGAATGATCGCGTACATAGGAATCCGTATTGCGCGCAATCCTGCGAACTTGGCGGCGTAAACGGCGATCTGAGACATGTTCCAGCACACTCTGGAGCGACTTCTCGGCACGAGAACGCGCTTCCTGCACGCGCTCACCTGTGACCTCGGCCGTTGCTCGGAGCAAGGCTTCGGTATCGCGCGCCACTACGAGCAGATCCTTTTGGAGATCCCGCATTGGGGATCGCAAAGCACTGCCATTTCTCATGGGCGAACTCCTCGATACAAACTGGAGTAGGTGGAACGTCTAGGACGGCGTAGGGTTCCGAGCGACGCGGCTACTGTCGATTAACATTCGATGAGCGATCATGCAGTGCAAGCAGGAGGACACATGGCCACGAAGCGCAAGACCGCGACAAAGAAACGAGCGCCGGTGCGACGCCGCACCCCGAAAAAAGCGGCACCGCGAACGCGGGGCATCCAACCCATGGATTGCCGCATCGATGAACTGCCGGTCGAGGCAGCCGAGGCGTCGCAACGCGTGACGGACGAAGGCGGATACATCATTGGAAGCTACTACGAACCTTTAGGTCGTAATCCGCTGCTGCTTGCGGCTCTACCGATTGAAAGCGTTGAACCCACGCCATTCCAGCGGGATCTGTCCGACGCTCATCACAAGAAGCTTTCGGAAGTCATCGACCGCACCGGATTGTTTCTCGATCCGGTGATCGCCATTACAGCGCCCGGAAAAGGTTTCTGGACGCCGAATGGACGACATCGTCTGGAGGCGCTGCGTCGACTGGGTGCGAAGTCGATCATCGCCTTGGTCGTGCCCAAGCGGGAGATCGCATGGCAGATCCTCGCACTCAACACTGAGAAGGCTCACAACTTGCGTGAGCGTGCCATGGAGGTCATTCGCATCTATCGAGGATTGCTGGATGAGGACGGCGCCAGACCAGAAAGTGACTTCTCGTTTTATCTCGAAGATCCGGCCTTGGTCACGTTAGGTATGTGCTACGAGAAGCGCGGCAACTTCGCTGGCGGTGCTTATCACTCGATCTTGCGTCGGCTGATGGAGTTCTCGAGTGAACCTTTGCGTAAAGCCATTCGAGTTCACGAGGATTACGCCGAGAGCGTCTTCGCTCTCGATGGTGCAGTGGCTGAGGTCGTCGACAAACTCAAGGAGCGAGGTCTTGTCAGTCCTTATCTGCGAGCGTTCGTCGTCGCGCGAATCAACCCGCTGCGCTGGATCAAGGACGAACCGCCGCCGCTCGAGCAGGTGCTGAAGACCATGACCGAGCGCGCATCCAGGTTCAATGTCGACAAGATCAAGCAGCAGGATCTGGCACGCAGCGGCGGCGCGCCCGACTCAGAAGGGTGAACGATCACCTGAGAGATCATGGCTCAGCCTTCAGGATCAGGAACGAAATCGCCGGGAAACGGATCAGGCCGCTGCTTGGGCGATCGCTGGTAAACGAGCACTCCTTGAGCAATCAGATTGCGTCGCGAATCGTAGAAGAGCGTGAGCGTTTCCTGCGGATGCTCGGAAGAGCGCTCGAAATCAACGTAACGTGCAGGCGATGACTCGCGCGTTCCATGCCCCGTGCCGAGTGATGACTCGCTGCGTGGGGCGCTTTTGTCTGCCGCATGTGGCTCAGCTGCAGGAGCCTCAGCGCGTTCACGATTCAACTCATCGCAGCACGCGATGCGTGATTCGGCTTCTGCGAACAGGGCAATACCGATCACGCCAACATCGTCGGGACGACCGGTGCGCGCCGCATAGGAATCTGGCAGGCGCGTGAAATAGAACCTGGCCACCTGATCGAGGCTCTTGCGCCAGCCTTCGACGGTCACAGAACTCCAGGGGTCGATCACGTACCCGCGCTGATCGACTGCCGCCGTCTGACCGCTGACCACATTCACTCCATCGACGCTGGTCACTGCCAACAGGCGACGTGTAGAGCGATTGCGGATGCGCAGTTCATATTCGTGGCGGGCTTCGCCGACCACGTAAAGTCGCCCCTGGTATTCGTGCACAGGAAGCACTCGGGCTTCATTTCGGTCGTAGATTTCGATGTCTGCCAGCTGACCGGCCCAGGCAAGGCAGGGGACACACGCAAACAGCAGGAACAGAAGTCGTCGCATAAATACCTCCTTGAATGGAGTCTTTGAACGATGCCATTGCTCGGATGGGGTTAATCGCCCCGGAAGGGCTTCCGGGCCTTGCCCGACGCGCGTTTGCCACCAGCCCCACATCCGGCTATGTTCCCGCCTGCCTTAGGAGGACGATCCGCCGTATGCCAATGAATTTTCTGGATTTCGAACAACCCATCGCCGAGCTTGAGGCCAAGATCGATGAGTTGAAGTTCGTTTCCAACGATGCCGAGGTGAACATCGGAGAGGAGATCGCGCGCCTGCGTGCGAAAAGCCGTTCTCTCACGACCAGCATTTTCTCCAATCTCACTCAGTGGCAGATCGCTCAGCTCGCGCGCCATCCGCAGCGGCCGTACACGCTCGATTACATCAATTCCATGCTCACGGATTTTCAGGAGCTGCATGGAGATCGCATGTATGCCGACGATCACGCGATCGTGGGCGGGCCGGCTCGCCTGGACGGTCGTCCGGTGATGGTGATCGGCCAGCAAAAGGGGCGTGACACGAAAGAGCGCGTGCGACGCAATTACGGCATGCCCAAGCCCGAGGGATATCGCAAAGCACTGCGGCTGATGCATCTCGCCGAACGCTTCCAGATGCCGTTGATCACGCTGATCGACACCGCCGGCGCTTATCCCGGAGTCGGTGCTGAAGAGCGTGGTCAGAGTGAAGCCATCGCTCGCAACCTGTTTGAGATGTCACAACTGCGTGTTCCCATCATCAGCGTCGTCATCGGTGAAGGCGGATCGGGCGGAGCACTGGCGATCGGCGTTTCAGATCGGCTGCTGATGCTTCAGTACAGCATCTACTCGGTGATATCGCCTGAAGGCTGCGCAGGGATTCTCTGGCGCAGCGCTGATAAGAAGGATCTCGCGGCGGAAGCGATGGGTATCAGTGCCGAGCGCATTGCGAAACTGGGCGTAGTCGATGAAGTGCTCAAAGAGCCGCTCGGCGGCGCACACCGCGATCCACAAGTGATGTCCGACACTTTGAAGGAAGCGCTGTTGCGTCATCTCAAAGAACTTGAGTCGCAGACGATTGATGAGTTGCTTGGCAATCGCGACAAACGATTGCGTAGTTACGGCGTGTACAGCGAGAGCTGATCATCCGCGCCGAACGCATGAGGCGTTCGCAGCTCATCCACTCTGCTCGGCGAACACGGGTCATTCGAGCCGGCCGTTGATTATGAGCTTCACACCCGCCGCGCTATGGAATCAGTTGGAGTCGCACTGGCCCACGCCAGCCTGCAGTGATGTGTTGATCGCATTCAGCGGCGGACTTGATTCCACTGCACTACTCGCTGCCATTGTTGAAGAGTCGCGTGAGCGCGGCGTTCGTGTACGCGCAATCCATATCGATCATCAGCTACAAGCCGCATCTGGCGAATGGTCGAGACACTGCATCGATTTCGCTCGAGCGTTGAACGTCGAATGTACGGCCGTTCAAGTTGCGGTCGATCTGAATTCGGAGGACGGCATCGAATCGGCCGCACGAAAGGCCCGCTATGACGTTTTGCGAAAGTGGCTGCGCCCCGGCGAGATCCTGCTCACGGCGCATCATGCAGATGAT
>JBJMWN010000092.1:0-11461 GCA_045810085.1 Povalibacter sp. | reverse complement strand
ATGGATTCAAACGTCCAGTCGAGCTCGCCGACGCTCGTGTAGCGCTGGCCCGGCTTCAGTCGAGTCTGGAATTGGGTAAAACGCCTGCAATCACTGCAGAAACCAAACAGACGATTGCGGGTTACAACTGCGACGACTGTGTTTCGGCATTCAAGCTTCGCAACTGGCTCGAATCGATCCGCTCCGACTTGATCAGCAAAGGCGCAACGATCGAGCGCCCGACTCCGCAGGATGAAGCGCCCACCGAGGAGCTCGACGAACGGCAGCGCAAAGTGCAAGCGCTCGCGGCGCAGCTTCTGAAAGGTGTGCCCGATGACAAACAGCTACGCACGCCGGAGCAGCACGCGCGCTGGATCATGGCAAACACACTCGACTTCCATCGCCGCGAAGATAAGTCGGCCTGGTGGGAATTCTTTCGGCTTGCCGCATTGCCCCCTGAGGATCTGCTGGAAGAGCGCGATGCAATCGCCGGGCTGGAGTTCGTCGAATGCGTTGGCGGCGGCACGAAGGCTGCACCGATTCATCGTTATCGGTTTCCAGCGCAGGATATCGATCTGCGCGGCGGTGAGTCTCTGCATATGCCGGGCGAAGCGAAACTCGGCACTGTTGAAGCCATCTCGTTCGAGACACGAACCATCGACATCAAAAAGCGCAAGGACACCGCGGGCGTTCATCCCTCTGCAGCTTTCGCACACGACATGGTCAATGCGAGGGAGCTGGCCGGCGCGCTGCTGCGCATCGGCGAAGAGATTGCAGCACGCGGCATGGAAGCATCAAACGCCTACGCGCCTGCTCGCAATCTTCTATTGCGCCGTCCGCCAAGTCTGAACGGTGAGCCGCTACAGCTCGAAGGCGAACTCGCCGTCGCTGCGGCTATCAGAGTGGTTCGTTCGCTGCACGGTGGCATTCTTCCCATTCAAGGACCGCCCGGCGCCGGAAAGACTTTCACTGCCGCGCGGATGATTTGTGCGCTAGTGCAGGATGGGAAGAAGGTCGGCATCACCGCCAACAGTCACAAAGTCATTCGCAATCTGCTGAATGAAGTCGGCAGGTTCGCAGATGAAAGTGGGCTCACGCTTCAATGCATCCAGAAAGTGAAAGAGGAGACAGACGACCTCCCACGCATCGTCTTCACGACTGACAATGCGGAAGCGCTCGCTGCCATTCAGAGTTCGAAGTGCCAGGTCGCCGCAGGTACGGCCTGGTTCTGGTCACGCGAAGATGCTTTCGAATGCGTCGATGTTCTATTCGTTGATGAGGCCGCGCAGATGGCACTTGCGAATGTGCTCGCGGTTTCACAAGCGTGCCGCACGCTCGTCCTCCTTGGAGATCCGCAACAGCTCGAGCAACCAACGAAGGGAACTCACCCAGAGGGCACCGAAGTCTCTGCTCTGGATCATCTTCTTCACGGCAAATCCACGATTGGCGCAGGCGAAGGATTGTTCCTCGAAGAGACCTGGCGACTGCATCCAGATGTCTGTGCGTTCACGTCCGAGCTGTTCTACGAGAACAGGCTCCATTCGCGACAGGGCTTGGAACGTCAGACGATCACGTCGCAGGGCCGTATCAACGGCACCGGTCTGCGACTCCTTGCTGTAGAACACGAGGGCAATCAAGGAAGCTCGCCAGAAGAAGCGGACGTCATCAAAGACCTGGTCACCGAAATTCTCGCGTCGAACTCCAGGTGGACCGATCGAAATGGAACCGAGTGTACAGTCGGTCTGGATGACATCCTCATTATCGCGCCCTACAACGCACAGGTCTTTGAACTTCAATCCCGCATGCCAGGCGCGCGTATCGGCACGGTCGATAAATTCCAGGGACAGGAAGCGCCAATCGTCATCTACTCGATGACGACCTCATCGCACGCAGATGCACCACGAGGCATGGAATTCCTGTACAGCTTGAATCGACTGAACGTTGCGACCTCACGAGCGAAATGCATTTGCGTGCTCGTCGCATCGCCGAAAGTATTCGAGCCTGAGTGCAAGTCGCCGCGGCAAATGCAATTGGCTAATGCGTTTTGTCGCTATGTCGAGATGGCGACGAGGATTTAAGTGCAGGCGCGCAGGTCACCGCTGTCGATCTCAAGCATCCCCGTTCGTATAGGAGGTGAATCCAGATTGGGTTCGCGACCGGGAGAGGCCCATGCAACGACGAGATTTTCTGGCGATGTCTTCACTCGCATCGCTCGCAGCGCTGGTTCCGGCTCAGGATCCTGCACGCACTCAGGAGAATCACATGCGCAAACTGATGGTGTTCAACCAGGTATCACTCGATGGTTACTTCACCGACCGCGCCGGGGATATGAGCTGGGCGCACCGGCGAGACCCTGAGTGGATGAAGTTCCAGAGTGAAAATGCAGGTGGCGATGCGGAGCTGGTATTCGGTCGGATCACCTACGAGATGATGGCGGGCTTCTGGCCGACGCCTCAGGCACACGAGGCCATGCCGCAGGTTGCGGACGCCATGAACCGCATGCGCAAGTCAGTCTTCTCGCGAACGCTCGAGCATGCCACGTGGCAGAACACGCGTGTCATGAAGGGCGATCTCGTCACGGAAGTTCACAGGATGAAGGCGGAGCCAGGACCCGATCTGGTTCTGATGGGCAGCGGTCAGATCATTGCGCAGCTCACGCAAGCGCAGCTCATCGACGAGTACCAGATCGTTGTGACAGACACGGTGCTCGGCAGCGGTCGCACGATGTTCGAAGGTGTGACATCTCGCCCAGGACTGACTCTCACGAAGACGCGATCGTTCGACAACGGCAACGTCGTGCTTTGGTACACCCTGTCGACGTAGCGCAACGGTCTCAGGATGCCGGTGCGGCGTTCGGCGACGAGCGAGTGTCTGCTGATGGTGCAATCGGTGGTGCGCGGGTAAGCGGAAAAAGGTCTTGCCGATCGGCGCCAGGCGAGTGGTTCACGGCAAAACACGCGCCCCGATGCATCGCTCCCGAATTCATCACTCCAACTGCCTGCGCCAGGTACCCGGTGATGAGCCGAACTGGCGTTTGAATGCGCGGCTGAACGCTGCTTCGGACTCGTAGCCGATCGCAAATCCAACTTGCGCCACACTGCCTCGTCCTTCGCGAAGGTGTTGAGCAGCGACATGCATGCGCCAGAGCGTTAGGTACTGCATCGGTGGCTGCCCGACCAATGAAGTAAATCTCTCCGCGAACACGGAACGTGACATACCGACTTCAAGCGCCAGAGATTCCGCTGTCCACCCTTCCATCGGTCGTGCATGGAGCAATGCGAGTGCACGTCCGATCTGTGGGTCACGCAAGCCCGCCAGCCATCCCCGCCGCTCCGGCGGAAGGTTCGCGACAAATTGACTCACTGCCTCAACGAACAGGAGCTCAGACAACTTTGCAATCACCGTTGCCGAACCGAGACGTCCCGCGGCGATCTCAGTGGCAGCGAAGCGAAATGAGCTTTCGATCCAGGCGCCCGATGCAGTTGCACGCACGTCCAGCTTCATCAGCGATGGCAATGCCGACAGCAGCGGACTGAATGGCGCATCAGCGGCGAGGTATCCGCAAATCAGTTGCGTGCCTGCGCCACCGCCTCCGTAATTGATTCGCGAAATCCCGCCTCCCTGCGGCGGCTGAATAACCTCTCGCGCCACCATGGGCACAGCGTTCAGGTCACTGCCGAACGTATGGGCGTCATTGTGTGGAAGCAGCACGAATTCACCGGCGCGAACGTCTATCGTTTCACCCTCCTCGACTCGCAACTGCATGTTGCCCGCCGCAACGAAATGCGACGCTATGACGTGACGCGGCGCCGGCACGAATGGCGTGCAGTCCTCCGAAGAGAGTTTTCCGCTGATGCACCAGGGTGCGGTGAGGTCAGCCTCGAGAAAAACGCCGCCCGACAGTCGCGTCACTCGCAGCACATCTGAAAAGGCATCCAATGGTTACTCCTCACATCCTCGGAGCCTGGAGCATGAGATCCGGCGTGATGATCATTCGATATCTGAACCTCAAGTCATAGATTAACACTCACCACCCAGCCAGAAGGAGTTCGTGATGAGTGCTACTACCCCGCTGTTTGCCGAGTCGGACCCTGTGTCTCGCTATGATCGAATTGTCACGTTATCGAAGAAATCGGAATGGCAGATCGATCGCGATTTGATGCAAGGCAGGACGTTTGATTTTTCGCGAAAGTTTCTCCCGGACGGACTATCGCAGGTCGATCGTCTGACCTTTCTCACTGTGGATGAGGCGCGCCTGCTCAGTCAGATCCAGGGCCGAACCTACGCGTACATTTTCGGGCTTGTCGAACGGTTCATCAGCGCCAAGATGCTGGACCAGGGACGCGCCCACATCTTTGATGACCAGTCCGCCCTCGAAGCATTGCTTCGCTTCTCGGGCGAAGAGCTGAAGCACCAGGAATTGTTTCGCCGCATGGAAGTGATGATGGGCGCGCACATGCCGAGCGGCTATCGGCGAATGGCCGATCCAAACGATGTAGCGCGTGCGGTGCTCGCCGCGAGCACGTGGTCGGTCCTGGCGCTCACCTGTCACATCGAACTGTTCGTTCAGGCGCACTACGCCGAAAGCATCGGCCCGCGCGACGAGCTGTGTCCCTTGTTTCGAGATGTGTTCAAGTTTCACTGGAAGGATGAAAGCCGCCACGTCGTGCTCGATGAGCTCGAGTGGAAGGACGAACATGCGAAGCTCTCTCCCGCCGAGCACGATCAGGCTGTGAATGATCTGATTGCCCTCGTCGCTGCCGTCGACGGAATTCTGCAGGCGCAGTCGGCCTCCGATGCGGACTACTTTGTTCGCAATGTCTCACGAACTTTCAGCGTCGAAGAGACAAAACGAATCGCAGCATCCGTGCTATCCGCCTACCGCTGGCAATACATCATCTCGGGAGTGCAGCAGCCGCACTTCGCCAAGCTTCTCACCAGCATGACGACTGCGACGCAGATGTCGCAAATTCAATCCGCGTTAGCACCGATCATGAATGGCTAAGGCAACGAAGGCGTCCGGCGTGTGTCGGACGCCTCTAAACATCCTTCACCACTGATGGTTGGGTGAGGACAAACTCATGAGTATTCCACTATGGATGCTGCTCGGATTCGCCACATGGACATTGGTCCTGCTGATCGCGACGGTTGGCGTGTATCGCTGGGTCAACATCCTGTTCAGAAAAGCTGCGATTTCATCTTTCCGATCCGATCGGCTCGAAGGATTGGATTGGTATCAGCGTGGCACGCGTGCTCACGCAAACTGCGTGGAGAATCTGCCCGTGTTCGCAGCCATCGTGCTGGTCATTTCCGACATCGGACTCGAGAGTCCTACTGTGAATCGGCTGTGCACCATCGTCCTCATCGCCCGCATCGCTCAGTCGTTGGTGCACGTGCTCCGTGTGCAGACAGATGGTTTCGTCGCTGTGCGGTTTTCATTCTTCAGCGTCCAGCTCATCTGTTTTCTGGTACTCATCGCCATGGCCATTTGGCACGTTGCGTAGCTGCGGAGCTTCGACCCACGACAGACCCGATTGATTTTGAAATCCCGCACCGAAGCATTTCTCGTTTTGCACGACGCCCGCGGCGCAGGGCTTCGCTATCTCGCCGTGCTGTTGGTTCTGTAACTGCCGCGGTGTCGGTGCAAGGCAGCGCCATCCGTCATATTGGGGTGAGACTCTCCCGCGAGCTGGAGGCGACATGAGCACACTCGACAAGCGCTTCAACGCGTATCTGCAGCGAAGCCAGAGCAAGGCCGGCTGGACCTATGTCGTCATGCCTGGCTCTGCTGAGTACTTCAAGACACGCGGCCTCGTTAAGGTCAAAGGAACAGTTGACGGCCATCCGTTTCGCACCTCGTTCATGGCACTCGGCGATGGAACTCACAAGCTCCCTATCAAGGCCGAACTGCGCGCCACCCTGGGCAAGGAAGCGGGTGAAAGGGTCACGGTCCATCTGACCGAGCGGATCGACAAGTAGACGCACAGCGCGCTTCGACCTGCGAGTCGGTAGACGGTGTATTCGCGAGATGAGAGAGATCCCGCATTCTCCAAGAAGCCGTTGCTCAAGTTAACAACAGCAGACAAGAAACCGGCACCAATCCTCCGAATCTCCGACACAAGCATCCTGGGAAATCTCTGACACGGCGAGCCCACGCACGGAATGATGGATTGCTTTTCGGTTGTCTCGAATACCCCTGTCGGCGTTCACGTGAAACTCTACTGCGCCCGCCATCCGATCTGCTGCTCCCATACTCGAGGAGGATTTGGCAATGAACATTCGTTCTGAACGCGGCCTTGCAGCGGCGCTCTGTGTCCTCGGAGCATTCGGCATCTCGTCTTCCGTCGCGGCCGGTGACGGTCCTGGCTGCCGGGACAAAGCTGCGCACATCGATGCGGAGGGCAGCGCATACGGGCAGATCAGCGCCTCCGATCATGCGGCCGGTGCACAGAAGCGTTTCGAAGCGATGGACGCTAATCACGACGGCAAGATCACCGCAGCGGAAATCAACGCGGCCCAGGGAGCTGAACGCATTGCATGGGCTCGCAAGGCGATCTCAGCCGAGAGCAAGATCAAAGAGTTCGATCGCGACAAGGACGGTGCACTGAGTGCCAGGGAATACGCCGACGGTTCCCAAGCCATCTTCAACGGACTCGACGCCAACAGCGATGGCTATCTCAAGGCCGATGAGATGGAGGTAGACCCGGACAAGGTAAGCGCTCGCGACTCGAATTGAGAGTCTTGAGCGACCACAGGAAGCTCAGCATCTTGCATCTCGAGCTTCTCATCGTTTGAACACGCGCTCACCGTGCTCGATTCACGCTGGCCTCGTGCAATTGCACGAGGCCACGGATGATTTTGTCACCGGATAGTGATCTCGACCGGCGCACGCGCGGCAGCGCTTTACTTGGCCGCAGATGCACTCGCACGTTTGGCAGTCAGCTCTTCGGTGCCGAAGTCGCCCACGTTGCGCGTGAGCTTCAATTCTTCGCCAGCCAGCGTGCCGCTGTAGGTGATGGTGATTTCGTTGCCCTCGATCTTGAGCGGCTCATCAAAGGAGATCTTGTCGCCATCCACCTTCAGGTTCTCCAACTGCACCGTACCCTTTCCCATTGAGTGTTCGTAGGTCGCCTCACCTGCGAGCGCGTCGCCAGCTTTCTTGAATTCATAGACGTACTTCTGCACGCCGATCGGCGAATCGAATTCTGCGGTCCAGCGGCCGAGAAGATCGGCAGCGCTTGCCGGCAGAACTGTCGCAAGGAGCAAGGCAGCCAGAGCAAAAAAGCGGATTTTCATGAAACCTCCGTCGTACAAGTTTCCCGAATGTACTTTCCCCATTTTCCGCCACCTAAAATTCTTGAAGGCGATGGCGTTCCCGCGCCAGCTTGGGTATGGCCGCAGCGGACGATGAGTATAAATGCGAGTGCGGTACTCACTCTCACTCAATTGTTGCCAATCGTAGCGAAGCGCACATGGTGAGCAGGCAACTCTCGTTGCTCAGTTGCATCTCGCAGCCTGATGCCGCAGCAAAGCTACTGGAGCGCATGTGTCAGAGATAAACTGCGAAGCCTAAACAGCAGCGCACACTGCGCTTCTCAACGATGAAGGAACTCGAATGATCGTTGTTTATGGCATCAAAGAACGTCTCGATCCGATCAAGGCCCAGCTATCGGATGTCATTCATTCTTGCATGATGTCCGTGCTGGGCATGCCTGAAGACAAGCGTGCACAGCGATTCGTGCCTCTGGACAGAGCCGACTTCTACTATCCAGGCGGACGATCTGAGGCCTATACGGTAATCGAGATCAACATGATGGCCGGACGACAGCCGGAAACGCAGAAGAAGCTGATCAAGTCGTTGTTCGAACAAATCGAAAAGCAGCTCTCGATCGCGCCGATCGACATCGAAATCACGATCAAAGAGCAGCAGCCTTATCAGTGGGGCTTTCGTGGCATCACGGGCGATGAGGCCAACGACCTTAAATACAAGATCAATGTCTAGCAGAGCGCCGGGCCGTTTTCAGAGCTGGCGTTCCCAGTCACCCGCTGCCGTGAACGTGCTCCTCAGCGTCGAACACGCAAGGAAGTCGCGAGTCACGACTCATGCACCACTGATCCATTGCAGAACCGCCATCCGACGCCGAGCCGCAGATTCGTAGAGCTTCTTCAAATGACTGAAGTTGTCCGCGACGTAGTGTTCATCGCCGGCGCTCCATCCTCCCGGAAAGATCTCGCGCTGATTCATGACGCTCCAGTCGCACCTGCGCTTGAGCTTGTCGATGGTCACCGGCGTGAGTACTTTGCTCAGCTCGACAACCTGATCCGACATCAACACGCGCGCAGGACCCCGACCCTCATCCTCACCGATCGATGTCGGCGCGAACACGGCCCATGCCCAGGGCGCCTCGCCGCCCTCCACGACTCCTGTGAGCAGAAAGTGAATCGCGTGCCAGGACTTATCGATATCCAGAAAGTCAGCACCCAATTCGTCTTGATCGTCGACGGCTTGGGCCACGAACGACGCCACCGTAGAGGGATCGCGCACAAGCTCGTCAACTTGCTCTGGTTTCAGAGCGAGGAAGTAACCGATCTTCGACATCGGGATGAGTCCGAGCTTGCAAAGGAATGCGGGCTGCGAACTTATCTTTGATACGTCGCTTGATCAAGTAAGAATCAGAAGCGCCGAACGTGGAGACCCGTATCGAGCCCACCGCGAATCTGTAGCCTCCGATACTTAGCGCGCTCGATGATCATGGCCGTCAACGCGCCGCCGGTTGCACCTAACAAGATGACTCCGCCATGGGCCGCGAACACGTGGAACGGTTCATCGATCCGGCAGAACAACCGCATGCCGGCATCGGTCATGAGTCCGATCGCGAAACCGTAAGCAGCGCCGGTGAACGCCGGACGCGTGGGCAGCGCGCGCCCCACCAGCCATGCGGAGATGGCGAGTGACGGAAGCGCGAACGGCAACTCCATGAACACACATTCCCACGCGAGTCGCGTCCAAGCGCCTGCATCGCCGATCGGCGTCGGAAGCACATGCGCCGTGGTCAGCGACACTGATGTAAACAGGAACGCACCACCCGCGAACGCGAGCCACATCCATCGCACACGCACTGCGAGGCCTGGCACGGCTTCCCGCAGCGCAAGCGCCATCAATGCGACACCGGCAAGCGACTCGAGCGCCGACAAGCCCCAACTTGTCCAACTCGGCAGAAGCTCAAGGTTTATGCGCCAGCCCCAGAACATCGGCGGACCAAAGAAAAGAATCAGCGCGAGCGGCACGAGCGCTAACAACCGGCGCGACGGTGAAGCAAGAGGCGTTACGGGTTCAAGGTCTGCTCGCACCTGGCTTAGCAGCGATGCAGGAACATCGATCTCATTCATTGTCAGGTCCTCGTTCCAGCGCAGCTCGCACCGATCGCGAGGCTCGGCTGCATCGAAGCCTGACGGCAGCTGCAGCAATACCGAGCCGACGCGCAATGACATCGAATGAAAGGCCTTCGATGTTGCGCATCCACCAAGTCGCACGAGCATCAGGTGACAGATGCTCAAGCGCATCCTGCAGCGGTTGCAATTCGAAATCCGCAGCATGCGACTGAGCTTCGATTTCAAAATCGTCTGCCGACACTTCGTGCGTGTCACGCCGCTGTTCGACATGGCGATGGCGAAGCACCACGTTCTGCGCAATGCCGAACGCCCAACCTACAACGGAGTTGCCGGGCAAATAGGTATGACGCGAACGATGTATTTCAAGAAACGTCTCCTGCAGCAGATCGCTTGTGCGCGCATCGTGGTGCACCCGCATGTGAACGAAGCTGCGTAAGCGCGGAGCGAGCGCACGATAGAGCGCCTCGAACGCTGCAAGCGTTCCCTGCTGATACTCGCGCATAAGTCTATCGAGCGTCTGATTGCTCTCGAGCTCGGTCATAGAGTCGCAGAAAGAATAATTGCGCTCGATGATACATCTCGCGTGATTCGGCGAAGTACTTGATGTGCAGCAAAAGATGCTGCTTTTTCCGTGCTGTGGGTGCGCCTGCTGGCACTGTCTGCACGCGAGCGAGCGCAAACAACGTAGTGCCGTCGTGCGCGCGGAAGGAGCGATCCTGCTCGACCGCACTCTCGACGAACTGGGTGTAAACCCGGTGTGCAACGCGGCGTGTGAGTCTCGTGTGATGAGCAAGCGGTGAGGTCATTGCATGAGACTTGAGTCGATACCGTCGACGCTGACATCGTTCGAAGCGACACAACGCAAACTGATCGTTGGCATCGTGTTCGCGACCCTGATCACATGGGCCATCGTGATCGCCGACTTGGCGATCGGCGGCCGCGCTGATCCGCCGACATTGCGAGCCGCAGCCACACTACTTGATGGTGCTTGGCGATTCCGTACAGGCGACGATCCGCAATGGGCAAGCGCCAAGACAGACGATAGCGGTTGGGAAATCGTGGATATGACTGCTTCACCGGGCAGTCACGACGGTGATGTGGGTCTACCCGATTACGTCGGCGGATGGATGGCGCACGGCCATCCTGACCATCACGGTTACGCCTGGTACCGCCGTGCAGTGATGGTACCGGCCGGATACACATCGTGGGACATTCTCGGTCCGACGCTCGTCGATCATGGCTACGAACTCTATTGGAACGGGCAACTGCTGGGAGGATCAGGAAAGCTCGGCCAAGCTCCGCGCGTTGTCGGCACGCGGCCGATGTGCTTCGCGCTACCCGCCCATTCTGCCGGGACTCGTGGCGTGCTTGCTGTTCGCACCTACATGCTTCCCAACTCCGGCGTCAGCACAGACGGAGGCGGCATGCACACCGCGCCGATACTCGCTCCGCAGCCGATCAGCGATGAGCTCCACCGCGTGCAATGGAATCGAACCATCGCCGGCTACATCCTCGACGTGATCGAGCCGATCGCAATGTTGGCGCTCCTCGCGTTGGCGCTTGGCTACCGGTCTTGCAGCACGCACAAAGGTTTTCTGATCTTTGCCAGCATCGCACTTGCGCTTACGGCAGGCAGGCGTCTCAACAATGCGATCACTGCGTGGACCGATCTGATGGATCTGCCTACCTATGCGCTGCTTGCGAAACTGATGTGGATTCCTGCAGCAGCCGCATGGACATTTGCATGGAATCGCTGGTGCGTGCGTCCGTGGCGAATCATCGATGTATCGGCTGTAGTGCTGGCAATCGCGGAAATTATCGGCGCGGCGACTGATTCGGCGAGTGTGACAACCGTCAGCCGGCTCGGATCGATCGCGCTGTTCGTAGTGATCGCAGCGCGCATTGCCCGCAACGGACCGATGCGGATTTTTGCGCTCGTCACCTTCGCTTCGATCATGGCCGCGCTGTTCGGTGGCGAGCTGCTCGATCCAATCGGCGTGCCGGGCATCTGGTTTCCGTTCGGCATCGGAGTAGCGCGGACGCAGTACATCTACGCGATCGTCATCCCGCTCCTTGCCTTTCTGATGGT
>JBJMWN010000091.1:0-34765 GCA_045810085.1 Povalibacter sp. | reverse complement strand
CTTCTGCAACGACCGACGCGTATTTCGTTCGTTACCCAGCCGCTCACCGACAACTCTTCGCGACTTACGATCACAACTGTTGCTGGGTCGATGATTGGCCTTCCCTGCAAGAACTCGCGATCAAATAGCGCTGCGGTTCATGCGGCTGCAGACGCCCGCCTCAAAACTCGGCGCGGGCTTTCAGCGCTACATCACAAAAATCCGAGAACACACCATCGATGCCGAGCTCATAGAACTGGCGGTACTCCAGTAGCGGATCGTTTGAGTACTCGGGTGCGAGTGTCGCGGGCTCACTGCGGAATGTGTAGGTGTGAACTTTCAGTCCCGCTGCGTGTGCCTGCTCGATCACGGTAGTCTGGAGCAACTTAGGCTGCTGCAGATCGCGCATGATCTGACGCTTCCAGGGCCCAATCGCGTCCGCGTATTGCGCGATGTCCTTCAGCTCACGCGGTGCCTGAGCGCCACGGGGATCGTCGTACTGGGGGATGTCGACGCCAATCACACGCACGCCTGACTCGTCGTACTTCAGCGCGCCGTCATCCATGAGTTGCACCAGCTGCAAACGCGTGTGCTTTCGCAGATATTGAAGATTGGCGCTTTCGAATGACTGGATGTAGACCGGAGCGCCCGCGTGATCGAGCCCGAATTTGCGCAAGATCTTGAGCACACGGTCTTCGAGCGGCAAACCGAGCGCGCGATGGTAGGCAGGATGCTTGGTTTCGGGATACACGCCGATGACCCGATGTCGCGCGGCGCTCTCCTTACGTACCAGTTCGAGAATCTCCTCGAACGTCGGAATCTCGAATTGCCCATCATATTCTTTGGATCGAGCCGGGTTCGGTTGTACGGCGCGCAGCTGCTTGATTTCCGCAAGAGTGAAATCACTGGCAAAGAATGCGGTGACGGATTTGCCATCGAGCATGCGCGTCGTGCGGCGGTTCGCGAACTCCGGGTGCGCAGTCACATCCGTCGTGGCATCCAGCACGGGTTCATGGCGCGCGATCAGGTGTCCGTCGCGTGTCGCGACCAGATCGGGTTCCACATAGTCCGCGCCGTATTCGATTGCTAACAGATAAGAAGCCAGCGTGTGTTCGGGGCGATAGCCCGACGCGCCACGATGGGCTATGACGATCGGAGGTCGAGCATCAAGGGTCCGCCATTTTCCGACACTGGTGTTCATGCTCTGACTATAGCTGTTCGTAAAGATCAGGAAGAGCGCTCCGGCAGCGATCAACCCCGCGCGTGAATGCACTGCTCGTGAACATCGAAGAGTGTTGCTCATGCGCTGCGTGTATACACGAGCTCCTCGCCTAACCGTATGACACTGGCCTTTGGAGCATTGCAGTAAAGACGTATGGCCGCATTCACGCGGCGCGATCTAAGCTCGATACGTCGACTGAGATGTGCCATTGATGAGCGCATCGATGTCGACGCAAATCCAAGGCCGTCATCTTTCCGACCGTTCGCAACGTACGCGAACGGAATCGGGAATGGCGCTCATTCATAAGAAGAAGAATTGCGCAGGAGCAGTTCTTCAGGGGAGTGAAGTCAATGAAACGTGTGTCACACGTCATCGCGCTTGCCGCGATGACAGGTTCTCTGTCGATCACAGCCTGGGCCGATCCAGACACCACCGCCAAACCAGCTGAGCACAGTGCGCAGATGAGCTCAATGCGAGTCGTCCGCGATGCTGCAACGGGTGAGTTTCGCGCACCAACGACTGAAGAGTTGAAAGGATTATTGGAAGCTGAACGTCAAGCGCGCGAAGCGCGCATGAGTGCCCGCTCACGCGCACCGCAGAACACTGCCCCCGATGTGTTGCCTGCGGAGAAAACAGTCGTTCGTCATGCGAATGGCATGGTCTCCGTCAAACTCAGTCAGGAGTCCCTCACGGCGATCAAAGCGCAGAACACGCCTAACGGCGTACGCGTCGTGCACGCCGAGGAAACGGCGGCTTCACCGGCACGGATGGAGAAATAACAATGCGCACTCTAAAACTCCATTCAGGGCTGGCACTCCGCTCAAGCCTGGCGACACTGCTACTCGCGTTCTTCATTGCGGCGCCTGCATGGTCCGCAAGCATCAACCTGATCAACATCGATCCAGCGGGAGTTGGTTTCAACGATCCCACGCCTGCAACTCCGGTCGGTGGCAATCCGGGCACGACCATCGGTGAGCAGCGACTCGCCGCGTATCAGCGCGCCCTCGATCTGTGGGGTTCTGTACTCAAGAGCAAAGTACCGATCTATGTGGTCGGCTCGTTCAGCTCGTTCCCGCCGGAACTGTGCGCGGGACAAGTGCTGGCGCGCGCCGGCGCGTTGCAGATCTTCTCCAACTTTCCGAACGCGCCGAAGAAAGACACCTGGTATGCGGTTGCGCTCGCGAACTCACTCGCAGGTGAAGACCTTGCACCCGGCGAGCTTGGACCTGAAGACGGATTCAACGGCGCTGACATCCTGGCGCAGTTCAACGGTGGCATCGGTGTAGCAGGCTGCATCCCAGGCTCCACCTGGTACTACGGTCTCGACAACAATCCGCCGCCGGGCGCGATCGACTTTCTGAATACGTTCATGCATGAAGTGGCACACGGCCTCGGCTTCGCAAACTTCATCACCGAGACCGATGGTCTGCCGCCCGCCTATCCTGATTTCGACTATCCCGACATCTACATGCGCAACACGCTCGATGACGTGCTGAACAAGACCTGGGACAAGTTGACGCCAGCACAGATCGTCGCCTCTGCCACGAACACCGGCCACGTCGTGTGGAGCGGCAAGCAAGTCACGAAGAGCGCAGATGATTTCCTCGGCCCCTTCACGGGCCTGCGCATCACGGCTCCAACGAGCATCGCACGTGATCTTGAGACGGGAAATGCATCGTTCGGTCCACCCGCTTCGCAATCGAATTTTGCAGGTGAAGTGGTACTCGGTGTCTCCACAGCGAACCCTGCCGATACCACTGGCTGCGGTCCGATTTCGCCAGTCGTTGCTGGCAAGATCGCGCTGGTCGATCGTGGTGTCTGCTCGTTCCTGATCAAAGCTCAGAACGCTCAGGCAGCGGGTGCGTCGGCACTGCTCGTTGCAAACAACGCTGCGGGAACGATCGGCATGTCGGGAACCGATCCGAATGTGACGATTCCAGCGCTGATGGTCTCGCAGCAGGATGGCGCTTTGATCAAAGCGAATCTGCCTGGCGTAACGGTCGCGATCATTGTCGATCCGACGCGGCTGGCTGGTGCCAACAGCAAACACCAAGTGAAGCTCTATGCGCCGGCGGTGATTGCACTCGGCTCATCGATCTCGCACTTCGATACCTCGGCAGAGCCCAATCTGTTGATGGAACCTGCGATCACTTCATCGCTGCATGCGGGAACCAACGTGGATCTCACTGCGCAGCTGTTCAAGGACATCGGCTGGCCCATCGAATCGCTGAAGATCGGCAGTTGCGATACCAAAGTGCCGAACGTCACGCCCGTCGGTGACATCATCTCCGCACAGGTGGATCAATGCCGCGCGGATTCTTCGAACCGTGGGCAGTTCGTAGGCTGCGTTGGACACATCGCTATCGGGCTGCTGCAACAGCATTACGTCAACCTCGCCGAGGCAGCACGCATGGTGGTGTGCTCAGCGACGGTCAGGAACCCGTAACGCGCCCTTTGATGGGCACTTGATCGGCACTCGATCAGGGGCTTGAGATTCGTCTCAAGCCCCTTTTCTTTTGTGAACGCGTTTTTTATCGAGCGGAGTCGTTGTAGACCCGCTGAGCTGCCGTCGGCCATTCTTCCTGTTGACCGCTGCTGGTCGCTCGCAGTAGCGTGGCTGCCAAGATCAATTAGAAAAGCGGCAGGTCATTTCTCTCAATGATCATCTGCTGCGTGAGATTCAACTTTGTCAGCACCGCACGAACGACTGCCGAAACAGGCGGACTCCATTCACCTGCGAATGGGTAATCTGTTGGTGGCGCTCGTGCTCATTCTTCCAGTCACTGCAGTCGATCAGGTACCAGACCCTCTCACAGCACTGTTTCCCGCCATTGGAAAGAACTCGAGCTGGATTCCGCTATTGCTCGGAATGCTCACGTATCCCTTGTTCGTATTCTTATTGAAGCGGCAACCGCGCGCTCGGCAAGCGACTTTGAGTTTTTTTGCGGGTCTCGCGCTGGGCTCTTTGCCTTTACTGTTTTACTGGATTGCGCACGTTCTATGGAACATCCAAGTGCCGCTTGTGGCACTCGCGATCCGCGGCGGTGTTGCTGGCGTGTTCCTGGGTGCGCTCGGCGCGTGGTATGTGCCGAGATCACATTCGACATGATGCTCGTAGCATCGCGACGCCTGAGCGACAAACCTCAGTCGACAAAAAAATCCGGCATGAAATTCTTGTTGCCGGGTGTCACCGCGTACGCGTCGAAATTCTTCACGCCAGTTTCGGCGAGCACTTCATCATCGATGAAGAAGTTACCGCTGCACTGGCGCGCATCGCGATTAAAGACCGCGTACGCAGCATCAGCCATGATCTCAGGCTTGCGGCCAAGCTGGGGCTTGGCCACGGGAATGAGATTCAATGCAGCGGTCGCGATCACCGTACGCGGCCAGAGCGCATTCACGCCGATGCCTGCTGGCTTGAGTTCCTCGGCCATGCCCAGCACACACATGCTCATGCCGTACTTGGCCATCGTGTACGCCACATGAGGCCCGAACCAGCGTGGTTTCATGCTGAGTGGCGGCGACAGATTCAGGATGTGAGGGTTGCGACCTGCATCGGCTGACTGCTTCAGATACGGAATGCATGCTTGCGAACACACGAAGGTGCCGCGCACGTTCACGCCGAACATGAGATCGAAGCGCTTCATCGGCGTTTCGAGCGTGCCCGTCAATGAAATCGCGCTGGCGTTGTTGACAAGAATATCCACGCCGCCAAAGTGCTCCGCACATTTCTTCACCGCAGCAGCGACCGCGTTTTCATCTCGAATGTCGACCTGCATGGGCAATGCTTTGCCACCAGCGGCTTCTATTTCGGCCGCAGCAGTGTGAATCGTGCCGGGCAGTTTCGGATTGGGCTGATCTGTTTTCGCGGCGATCGCAATGTTGGCGCCATCGCGTGCAGCGCGTTTTGCTATGGCGAGTCCGATGCCGCGTGATGCGCCTGTGATGAAGAGCGTTTTGCCTTGCAGTGACATAGCGAACCTCCAATGTGGAGGGACTATGGCACAGAGGACCTTCGATTGGGATCGGGGCAGCTGGTGATCGGGATGTTGGAGCTCGCGTTCAGAGACTGCCGCTCTCTACTCACTGCTTGACGCATCCGTCACAATGGCGCCAAACCCAGCGCGGACATCACGGTCATCGTCACGCTCACTACGATTCCTGACCTGCTTCTTGTTCTAGCGGCCGCGTTCGGCGCAGGACTGATCGACTCGATGGTCGGCGGAGGCGGGCTCGTTCAATTGCCCGCATTGTTCAGCGTGTATCCGAATACACCCCCACCGCTCCTGCTGGGCACGAGCAAGTTCGCCGGGATTTTCGGAACGGCCAGTGCGGTCACACGCTTTGCGAGCAAAGTCGTGATCCCGTGGCGCGCGTTACTACCGCTCGCACTCGGTGTGCTGATCTCATCTGCGCTCGGGGCGGTGACAGCGACTCACGTAGCGCCTGAAGTCTTTCGTCCGCTCGTCCCGATCATGCTGATCGCGGTTCTCATCTATCTGCTTCGCCGCAAGGATCTTGGCGCCCAACACGCCCCTCGCGCGTTTGCAGGTTCACATCATCGGCTCGGCACGCTGCTGATCATCGCGACCGGCTTCTACGATGGATTCTTCGGCCCCGGCACGGGGAGCTTTCTGATGTTCATTTTCGTGCGCTTTTATGGCTACGACTTCCTGAACTCCGCAGCCAGCGCTCGGGTCTTGAACGTCGCTACGAATGGAGCTGCACTCGCCTATTTCGCATGGCACGGCTACGTGCTCTGGCAGTTAGGCGTGGGTATGGCCATCTGCAATGTGCTCGGCTCGTTCCTCGGAACCCGACTTGCTCTGCGCGGTGGCAGTGTCTTCGTTCGCAAGATCTTCATCGTCGTCGTAAGCGCGCTGATTCTGCGAACTGCCTGGACGGCGTTGCATGGATGACAACGCCGCCAACGTTCCTGAGTCTGACGAGAACCGAGAGCAGCGCAAGCAGCTGCTCTCGATCCGGTGATCAGATGCGGTTCAAAGCACCTTCATCGACGTGACGTTCGACAACGCGCTTTCCTTGCCACTCGTCGTCACTGCGCGCACAGCGAAGTAATAGGTCGCGGCCGACATGTCCTGGATCACATAGCTGGAGATGCTGGGATTGTTGACCTGAATTGTCTTCACCAGCACGCCTGCCGCCGTGCCGTAATAGATGCGATAGCCCGACAGGGTGTTCATGCTTGAGCCATCAGTATTCGCAGTCGGTGGCGTCCAGGAGAGCGTGACTCCGCCCTTGTTGCTGCTGGAGGCGACCGGAGCAGCTTTCACTGCAATCGAGAATGCAGGCAACTTAGTCGTGGCTGTGCCATCACTGACGGAGATGACGATGCTCGCGAACGTGCCGGTTGCCGTAGGCTTGCCTGACAGTTGGCCGGTGCTCGTGCTGAAGGTGGCCCACGAGGGTCGATTTGTAATCGAGAAACCGAGCGTGTTGCCCTCTGCATCTTTGGCCGTCGGCGTGAAGCTGTAGCTATTGCCGAGTGTCACCGAGGTAGCGGGAGCGCCTGTTAGCGTTGGCGCAGTGTTGGTCGCGGTGGTCGTGGTCGTAGTCGGCGTGGTGGTCGCGGCTTTCACCGTGATCGAGAACGCTGGCAGCTCGCCCGCCTTCTCCCCATCCCATGCGTAAATCTGGACATTGGATGCAGTGCCCGTGGCCGACGGTGTGCCCTTGAGCGTACCGGTCACGCGATCGAAGGTCGCCCAGGTCGGCAGTGAGCGGATACCGAAGCTCACGTATTTGCCTTCGGGATCTTTCGCAGTCGGCTTGAAGGTATAGGTCGTACCGACAGTGGCCGTCGTAGCAGGCGTGCCTGAGATGACCGGGGGAAGATTGGTGGCGGCACCCGCGAACTGTGGAAGCAGACACAACGCCAGGACAGAGGCATGCACGCTCACAGCGAGCGTACGCGATGAAATGAACATGAAACGCGATCCTCAAAAGCAATGGGGCATTGCGTCGCATGTCCATGCGAGGGACCGCTATAAATCGAAGACGCAGCTGTGCATCAGCAACAGCTGAGTGTTTCGGTAACCCCGCCATCCAGTGCAGTTCATGCACGGGACCGGAGGCTTTGCGTCCCCGACTCACGACGGGTTTGCCCTTGTCAAAACACGAGCCCCGTCCTTGCGGCGAGGCGCTTGTCACTCGAGGCGCTAAGTTTTCATTCAGTCGCTAAGACTGACCGCTGACTGCGCCACCTTCATCGTTCGCGTTTGTTGAAGCAGATTCGCTTGTACGAAACGGAAGGTGTTTTCTCGGGACGGGGGTGAGTAAACACGCCGCGCCCGAGCGATGGAAGTGTGTATGGAGCGCGACATTTGCGGTGGGCGTTTCTCACGCATGGCCACCCTGAGCTGGACGGGCCCCCATCGCAACGCGAAATACGCTGGAATTTCCCTGCATTTTTGCCAGCGCTTCGCACGCGTCCTGCGTGCGTTCTGCATGCGCATCAGGAAGTGGCTTATAGAAGTATCAGCGCGCTGCGGACCAGCATGCTTGCGGCGCGCCTCATCCCAAAATCGACTCTCGCCTGTAAAGACGCACGGCCAGCGCGATGAGCAGCGCACCCGCGATGAGTGTCGAGACCACCGAGATGAGGATGTTCAGCGGATTCGGCGCATCCCCGCGGATCAGATCTGTCGCAAGCAGATGCTGGCTTAGACTCGGTATCGCCATGAGCCAGGGGCTCGGTCGCGTTCCGTTCATCACCGCGAACATGATGGGTGCGACCGGTACGAGCAGCACCACGGAAAGCCACGTCTGCGCCTCGCGATTGCTGCGCGTGAACGAGGCCACCACCGTCATCAGACCCGCCCCGAGCGGCACGAACACGACCATCACCAGAAAAATTGCGAGCACCACCTTCGGCCCGAAGTTGGCAGACATGCCGAGCGCTTCGAGCGGCACGAACGAGAGTGCCACCGCGAACGCAGTCAGCGTCAACAGCAGTGAAAGCGCCATGAACGCACAGGTCGCGAGGATCTTCCCCAGGATGAGTTGAGCGCGCGTCACCGGGAGCGTCAGAAGTGGCTCGAGCGAGCCGCGCTCGCGTTCACCTGCCGTCGTGTCGATGGCGAGATAGAAACCACCGACGAGCATGGACATCAGGCAGAAGTACGTGAGCATGCCCAGGATCAACAAAGCGCGACCTGCGGGAGTCGCGACATCGATGCTGCGGACAGCAAGCGGGTCGATGGTGGATGGAGCCATGCCTCGTGCGAGCAGGCGCAACGCGGCAAGCTGATGTCCGTAAGCCTCGAGCAGACGCCGTGCCCGCTCCGTCGATCCCGCCGCATGCGTGTTCGCAGTATCGAGCACCAGATCGAGCGGGGCCGATTCCCCGGCTGCCAGCCGCTTGCCGTAGTCCTCGCGCACGATGAGCACGAGTTCGTACTCGCCCGCTCTCACCTTCGCGACCGCATCCTGCGCTGAGATTGCCACTGGCCGAATCGCCACGCCTTGCTCGCCCAGAAAGCGCATCAGATTAGGTGCTCGGGTTTCGCCCACCACCGGCAGACTCAGCGGCTGTTCCTGATCCTTGATGGCGCGTTTGGAGACGAGTGTCGTCGTCAGCGCAAAAATCGCGGGCGCAAGCAACACGCCGAAGAAGAAGGCGGAAAAGACAACGCGGCGATCGCGCAAATTCTCCAGCGCTTCTTTCAGGAAGACGATCACGATCGCATTCATGCGATCACCTCGGCTGCGGCTCGCACGAATGCTTCTTCCAGATCCGTTGTGCCGACAGCCCGAAGAATCTCATCCGGCGTGCCTCGAACAGCGATGCGGCCTTGCGAGATGATCACGATGTCATCGCACAGCGCTGCGACTTCCTGCATGACATGACTGGAAAACAAAACGCAGCAGCCTTTCGCTTTCAAACCGCGAATCAGCTCCCGCAGCATCCGCACGGCACTCACATCGAGTCCGTTGGTCGGCTCATCGAGAATGACGGTGCGGGGGCTGTGGATCAGTGCTCGCGCCAGTCCTACTTTCAGACGCTCACCTTGCGAATAGCCTTTCGCGCGTCGACCAATGAAGGCGCTCATGCCGAGCCGCTCGATCATCGAATCGCACGCCTCCTTCAGTCTCGCCCCTTTGAGGCCGTGCAACCGACCGTAGTATTCGATGTTCTCGCGACCCGTGAGTTGCTGGTACAGACCGCTCGAGTGCGGCAATACACCCAGGCAACGACGCACCCCCAATGGATCGAGTGCGCAGTCGTGGCCATCGACGCGAGCGCTGCCGCTATCCGCGCGAATCACTGTGCTCAGAATGCGCAGCGTGGTCGACTTGCCCGCGCCATTGTGACCGAGCAAACCTGTAATGCGTCCGTCCTCGACCGTAAATGAAAGATCGTGCAACGCGCGAACCGCACCAAAGTGCTTAGTGAGTTGTTCGACGTGAATCATGATCCCTTGATCGCCTGGAAGTTTGGAGAGCTCACGCAACGCTTCATGGCGCAGGTCCCGAGGGCGACAACATGAAAGGCGCCGCCGCAACTCGATCGAGACACTGCGTGTCGAGCACTGCGACAGACGCCTTGGCAACGAACTCGCTGAGAATGCGTGGCATGCAACCCGTGGTGAGCTGGCCATGACCCTGGCCCGCGATCACCAGATGACGACCGTGCGGATAGAACTTGATGACTCGCTCGCCGTACGCGGCTGGCGTGACTGGATCATTGCCACCTGACAGAACAAGCGTCGGCGTCGTTGCACGCTGCGGCGAACTGAAGTTGTCATCGACAACACCGCGCGGCCAGATCGCACACACCGACTGCATGCTTTCCATGAACACGGAACCCAGATACGTAGCGGCAAGCGTTTCGGTCGAGATCTTTTCTTCGCTCCAGCGCGGCGCGTCTTCACTGCACACCACAGCGAAGTGCATGCCGTACGCAAACTGCTCGTCCGTGAGACGTCGAATCATCAGGTACTGCGAAATCAATGGTTCGGGACGGCTCGCAGTCTGTGCTTCGTGAATCAATAGCGGCAGAAGCGATGCGGTTTCATCGCTATAGCTGAGCAGCCGAACAGCCGCATTGAGCTGCGGCACTCCGAAGGTCGCGTCCTGCATCTGCGAAGACAGCGGATCTGCAACTCGTGTGTGCAACGGTTCGGCACCCAGACGCTCACGCAGAGTGGTGAACTGATCTTTCAATCGCGGAAAAGTCTTTTCGCAACGTTGATCGCCGGCACATCGTTGGAACAATGCATCGAGTGCCTGTTGCGCGCGGGGCGCAATGTCGGGTCCGAGTGCGAGATCGACCGGCACTACGCCATCGAGAATCATCGCGCGTACGTTTTGCGGATAACGATGCAAATAGTGTTGAGCGACTCGCGTGCCATACGAGACCGCATACAAATCCCATTGCTTGTAGCCAAGCGCAATCCGCGCGGCTTCAAGATCGCGAACCGCAATGCTCGTCGTATAGAAACGAGGATCACCCGGCAAGGCCTTCAGACATTCCTGTGCCCGGCTTTGCAACACCTTGGGATCCGCAGTTTCAATTTCGGTCGAATCATCGAACGCGCAATCCATTCGATTCGATTGCCCGGTCCCACGCTGATCGAGCAGAACGATATCCCTTTCACGACGCATGCCGCCGAACGCCGCCGCAACGCTGGCATAGAAGTCATGCGCTCCCTGGCCCGGCCCGCCTGCCAGAATCATCAACGCATCGGTTTCGGGTTGAGCTCGCAACGAGGGCAGCACGGTGATTCTCAGACGAATCGTGCGGCCATTGCTCTCATCGTAGTTTTCAGGAACCGTCAGCCAGCCGCAACGCTCGGATGCGCTGCCTCCACTCAACGCCTGTGGGTCGCAATCCCCGAGCTTCAGGCTGGGCGTCTCGGCCATTGCTGTGGAAGCGCCGAGCAATCCACATACCGCGATGCAAGACAAAGGATGGAGCATGGAACGCTGGGTCATCGGTTGGAGGCGCTGCGAAGCGCACAGATTTTTGCGCATGGTAGTCAAGCGAAGGTGCGATAGCGACTCGTCTCGGAACCATCGCGTTCGCGAGCGGTCCTCCCTTTCACACCGTTGATCCTACGGGTTCAGCGACATCAGACGCTCTGTTAGAGTCCGCGCAGTCCACGATCACCTCGGAGTTCACTCATGCGACTGATCCCCCTGCTTGCAGCCGTCGTTTTGGCGGCATCGCCTTTGGCGGCGTTCGCCAAGGACGAAGCATTGGCCAAGGCCATCGCCTCTCCCCAGCGCACGCCGGCACTGGTGGAGCGCGACAAGTTTCGCCGGCCACAGGAAGAGCTGGAGTTCTTCGGAATCCGGCCGGACATGACCGTGGTTGAGATCGCACCGGGCGGTGGGTATTGGACCGAGATTCTGGCGCCTTACCTGCGCGAGAAGGGCACGCTGTACACAGCTATTACGCCACGCGCGGCGAATGACCGTGCAGCTCAGTATTACGACAGCTGGAAAAAGAAGCTCGAGGACAACGCAGCGACCTACGGCAGCGTGAAGATCGGCGAACTCGGCGGTGGCACATTCAATCCAGCCCCCGCGGGTTCAGCAGACATGGTCCTCACCTTCCGCAACGTCCATAACTGGATGGGCGGGGGCGTCGCGGATCAGATGTTCGCCTCCTTCTTCAAAGCACTAAAGCCGGGTGGCGTGCTTGGCGTCGAAGAGCATCGCGCCAGCAAGGACAAGCCACAGGATCCGAAGGCGGAGAGCGGCTACGTGCGCGAGGACTACACGATCGCACTCGCCGAGAAGGCCGGCTTCAAGTATGTCGGCAAATCCGAGATTCTTGCGAACCCGAAAGACACGAAGGATTGGCCGCGGGGTGTGTGGACGTTGCCACCGACACTGGCACTCGGTGATCAGGATCGTGACAAATATCTCGCGATCGGCGAGGCCGACAATTTCGTACTCAAGTTCGTAAAGCCCAAGTGAGACGATGAATAAGTGAGCCGATGAACATGGCTGCCGGCCGATGTGTAACGGCCCGGCAGTCGCTGGCACACTTTCGCTAGCTGAGTTCCGAGGTCGCCATGAATGACGAAACAAAAAAATACTTGTGGTGGGGAGTTCCCATTGTCGTTGCCGCTGGACTGATTGCGGCGCTCTACTACGGACGCACTCACAAGGAACAACCCGTCGTACAACAGGTTCAGACCGCGCCTGCTGTCGAGCCACCTCCGGCCACTGAGAATCATCCAATCGAGCCGGATGCAACCGCCGGTGAGCCCATTCCGCCGCTCGCCCAAAGCGACAAGGCCGTAAACGATTCACTCAGCGGCGTGTTCGGTCACTCGCTGGATCGATTCCTGGTGCCTAAGGATCTGGTGCGACACGTCGTGGCTACGGTCGATAACCTGCCGCGCAAGAAGAACTCGGTGCAGATGTGGCCACTGCAGCCGACTGCGGGCACGCCGGCAACCGACGGTCAGGGTGACTCGATCACGTTGAGCGATGACAACTTCGCGCGCTATGCCCCGCTCATGACGATCGTCCGCAACACGGACACGAAGCAGCTCGTGGGCATTTACAAGCACTACTACCCGCTGTTCCAGCAGGCGTATCAGGAGTTGGGCTATCCCGATGGTTACTTCAACAATCGATTGGTCGAAGTGATCGACCACCTGCTCGCAACACCAGATGTGAAAGGACCGATTCGCCTGACTCAGCCGGGCGTCTTCTATGAGTACGCTGATCCCTCGCTCGAGCAGCTCTCATCGGGTCAGAAGCTCCTGATCCGCATGGGTAGCGAGAATGCCGCGGCGTTGAAGCTCAAGCTGCGGGAACTCCGACGCGAGGTCGCAAAACAGAATCGCTAGCGCTTACGGCTGCGAAGTCAGTTCGGGAGAAGGTCATGCACAAAGGGCTTGTGATTCTGACACTCACGACTGCTGCCTGCGGAGCCTCCTCCGCGTATCTGTATCAGCAACTCGGCGCCGAGCGCGAGCGCAGTCAGGCACTCGACCATCAGCTGAAAGCGGTGCATGAGAAGGCTGCGATCTTCTCTGCAGTTGCGCGACCTGCCCCCGTATTCGCAAGCACGGGTGCCACTGCATCTCAGCAGGCACAAACGCCCGCGCGGAAAGAAAACGAGTCGCGCCCCTCGTACAGCGCCCGACTCATCAGCCGGTCTGCACCTGAGGCGGACGATGACCTCGCGATGCGCCAACGTTTCGTTCGTGAGCAGCAAGCATTGATGCAGGACCCGGAATACCGCACGGCTTTGCGGCAGCAGCAAAGAATTCAGATGATGCGACAGTATCCGTATCTCGCCGAGGATCTGGGACTGTCCAAAGAGGATGCGGACAGGCTGATGGATGTCCTCGCCGATCAACAACTCGATGCGATGCAGGATGCGAACGCAGTCGACCCCGAAACTCTGCAATCGGACCCCGCCGCGATGGCGCAATACCAACGCAAAATGGAGGAGCACCAACGCGCCCAGCAAGCCGCGCTTACGCAAGTACTCGGCAGTGATGGCATGCAGCGATGGCAGGAATACCAGAACACGATGGCGGCCCGCTTTCGTACTCAACAATTGCGTCAGGCGCTGGATGCCGCAGGCGTTCCGCTGGAACCGGACCAGGAGCGCGCCTTGCGTCACGCACTCGCAACTCACGTCAAGAAGATGGAGGACGACGCGCAGACCTTTGCTTCGAAGATGTCGACGCGCGGAGCGATGACCGCTGAGGATCGCCTGAAGATGGAAGAGGAACAGCTCGAGCGCACGGAAAGCTACTACGAGCGAGCACGTCAATCGGTGGCGGGAATACTCACGTCAGAGCAAATGGACCAATACAAGAGCATCCACGATCAGGAGCTCATGATGCGCCGGGCTCAACTACGAGTCAGACGCGCGCAATTGGAGGCAAACGGCGGTGAAAGCGAGCTGTCAGGCCCGCAAATGGGATGGACTTCAGCACCCGGGGGCGTCACGACATCCATCAGTGTCAGCGACGACTAGTGCTTGTAGAGGGGTGCTGCGGCGGCGCGACTTCCTTGAGCGCCGCTGCAACTGCGATCAACGCTTAGCGATTGAAGGAACGACGCTGTCCACCATTGCTGGCGCCCGACGGACGTGAGTCGCCACTGCGCTGCTGCGGACCCCGCGAACCTTGCGAACTCTGAGCACGCGAAGTGTTCCCTTGTCCCCTGCCGCCGCCGCTGCTGCGCTGCTGATTTCCACCGGGACGTCGATTCTGACTGTTGCCTTGACCGCCACGACTCGGGCCACTGCGGCCGTAACCTTGGGATGCATTTGCATGCGGGCGTGACTCAGACGAGCGCTCGCCTTGCTGAGTCGATGGCGCTTCCGGTCTGCGCATCGCCGGTTCGGAGATTTGCGGCAACGCGAGCTGCGTGATCCGCTTGCCCACCACGCGCTCGATATCTTTGAGCAGACCTGTCTCGTCCTGAGAGACGAGCGACAACGCGATACCTGTCGCGCCGGCTCGACCTGTGCGGCCGATTCGATGCACGTAATCTTCAGGAACGTTGGGCAGTTCGTAGTTGACGACGTGTGGCAGTTCTTTGATGTCGAGACCACGAGCCGCCACTTCGGTTGCGACCAGCGCCCGGATCTTCAACGTCTTGAAATCCGCGAGTGCGCGCGTTCGAGCAGACTGGCTCTTGTTGCCGTGAATGGCAGACGCTTCGATGCCGTCATCCTCGAGCTGTTTCGCCAGTCGATTCGCGCCGTGTTTGGTGCGCGTGAATATGAGCACCTGCGACCAATCGCCCTGGCGGATCAAATGCGACAGCAAGGATCGTTTGCGATCCTTGGGCAGCATGTACACCGCTTGTTCAACGCTTTCGACCGCGGCGTTACGTCGCGCAACTTCGATTTCGACGGGTTGACGCAGCAGGCTTTGGGCGAGCCTGCGAATTTCATCCGAGTAGGTCGCCGAGAACATCAGGTTCTGACGTTTAGCCGGCAGCAGTTTGATGACGCGACGGATATCGGCGATGAATCCCATGTCGAGCATGCGATCCGCTTCGTCGAGCACGAGGATCTGCACCTGGCTCAGATCGACAGTGCGTTGCTGCGCGTGATCCAACAAACGGCCCGGCGTCGCGACAAGAATGTCGGCCCCGTGGCGGAGGGCGTCGATCTGCGGATTGATGCTGACGCCACCGAAAATGATCAGGGTGCGCAACTTCAGATATTTACCGTAGCTCTTGACGCTTTCGCCCACTTGAGCGGCGAGCTCACGTGTAGGAACAAGAACCACAGCGCGAGGTGCGCGTGAAGTCGCCGGCATCGCACTCAGGCGCTGCAAAAGCGGCAGTGTGAAACCAGCGGTTTTGCCGGTTCCGGTCTGGGCGCCAGCGAGGATGTCGCGGCCAGCGAGGATTTCAGGAATCACGCGGGCCTGGACGGGAGTGGGTTCCGTGTACTGGCGATCCGCCAAGGCACGGGTAAGTTCGGGCATGAGCCCGAGAGCAGCAAATGGCATTAAAAAGGATCCTTTACCGCACCTGCACGCAATGCGCTGCATTGCGGGTCCAGTAAGGCGGGAAATCGTATCGAGGTAAGTCGGGGCTTGAATTGCCCGACAGGTAGACCGCGAAGGGGGTGAACTAGCTGACCGGACGGCAGCTCGCGAAGCGGCGCACTCTACAGGGATCCGCCCGACATTGCACGGCATGGTGCGCCACCCGGCCGTAAGGTCGGGAACTTCCCTGCTATTTACGCGTTTTTTTACTGCTCCGAACCCGGCGTCCGCCACCGCAGACCGGTGGTTGCAACAGCACGTTCGAATGAAAGCGGGTCTACAACACGGCTGGTCGGCGCACATCGGTTCAGTTGGTCTGGAAGCGGGTATGTCGTCGAACCTTGAGTTGCCCCTGGAAGCCTGCGCTCGCGAGCCTATTCGTGTCCCGGGCAGCATCCAGCCGCACGGTGCACTGATCGTCTGCAACGATGAACTGCAGATCACGCAGGCCAGTGCTAACGCGGCGTCTGTGCTGGGCTCGATACGAGATCCCTTGCGTCATTCCTTGAGCGAGGTTTGTGGGGCAGCGTTCATTCGCGACATCCATCCCTGGCTCGAATCGTCGGACGCGCCATTGCTGCGGACCACGCAGCTCAATGATCGAACGTTGCAGGTGCTCGGGCATCGCACTGCACAGGGAATCATTCTTGAGTTCGAACAGCCGCCTGCCTCAGAAGGCGAGACGCTGGAGGCGCTGTATCCGCGTATCGGCCGGTTTATGGAGGAGCTGCAGGAACTGGGAACGCTCGCCGAGACGTGCGCCGCTGCCGCACGTGAGTTCAGGCGTATCAGCCGTTTCAACCGAGTGCTTATCTATCGTTTCGATGCCGAATGGAACGGTGAAGTGCTCGCTGAAGACAGCGACGGTGTGCTGCCCTCGTATCTGGGCTTACGTTTTCCGTCCTCCGATATTCCAGCGCAGGCGCGTGAGCTTTATCGCAGCAATCGTTTGCGGCTCATCCCCGATGCCAACTACACGCCCGTTACGATCCAGCCGACGCTGAATCCTGCGAATGGTGAACCGCTCGATCTGAGCGCAGCGGCACTGCGCAGCGTATCGCCGGTGCATCTTCAGTACATGCGCAACATGGGCACGTTGGCGTCGATGTCGATTTCCATTCTCGTCGACGGCAACTTGTGGGGCCTGGTGTCGTGCCACAACGCCGAACCCATGCGCGCGAATGCGCAGGTGCGAAGTGCATGCGACCTGCTCGGTACCGTTCTGAGCCATCACATCGGCGCGAGAGAACGCAGCGCCTACGCTGCCGAACGAATTCGACTGAAAGAGATCGAGACGCGGCTGCTCGTTCAGATGACCGAAGCAGAATCGATTCGCGCTGCGCTCGATCGTCATCCGCAACTGTGGCTTGAGTTCGCCAAAGCACGGGGCGCTGCCGTGTTGAACGACGATGACGTCGCGGTTATTGGCGACGCGCCTGCGCCCGCAGTGATTCGTCGGCTTGCCGAATGCATGGATGAGCAGGGCTCGAACGATCTGTTCGTCACGAATGAACTGGCAGAGCAGTTTCCTGAGTTCATGCCAGTGGCCGACGTGGCGAGCGGTGTGCTTGCGCTGTCGATCTCGCAGCTGCATCGCAGTTACATTTTTTGGTTCAGGCCGGAGATCATCCGCACCGTGCAATGGGCTGGCGATCCGAGCAAACCGGTGAGCACCGAGAATGCGCCTTTGCAGCCTCGCAACTCATTCGCGAATTGGGCAGAACAAGTGCGACTGCGTGCCGAGCCTTGGGAGCAAGCGCAGATTGATGCAGCGATGGATCTTCGAACGGCGATGATCAACATCGTGCTGCGCCGCGCGGAAGAACGCGCCGCACTCACTACACAGTTGCAGCGTTCCAATCGCGAGCTGGAATCTTTCTCGTACTCGATCAGCCACGATCTGCGCGCACCGTTTCGCCATATCGTCGGCTATACGCAGCTGTTGCGTGACCGCGAGAAGAGCCTCAGCGAAAAAGCGCTTCACTATCTCGAAAGCATCAACGAAGCGGCAACCACCGCCGGTCAGCTCGTGGATGATCTGCTGAGTTTCTCGCATCTGGGTCGAACCTCGCTCGAGCACTCGAATGTGGACATGAGCAAGCTGGTCCAGGAAGTGTTGCGGACGCTCGAGCCGGATATCCGCGATCGGCAGATTGTATGGGAGCTGCAATCGCTTCCTGCCGCGTGGGGTGATGCCGCACTGCTTAGGCAAGCGCTGGTCAATCTGATCGACAACGCCGTTAAGTACACGCGCGAGCGCACGCCGGCAGTTATCTGCATTTCAGGCGTCGCCCATGAAGAGCAATGCATTTACGAAGTGCGCGACAACGGCGTCGGCTTCGACATGGCGTATGTGCACAAATTGTTCGGTGTGTTTCAACGGCTGCATCGAATGGAAGATTTCGAGGGAACCGGCATTGGACTTGCGTTGACCAAACGCATCGTCGAACGCCATGGAGGATGGATCACCGCCGAAGGCGCCATCGACGGCGGAGCGAGATTCAGATTTTCATTGCCGCGTAAGCGAGGGTGATTGGATGGCAGATTTGCGACCCATTCTGCTGGTCGAGGACAACCCCATGGACATCGAGCTCACGCTCGCGGCCTTGGCGAAGTGTCAGCTCGCGAATGAGATCGTCGTGACGCGAGACGGTGCGGAAGCGTTGGATTTTGTGTACCGGCGAGCGGCGCATGTGAATCGTGCGCCTGGTGATCCGGCAGTCATCTTGCTGGATCTGAAGCTACCGAAGATCGATGGACTCGAGGTGTTGGAACGCATCAAGCGCGATGCGGAACACCGACGCATTCCGGTCGTAATGCTGACCTCCTCGCGTGAGGAAAGCGATCTGGTGCGCAGCTACGAGCTCGGCGTGAACGCGTTCGTGGTGAAGCCCGTCGACTTCAATGCGTTCTTCGAAGCGATCCAGGACCTCGGCATGTTCTGGGCTGTCCTGAACGAACCTCCGCCTCGCGGTCATCATGGCAGCTGAACCGAACATTCCGCACGAGCGAGCACTGCGCGTGTTGCTGTTGGAGGACAGCGATATCGATACGGAGCTGCTCATCGGTCATTTGTACAAGGCAGGCATCGATTCGCAGATCACACGTGCGGCGACGCGACACGAATTCCTCGCAGCGTTGCAACCGGGCGATCTGGACATCGTGCTGGCCGATTATTCGCTGCCGGACTTCGATGGCCTGAGCGCACTCGAGCTGGTGCGCAGGCTTTCCCCAGATTTGCCTTTCATTTTTGTGTCGGGCGTGGTCGGCGAAGAATTCGCGATCAACGCTTTACGTCGAGGCGCCACCGACTATGTGATGAAGCGTGGTCTGAATCGACTGCCCGCTGCGGTGGATCGCGCCATCGCCGAAGCGCGGGAAAAGCAGGAGCGGCAGCGTGCCGAACAGGCCCTGCGCATGAGCGAGACCAGCACTCAGCTCGCGATTGACGCAGCAGGATTGGGTAAATGGGAATACGACCCGATCGCCGATCGACTGAGCTGGGATATGCGTTGCCGTGCGCTTTTCGGCGTATCCGCATCCGTGCCTGTGGATCACGAACTGTTTTTCGCACGGTGTCACGCGCTCGATCGCGATCGCCTGGAACGCGCGTTGCGTAAAGCGATGCTGCCCGGGCACAGCGGCGATGTATCCGAGGAGTGTCGGATCATCCGTTTGAGCGATGGCGATGAGCGTTGGTTGTCGCTCCGCGGTCGTTCGTTCTTCGAGAACGGTGCCTGCACTCGCTTCATCGGCGTGGTCGCGGACGTCACCGATCGCAAGCGACAGGAAACGGATCTGCAGGAGCTGAATGAGACACTGAAGTTACGAGTCGAACGCCAGAATGCCGAACGTGACTATCTATGGCAGCTCTCACAAGACTTGCTGTCCGTGGCCGATCCGTCTGGCGCACTCATCGAAGTGAATCCAGCGTGGTCATCCGTGCTTGGCTATGACATCGAACGTCTGGCGGGAAAACAGTTTGCGGACTTCGCACATCCCGACGATCTGAAGCTCACGCAGGCATCAGTCGCCATGGCCGCGCGTGCAAAGCTGAGACCTTTCGAATGCCGATTCCGATGCAAAAACGGCGGTTACCGTCATGTGTCGTGGTCCGCTGCCCCTGGCCACGGCTGTATTTACTTCGTCGGTCGTGATGTTACTGAGGACCGCGAAGCGCAGATGCGACTCGCACACACTCAGGAAGCATTGCGCCAGGCACAGAAGATGGAAGCGGTCGGACAGCTCACGGGCGGCGTCGCTCACGATTTCAACAATCTGTTGCAGATCGTCGTCGGCAATCTCGAAACGCTGCAGAGCAAGCTTCCATCCGAGATGACTCGCTTGCGGCGCGCAGCCGATCACGCAATGGCGGGCGCCCGTCGAGCGGCGAATCTCACCCAGCATCTGCTCGCCTTTTCGCGCCGCCAGCCCTTGAATCCCCGACCCATTGACATCAATCGTCTGGTTGAAAGCACGACGGAGATGTTGCGACGCTCGCTGGGTGAACTCGTCGAGATCGATACAGAGCTCGACCCAGAGCTCTGGCCGGTGGAAGTGGATGAGAATCAGCTGGAGATTGCGTTGTTGAACCTCGCCGTGAATGCGCGCGATGCGATGCCTGACGGCGGACAGCTGCGCATTCAGACGTTCAATGTGGATGCAGAAAAGAGGCGCGAACTCGCGCATGCGGATCTAGCGGATACGGATCACATCGCGCTGTGTGTTATCGATACTGGCACTGGGATGACACCTGAAGTGATCGCCCATGCCTTCGAGCCCTTCTACACGACCAAGGGCATTGGGCAAGGCACAGGTTTGGGATTGTCACAGGTCTATGGTTTCGTCACTCAATCGGGCGGGCGCGTGATGATCGAGTCGGAGCCGAGTCTTGGCACCCAGATCACGATGCATTTCCCGCGCTTGATGGGTGCAGTCGAAGTGCCGGATTCGGCTGATGATTGCGACACCATCGCGTCTACCGCGAGCGAAACGATTCTGGTCGTCGAAGACGATCCGGATGTGCGCGGCTATACCGTCGAAGCAATTCGCGAACTCGGCTACAAGGTGCTCGAGGCGCGAGATGGACCCAGCGCGCTGAAGGTGCTCGCGCAGGCTCCCACTGGAAGCGTTGATCTGTTGTTCACCGATGTCGTGCTGCCCGGCGGCATGAACGGTCAACAGCTCGCTCAGGTGGCGCAGTCGCAGCTCCCCTCGCTCAAAGTGCTGTTTGCCTCGGGATACGCGCGTGATGCCATCGTGCATCACGGTCGACTCGATCCGGGCGTACAGCTGATTGCCAAACCCTTCGTACAACACGAACTCGCAGCGAGGTTGAGACATGTCCTTGACGGCACCGGAATCCGGCGCGAAGCGCGCAATTAGACTCGCCCCTGACATGCGTCATGCAGGGTCGCGGCGAGAAGCACTGCGCCTCGCCACGCAGGACTTGCATCGTTCGCTCGACGCGATCGTCGCAGGCTATGAGCTCAAGCGCGCGGATCACTACGCTGCATTCCTCAGAGCGAGTGCCGGACCGTTGATCGCACTCGAACAGTTGCTGGAGAGTGCGGGCGTTCAGGACGTGCTGCCTCAATGGGCGGCACGCAGGCGAACAGAAATCATCACGCGAGATCTGCGGCTTCTCGGCAGTGACGCAACACCGCTCCAATTGCGGCGCGCACTTCCGACCCGATCGGAGATGTACGGGATTCTCTATGTGCTCGAAGGTTCACGACTCGGCGCACGCTGGCTCTATGCACGGATTCAGACGAGTGATGATGCGCAGGTGCGAGGAGCCAGCGCTTACCTTGGAGCGCACGATATCGGGATGTGGCGGAGCTATTTGAAAGCGCTGGAAGCATCGACCGAAGTGACAGAGTTGCAGGACCTCGTCGCGGGCGCGTTGTTCACGTTCGCACTGTTCCAGCGTTCCCTGGATCGCATGCTGCCCGCCGATGCGCGCGAGATCGCAAGTTAGCGTTTAGTCGGTCGCAGCCTTGACCTGTGACATCAAGGCGAGCGAACGACCGTCGGGATCCGTGAAGAAGGCCATCCATTCTTCAGTCCCATCGGCGTGACGGTGGATCAGGTGCGGTGCACTGACGAAGCGGACATCCTTGTCGCTCAGGCGTGCATGTGTTGCTCGGATGTCCTGAACCTTGAAGTACAGGATGGATTCATCAGCACGCGCTCCGTGCTCGGAAGTGAGCATCAGGCGGGTGCCGCCGCAGTCGAAGAACGACAACGTTCCGAACGTGAAAAGATGTGGCAGACCCAGCACAGTTTGATACCACTCTCGTGATTGCTCGATGTCACTTACTGTGCGTGAGATCTGACCGATAGCGCCGACTTGAGTGGGTTCGATCATGGCAAACCTTCCTGTTTCGAGGGCACTGCCGCGCGGCGCGCCAAACCATCTGCGCAGTTCGGAGCGATCCGAGAGCTGAAGCTTTTCGCGGATATTTCTGACGTGATACTTGATGGCATTGACGCTGATGCCGCGCTTCGTGGCGATCTCGCGATGGCTCATGCCGTGCTGAATCGCATGTAAAACCCGCCACTCTGCGGGGGTGAGCACATCCGGGTGAGCAGGTCGTCCGCTTCGCCGTAGCTTTGCCATGAGAGGATCCTAACGCTGGCTGCGCCCTATTTCCCTATCCCTTCTTTGCGACTGCTTCGGCGTTGACGAGCGCGTGCAACTTCATGACCGTTGCCCAGTTGCGTGTGGTCGCGGTGTTCGTCAGCGCTCGAGCAAACGCCTGCAGCATTTTCGAGTCGAGAATGCCCGTCGCACACCACAGGTAAGCGGCAGCCGGACCGATTGCGAGCGCATCGGGCGTCCAGTCGGTGCGGAGTAACGGTCTGGCTTTCATCAGAGCATCCGGGCTCATCACAAAGGCGACCAGATGTCTCGACGCATCAGGAGCCCGCTCGACCAATGGATTGGATTCGACAATGGCGTTCAACTCGTCGGCGCTGATCACGACTGTAGCTGCTGAGAACCCATGGCGCTTCTCGAGAGCACTCTCGATTTTTCCGGCGAGTGCTGCCGAGCTGCTGGTTTTTGCGACGAACACGACGTTGCCACTGTTCAGTAACGTGCGCACCTGCGTGCCGCCGATGCTCTCGACCAGCTCACGCAGATCGGCCATCGAAATGCGTTTGGCTCGCCCGACGTTGATGCCACGAAGCAGCGCGATGAACGTCGTCGCGATGAATGTCGTTGAGCTCTTTGATCGCGGCATTTCCGGCGACGTGCAATGTCAGTTTACTTTCGTCGATATTGAATGAAGGGCGCGACGCTTGCGACCTGGTCATACAGGCCTTGAGCACGTTTGTTGTCGGACTCGGTATGCCAGTAAACGCGAGTAGTTCCCTGCGCATCTGCAGCTCTGTAGACAGCATCGATCAGCGCGCGACCCGCACCCAAGCCTCGCGCTTGCGGATCGACGAACAGATCTTCCAGATAGCAGTAGCCATTCATCGACCACGTCGACAAATGGAAATGATAGTGGACGAAGCCGATCAAATGGCCGCTGGCTTCGGCGACAAACCCGTGCAAGGGTCCTTGTGGATCAACCAATCGCTGCCAGGTGAACTCCGTTATTTCCTGCGGCAAATGTTCGCGGTAGAAATCCAGATAACCGGACCAGAGCTCGTCCCAGCGGCTGCGGTCTTCGATTCGTGGCTCACGGATGTTCAGGTCGGCTGACTTGTTCATGACCTTCAATGCTCAACGCGCTGCCTCGACCGCGGGCGCGTATTTCAGAAAGTATTCGCTATTGCCTTGCAGGAATGCGGCAGCCTCGCGCCGCTCCGTCGGATCCCCCGAATGCAACCCGAGGTACGCATCTGCAGATTTTCGCAGCGCACTCACGGCCTCGCGATTTCGTGGATGAGTGGCATATGCCATCGAATAGAACTGAATCGCATCATTGAGTGCAGCCGCGTTACTTTCACTTTTATAAAACTGCCAAGCCTTGTCACCTTCGCTCATGGCAGAAGTGAATTCCTGCTGAGTCTGTAAAGGCAGTTCAGCGAAAGCAATCGCAGGACTGGTCTCGACATAGTTCTCGTAACCAAAATAGCTCGCGGTGATTGCGAGCACGGCGGCTGCAGTCAAGGACACCTTCTGCAGCGTAGACACGCCACGAAACAGTTTTAAAAACTCACCCGCATCCGCTGGCCGCTGCTTGCGATCAAAAGACAGGCAACGCTCGATCGCCTTCGCCTCGCGCAACTTGAGTCCCTTCAGTGCGGGAGGCTTGATGCCGAGTTTTCTCGCCGTCGGCGCTCCGTATCGTTGATAAGGATGAAGACCTGTGAGCAGTTCGTAGCCGATGATGCCGAGCGCATAAAGATCGTCCGCGGGATGCGGATCGATGCCGTCGATCATTTCATCGGTGGCGTACGCCTCAGTGTAAGCACCCAGACTTCCGGCATCGAAGATATCTGCCTCGTGCGGGCCGTTCGCATTGGGAACAGCACGAGCGATTCCGAAATCGAGAATCTTCGGTGTGCCGTCCTCGACGATGAATACGTTGCCAGGTTTGAGATCGGAATGAACGATGCCTTTGCGATGCGCGTACGCGAGCCCTTCAGCAATGCCTCGGATTACTGGTAGGACGATGGCAGGTGCGATGCCTTTTCCGCGCGCCTCTCGCACCAGGGCTTCGAGCGGACGACCTTTGAGCAGCTCCATCGTCATGAAGACGGTTTCGCCGTCGCGATCGAAGTCGAACACCGTGACTACATTCGGATGAGCGAGCGTCTGCGCCTTGCGCGCTTCGCGTTGCAAGGCGATGAACGACTGTGGATGACGTTCGAAATCGGCGTTCAATACTTTGAGTGCTACGCGCGCATTGGTGTCCTGTGCTTCTTCCTTGCGTCGATCGATCGCCGCGAATACCAGGCCCATTCCACCCTTGCCGATCAGCGTCTCGAGCACAAATCGCTTCTTGACGATTGATCCCGGTTTCAATGTGCCGCGCTGAGGTTCATCGACATCCTCGAGCGACCTCACCAGACGCTCACTGATCACCTGCGTGTTATCTGCAGGTGACTTGAGCGTTCGCGCGTAAGCAGCCTCTGTTGGAGCTGAATCGGCCACGGTCCTGGAAGCAGTCGGAGCTATGCCTGCGTTTTGTCGGAGTGTCCGTGAAGATTCGTTGCTCTCGGGTGAGTTCACTGCGTTCGAAGACGCGGAGGACGAGTACGTCGGCTCAGCCGGCGCGCTCCTGTTCAATGTATGGTCTGCGAGCTTGGATGGAGTTGCCGGCGCAGAGCGCATCGTCTCGTTTGCAACTGGGGTAGCGACGCGAGTCATCAACTCGGTATGCGCTCGCACGGTCTGCAGTCGTGCCAATGTTTCGGAGATCGATTGAGCACGCGACGTTCGAGTGGGCTCTTTTTCGGAAACGTTGCGCTGATCGGAAGCGGCAGTGGGATCCGACAGCTCAGTGACAATCTGCTCAATCGCACCCAACAACGTCAGAGCAGTCGTATGCGGCAGCTGACCGCTGGCAACCTGCCGCTGCACGAGTGCAATGAGTGCTGAACATTGCTGCGGCTGATCGCGGATGATGATTTTCAGCTCCGTCGCGGCGCCTTCGACGGTAAGGGTACCGTTCACGAGCCGGGCAAGAAGCTCATCCAGGGTGAGGGCCATAGAGCGAGGGAAGCCATCAGATTCGAACGTGACGACTCAACATGAGTCGCAGAACTCAACCAGCTTCGATGACCACGACCGTGACGTTGTCACGTGCGCCTACGGCGAGTGTTGCTTCGAGCAGCGACTCGGCAGCAGCTGCAACATCGCCCGCACCCAGTCGGGTTGCGATCTGATCGGCACCCAGCTCGCGGGTCAGGCCATCGGAACACAAGAGATATCGATCGCCCAATTGAACCTTGTCGCGCCGCACATCGAGTACGAGCGTGTGCTCACCGCCGACCGCTCGCATGATGGAATGATCTTCCTCGAGCAGTGGGTCGTCAGCGGGCAGATGAGCAGCCATCTGGGCCGCCCAGGTGTGGTCAGTTGTGAGTTGCATCAGCTGCCCGCCGCGCAAGCGATAGGCTCGACTGTCGCCGGCCCATAGCACCACGCAGTCGGTGCGCTGAGCCGCAAACACCACCAGCGTGCTGCCGCTCTGCACGGGATTCTTGGGCCGGACGGAAGCCGCGTAGAGCTTGGCATTCACATGACTCATACGGCGCTGGATGTCATCGATCGTGAGATCCAGAGAGGTTCCAGGCACCAGGTGATTCAGCCCCTCGCAGGCCATGCGGCTGGCGACATCGCCCTGCATGTGACCGCCCATTCCGTCGGCGACGGCCCACAAGCGGATGTCTGCACGATCGACAAAGGCGTCCTGGTTGGTCGGACGCACCCGACCGGTATGCGTCAGCGCCGCTGACACGTACTCCGGGTGAATGTCTTCTTCGACCAGCGTGTCTTCGAACAAAGCGTCTCCCAACCCTTCGGTGTGCAAGGTGTTATCGATCGCGGGCGCGCGCTTTCAGGCGTTCGATCTGTTCCTGATACGCCCGAGCGAACTCATTGCCAAACAGCGCGCGAAAACCCGCTTCGGCATCCTTCACGATATCGCCGTACTTGTCTTTATACAGATCCCAGTAGCGCAGTTTCGCAGGGACGCCAAGGATCGAGCCCTTCTTCAGTTGTCGATCGAATTCTTCCTGCAGCCGATTGGGATCGAATTGAGCCAGCATCGTTTCGAAAGCGAGTCGTTGCGCGGCTTGTACCGCCTGCTGATGATCACGAACATCTTGCAACGCTTCCGCAAAGGCCTCGGCCGGTGCGAGATAGGCACTGTTTTGCTTGACCAGCAAGTTGTGGAACGCATCTTCAGCATCTGCTGAAAACTTCAAAGGATTGTTGTTGGCAGACTTGAACGTGGTGCTGCGAATGCGCAGCTCTTCCTTCAGCTGCTCACGCGAACGCAGCACTTCCATCAAGCCGGTGACCACGACACGCAGAATCTCGCCGAACGTTTGCGCCAATTCATCACTTGGCTCCAGGTCGTCGATGCCCGCTGCTTCGAGCAATACGCGAAGCGAGTCGGCCTCTGCAGATTTTTCAGCCGCTGCCGAAGGGCGTGGCGATGGAGCAAGCTTTTGCGAAGGGCGAGCCGCGACTGCAGGCCGAGTAGGCGGTCGCTGCTGAGCTTTTTCAGGCACGGCACGCACGCTGGCCTGAGGCGGCCGCGGCGCTGGATCGGCAGGCGCTATCTCGCTGCTGCCGTACCATTCAGTGAGATTGTTGTCGGGATCTTCTGCGTCTGTGGACTGGACCACCAGACTGGCGGTGCGTTCATCCTCGTCTGAGTTCTGCTCAGGAGCTTTCGGTATCGAGGAACTTCGTCGCACCTCGGCTTTGGGTGCCCTGCGCTGTTCAACTCTGTTCTGCAGGAGCGCAAGCGGATCGTTCGCAGCTTCCTCATCAGCCTTGGCGTCCCGCTCCATGGAGACGTTGATCTGGTACGCATCGATAAAGATCAGGTCGCCATTCTTGAGCGGATGCGCCTGACCTTTCGGCAATCGCGAGTCCGGCGCATTGACGAAAACACCATTCGTGCTGGTGTCCTCGATGAAGAAGCGTCCGTTGAGATAGCGGATCAGGGCATGCCGTCCGGAGACGTAGGGATCGGCTAACACCCAGTCGTTATCGGGCAGCCGGCCGATGGTGCCTCCCATTGCATGGAAGACCTTGCGCCGTTCTGAGCCCAGACGTTCTGCCTGGTTCCCCGTTACTTCCAATGTCAGGATCATGCAGGCTTAAGTAAACGAATACGGGCGGGCTTTCAACATGAACCCAAGGCCAAGTGTCATGGCAGTATCGACTGGGTCTAAGGGGTAATAATGCGCCCCAGCACACAATTCGCGTTTCGAGGTCTTCATGAGTTTTCCACGCTTTCTGTTCAGCCGATTTGCAGCCGTCTTTTGTGTCCTCATCCTCGCGAACCTGCCTGTCCGTGCTGCAGATTCAGCTGCGGATTCGCAAGTCACAGAAGGGTTCGTCAACGCCCCCATCGCTGAGGTCTGGCGAATCTTCACAACCTCGGAAGGATTCAAAACGACGGGTGTTGCCCAGGCAGACATCGACTTGCGTATCGGCGGCCTCATCCGCAGCCACTACGACGCGAAAGGCACATTGGGTGATTCAGAAACCGTCGTGAACGAGATCCTCGCTTACGAGCCGCAGCGGATGCTGGCGATTCGAATCAAGCAGCCGCCTGCAAGTTTTGCGTACCGCAACGCAGTCGAAGGCACCTGGTCCGTCATCTACTTCACACCCTCGGGCCAGGATATGACACATGTGAGAATCGTCGGGCTCGGGTACCGGGACACGCCGGAGTCACAGGCTGTGAGGAAGTTCTTTAGCGAAGGCAACCGAGCAACCCTGGATACCGTCGCCAAGCGGTATTGGCCCAAGTGCAAACTCTGCGAAACACAGCCGGAAACAGCGGCCCAGAAATAGCCTCACACTCTCTTTTCTTTACTCCAAGCAGCGGCGTCCATGGATCGCAAATACATCGACAACGAACACATCGTCGATCGCTACCTGGCCGGTGAGCTCACCGTGCGCGAGGCCCGCGACTTCGAAAAGTACTGCATGGAGCATCCGCAGTTTCTAAGTGGCTTGCCCATTCCTGTGCGTTTGAAAGCGCGGCTCGCGCGACGTCCCGTGGAGGACAGCGAGACGGGAATGTTTCCGGCGATCCCTTCGACTGCAGCGCGCACCGCGTTGGAAGTTGCGGAAGAAGGCTTCGATGCGGATGAGGAAGATCAGAAGTGGCAGCGCGCTTCAGGCGGCGGCGGTGGCAGTCGAGTGATGACGATGGTGCTGGGCGTTGCGCTCATCGCCGCCATCGGAGGACTAGTCGCTTACTGGATGTACGCGAACTCATTGACGGACAAAATCCGCCAAGTGCAGCGTGAGATGAAAGTCACGCAAATGCAGGCACCGGCGAGCAAGCAAACCTATCGTTTGCAGCTGGTCGGCACGCAGCCCACACAGGCGACGCTCGCGCTGGGATGGATGCAACCGCCGCAACTCATGGAGTTGGTGCTCGATGCCACGGAGGAGCGCTACAACCAATTTCAAATCACGATCGATAAGGTCGAGGGCGGGCGCGTGATGCAGATCCATCGGATCGCACGCGATTCGAATAAGGAAGTTCACTTTGCGCTGAACTCCTCTGCGTTCGGACCTGGCGACTACGTGTTACGCGTCGAAGGTTATACCTGGCGCGGACAGCTCGAGCCCGTGGGTTGGGCGCGATTGGGACTCGAATAAAGGCCAACTACGCAGTCATCCGCCGCGCAGTGTGACGACCGGCGGATGATTCACGACGGAGCGCGTGGCAAGCGTGCCGCTCACACCCACGAGCAAAGCGCCTGCTCCCAGACCCACCAGCCAGATCATGGGATCGAAGCTGTACTTCAAGGAGAACACTTCGGTCGCGAGGAAATATCCCGCTACTGAAGCCCCGATCGAGGCCAGTGCTCCGGCCAAAAGTCCCAGTGTGGTGAACTCTGCCGCGACACCTTGCAATACTGTCAGACGGCTCGCTCCCAGCGTTCTCAGCATCGCACTCTCATAGCGTCGCTCATCGCGTGTCGCCTGGATCGCAGCGAGCAACACCGTGATGCCGGCCAGCAACGTGAATCCGAACACGTACTGCACCGCGAGCGAAGCTTTGTCCATGACGCTGCGGACTTGATTCAGAATGGCTTCGAGATCGATGGTCACGACTTCTGGAAACGCGCGCACGAAGTCGCTCAGCATCGTGCGTTGCTGCTGCGACAGATGCACGCTGGTGATGAGCGTCCCGGTTGCGGCATCGAGCACGCCCGGCGAAAACACCATGAAGAAGTTCGGTCGGAAGGAATCCCATTTCACTTCACGAAAACTGGTGACTCGCGCACGAACAGTTTCACCCGCGATGTCGTAGGTCAGTTCGTCCCCGAGCTTCAAGCCCAACGATTTGGCGAGCTCGGATTCGACCGATACCTCCGGGTCTGTCGTGTTCTGTGGCCACCAACGGCCGGCGACGATGCGATTGTCCGACTGCAGCTCGCGCGACCAGGTCAGGTTCGCTTCACGCTCCATGAAGTCGCGACCGCGCTCGTCAGTCGCTTTGACCGAGGCAGCATCCCGGCTATTGATTCCCGTCAGGCGCGCCCGAATCATCGGCACCAGGTGTGGCGTGGGTAATCCGTGGTCAGCCATGAACTGCACGACGTTCTGCGACTGATCGGGACGGATGTTGATCATGAAGTGATTCGGTGCATCCACCGGCAGACTCGCGCGCCACTCCTGCATCAGATCGTCGCGAACCAGCGCAAGCAGCAGCAGCACCATGAGTCCCAGGCCGAACGCAACGATCTGAATGATGCTGTCGCGACCCCGACGTGCGATGTTCGCCATTCCGTAACGCCAGGCCACTCCGACGCTGCCACGCAAACGACTCAGAAGACGCACGAGCAACCAGCCTGCAGCGATCAGCACGACGAAGGTGGCAGCGGTCGCCGCAACCACATAGGCCAGCAACTTTCCATCACGAAGCAGCCAGCCGAGCAAGGCCAGCAACGCGACCAGCGCAGTGCCGTAGACCGTGACGTAGCGCAGCGGCGGCGGCTCCAGATTTCTACGAAGAACTCGCGCCGGAGGGACACGTCGCAATTGCAGCAACGGAGGCAATGCAAATCCCACCAGCATGAGGACCGACGTCATCACACCGAGCCACAACGCATCCCACGTCGGCGGCGGTAATTCGCCAGGCACGAGATCTTTCAACAACAGGCCGATTCCGAGTTGTGCCGCAAATCCGATCGCGCTGCCGATGAAACCTGCGAGTAAGCCGATCATGCCCAGTTCGAGCACGCTGATCTGCAGCACGAGCACTTGCGGCGCGCCCATGCTTTTCATCAGCGCAGCGGTATCAAGATGGCGTGCGACGTAGCGTCTGGCTGCAATCGCCACCGCGATCGCCGCCAGCAATATCGTGACCAGCGCCGCAAGATTCAGAAAACGCCCTGAACGATCAATAGCCGAGCGAATCTGCGGACTCGCTTCGTCCAGATCGACAATGCGCTCGCTTGGTTTCTTGCGTGTCGCGAGTTCCTGTTTGAACTGCGTGATCGCTTGCTGCTCGCCCGCAAACAAGGCTGCGTACTGCACGCGGCTTCCTGGTTGGATCAATGCAGTCGCAGGCAAATCTTCGATGCGCATAAGAAGCGACGGCGCCAGGTCGACGAAGCCCGCACCCTGGTCCGGACGGTAGTCGAGGACCTTGGTGATGGTGACTTCAGCCTTACCAATCGTGATGCGATCGCCCACCTTCGCATTCAGCTGTGCGACGAGGCGTGACTCGGGCCAGACCTCCATCGGACCCGGCATCGCGCTGACCTCGTAACCTTTGCCAAAAGGCGCGTCGGCGACTTTCACCTTGCCGCGCAAAGGGTACGTTGCCGAGATCGCGCGAACGGCCGAGAGCGCGGTGTCATCACCATGCATGGCAACGCTGGGGAACGTCGTCTGTTCTGCTGTAGCGATGCCGCGAGTTGCCGCGAGCGCGTAATAACCGGCATCGATCGGATTGGGAGAACGCAATCGCAGATCGGCTGCGAGTACTTCGCTGGCCTGACGGTCCACAGCTTGACTCACGCGGCTGGTGAAGAATCCCACCGCGGTGAGCGCCGAAACCGCGACCAGCAGCGCAAACATCAGTACGCCCAGCTCTCCCGACTTCGCATCGCGAAGTAAGGCAAGCGTAGCCAGTCGCAGTGCCTTCATGCGCTTTCTTGAGCAACCGCCGCGTTCGGCACAATTCGACCCGCATCGATTCGAATGATGCGACCGCAGCGTCGAGCGATGCTCTGATCGTGAGTGACGACGATCAGAGTCGTGCGCGTTTCCTGATTCAAATCGAATAACAACTGCATGATCCGCTCGCCCGTTGCGGTATCGAGATTGCCTGTCGGCTCGTCCGCAAACAGTACCGCGGGTCGCGTGACGAATGCGCGAGCGATCGCCACTCTTTGTTGTTCGCCGCCCGATAACTGACGCGGATAGTGCCCCGCTCGCGCGGTCAGGCTCACCTTTGCGAGCACCTCGAGCGCGGCGGCGCGCGCATGGGACATCCCTGCAAGCTCGAGCGGCAACATCACGTTCTCGAGCGCGGTGAGTGAGGGAACCAGGTGGAAACTCTGAAAGACAAACCCGACATGCCGCGCGCGAACGGCCGCCCGCCCATCTTCGTTCAGTGCGGTGAGTTCCGATCCATTGAGCCAGATCTGCCCCCGCGATGGCTCGTCGAGACCCGCCAGCAGTGCCAGCAGTGTGGATTTGCCAGCGCCAGAGGTGCCGATGATTGCAACCGTCTCACCTGCAACGATCGTGAGCTCGACATCAGCCAGTATGGTCAGCGTTCCCTCGGGGCTGCTAACCTGCTTCGTGATGTTGTGTGCTTTGAGAACCGTGTCCGCCATGCTCATGCAGATGTGTTTCGCAAGATGATTCTTAGCCGATTCCTACTTAGGTGCGCGGCCGCAGTCTGGTTCACTGTCCCGCTGATAAGCGCTTCCGCACGCGCAGCAGACGAGCCCGTGAGCTCACCTGTGATACTCATCATGGGAGACAGCCTGAGCGCCGGATACGGCGTACGAGTCGAAGACACGTGGGTCGCGCTGCTGCAGAAGCGGCTGGCGAACCAAGGGTACGGATACAAGGTGGTGAACGCCAGCATCAGCGGAGAAACCTCGGGCGGTGCTCGTAGTCGATTGCCCCGCGCATTGCAGCTTCACAAGCCACGCGTCGTCGTGCTGGAACTCGGCGCCAACGACGGACTGCGTGGTTTGCCGTTGAAACAGGTACGCTCCAACTTCGAAGACATGCTGCGTCAGGTGCAATCAGCGGGTGCACAGCCAGTTCTGATCGCGATGCGCATTCCGGTGAACTATGGCCAAACGTACACCGAACAGCTGCACGCACTGTATGGCGAGTTGGCCCAGCAGTTTTCGGCGCCCATGGTGTCGGGCTTTATCGAACGCGTCGCGCTGAATGACAAGCTGATGCAGGCGGACGGGCTGCATCCGAACACCGAGGCTCAGCCTTTGTTACTCGATGTGGTGTGGCCGACGCTGGCTCGCGTGCTCAAGAAATAGAAGCCGCTACTGACCTTCAGGTCACACCCGGACTCGGACGGGGCTTGTATAAAGGCATCGCGAGATGCCGATAGAACAACAGATTCGAAACCGCTTCCTGCAGGGGGCACGATGAAGAAGATCTGGCTCAAGAATTATCCAACCGCGGTTCCTGCCGAGATCAATCCGGACGAGTTCGCTTCCTTGCTCGCGATTGCAGATGAGGCGTGCGCTCAGTTCGCCGATTCACCTGCCTATACCAGCATGGGCAAGACGATCACGTATGGCGAGTATCAGCAGTGCGCTCGGGCCTTTGCCGCGTATCTGCAGCACGCTGGTTTGGAAAAGGGCGATCGCATCGCTCTGATGCTGCCGAACGTGCTTCAGTATCCAATCGCGTTGTATGGCGCACTGCTGGCTGGATTGACGATCGTCAACACCAACCCGCTTTACACGGCACGAGAGCTCGAACATCAGCTCGTGGATTCGGGTACGAAAGCCATCGTCATTCTCGAGAACTTCGCGCACACCCTCGAGCATGTGTTCGATAAGACCGAGCTCAAACTTGTCATCACCACTGCGGTGGGCGACTTACTGTCCTGGCCCAAGTCGAGCATCGTGAACTTCGTGGTGAAGTATGTGCGAAGGCAGGTACCGCATTGGGATCTGCCCGACGCAGTGTCGTTTAAAGCAGCGATGAACCAGGGTCACTTTTTGGAATTCTCGCCGGTTACGCTGAGTCACGATGACATCGCGTTCCTGCAATACACGGGCGGAACGACCGGTGTTGCGAAGGGAGCCATGCTGACCCATCGCAATATGGTTTCGAACGTCCTGCAATCGGCCGCCTGGATCGGATCGGAGGCACGACCCGGATGCGACACCATCATCACAGCGCTGCCGCTGTATCACATCTTTGCGCTCACGGCGAACTGGATGGTGTTTCTGCGCTTCGGCGCGCACAACATTCTTATCGCTAATCCGCGCGACTTCGCCGCCTTCGTGAGTGAACTGAAGAAGTATCGGTTCTCGTACTTCAGTGGCGTGAACACACTGTTCAATGCGCTTCTGCACACGCCAGGCTTTGCGGACGTGGACTTCTCGCAGCTTCGCATCACACTGGGCGGCGGCATGGCAGTGCAGCGCTCGGTCGCTGAACATTGGAAGCAAGTGACCGGACACGTTCTGACACAAGCGTGGGGCTTGACTGAAACATCACCCGCCGCATGCATCAATCCGTTCGGATTGGATTTCAACGGCTCGATCGGACTGCCGATCCCCTCCACTGAGATTTCGATTCGCAACGACGCGGGCGACGAGCTTGGGATTGGCGAAGTCGGCGAGATCTGCGTGCGCGGTCCGCAGGTGATGCGTGGCTATTGGAACCGGCCCGATGAGACAGCCAAGGTCATGCTGCCAGAGAGATGGTTGCGCACCGGCGATATCGGACGCATCGACGATGAGGGCTACGTGTTCATCGAAGACCGCAAGAAAGACATGATCCTGGTCTCCGGATTCAATGTGTATCCGAACGAAGTCGAAAGCGTTGCCGCTGCCCATCCCGGTGTACTCGAAGTCGCTGCTGTGGCGCAGGCAGATGAACGCTCGGGTGAAGTCGTTGCGCTTTTCGCTGTCCGCAAAGACCCGAATCTCACAGAACAACAGCTGATCGATTTCTGCAGATCCGAGCTGACGGGCTACAAAGTCCCGAAGCACGTGTACTTCCGGACTGAACTGCCTAAAACGAATGTCGGAAAGATTCTCCGTCGCGCGTTACGAGATCAGCTGCCGAAGGCGAAGAGCTGAGAACGGAATCGGGAATGACCACAAAGAACAGATAGAACGCAAAGTACGGAAGACCTGCGCCGGGTTGCATGACTTCCTTCTG
>JBJMWN010000090.1:0-4828 GCA_045810085.1 Povalibacter sp. | reverse complement strand
CAATCCTCCATGCATGGCATGGCGCATCACTCTTCACACACTCAACTCGCGACTCCTATGAAAACTCATCCGCTTCGCCTCATTGCTCTGCTGATCGGCTTCTTTGTTCTGTTTTCCGTCGACGCCCAGGCAGCTCCGGCGGCGGAGAAATACACATTCGTTCTCGTCCATGGCGCCACTGCTGGCGGCTGGGAGTGGAAGAACACAGGCAAGTTTCTTACCGACGATGGCCATACCGTCTACCGTGCCACGCTCACCGGGCTCGGCGAGCGTGAACACCTGAACAGCCCCGACATTGATCTGCAGACGCATATCAACGATGTCGTCAATCTCATTCTTTACGAAGACCTGCACGACGTGGTGCTGACGGGCCACAGCTATGGCGGAATGGTGATCACGGGCGTCATGGACCGAATCCCGCAACGCATTCGTCACGTTGTGTTTCTTGATGCAGCCGTGCCCGACGATGGCATGTCGCTTTGGGATCTGTTCGGCGGCACTGGCCCGCAGGATCCCGAGCGCTTCAAGGATGGCTTCATGCAAGTGCCTTGGGTGAAGGCAGATACGCCGCCGCCGCACAGCGTCAAGCATTCGATCAAGTGCTTCAGTCAGCCCGTGTCGTATAAGAATCCCGCAGCGCTGGCACTGCCAGTCACCTACGTTGCTTTTATTCCGAAGGACAAGTCGGCAGAGGAGCGCGCGAAGACTGACAAGAGCTGGCAACGTGCCGAAGCCCGAGGCTGGACCATTCGCACTTTCCCCGGCGGCCACGTTGCACAACAGGAGGATCCGCGAGGCGTTGCGACGCTCATCGAGGAGTCGGTGAAAGATCGCAACAAAAATGAAAAGACCGGCAAGTAACTGCCACTGCGATCATGAACTGTTCGGCCGTCGCAGCCGAGCAAAAGGCTTCGGTGCGACGGCTCGAACGACGGGGTGCTGGTGCTATCGAAAGAACACCAGCGCCTTGCTCACAGTGATCCAGACGCCCCACAGAAGTGGAATTGCAACCGCGGTCCACGCGAGTGCGAGTAACCCGTCGCGCTTGCTTGTCTTGCCAGTGCGGTGCGACGGCCCGAGCGTCGCTGAGCTCGATGCTTGCTCGTGCGAGATCGCTCTCTCCTTCTCCATCTGTTCCCTCGTCATGTGATGTTTCGCATCGACGGGCCGGATCATCAGATTGCACAGCAGACCGACGAGCAACATGCCGGCGAGCACATACATCGTAAAGTTGTATGCCTGATTCGCAGGCACCCCGCGCGCGAGTTGGAACTCGCGGATGTAGTTGACGAGCACCGGACCGAGGATGCCGGCGGCCGACCACGCTGTCAGAAGCCGTCCATGGATCGCGCCTACATGTTGCGTACCGAAGAGATCCGCAAGGTACGCGGGTACGGTCGCAAATCCGCCGCCATACATCGTGAGAATCACGCAGAAGATCACTACGAAGAAGCCGATGCGAGCAGCCTGACCTGCGATCGGTGCTGATACATACAGCGCGAAGCCCAGAAGGAAGAAAATGGTGTATGTCGTTTTGCGACCGAACACATCAGAGGCCGATGCCCAGCCGATACGCCCCGCAATATTGAACAAGGACAGCAGGCCCGCGAATGCCGCTGCGATACTTGCGACCTGCACTCGTTGACCTTCTGCAAGATCGGCCAGCGGCGTTGCAATCCCGATCAGTCGGCCGCCGAAGACTTCCTGCAGCATCGGCGAAGCCATACCGATAACCCCGATGCCTGCGCTCACGTTGAGGCACAACACACTCCATAAAAGCCAGAACTGTGGAGTGCGAACCGCTTCGTTCACGTGCACGTGCGCCGAGGTGACGAGCGATTTTTTTTTTGCTGACCGATCCTGACAGCGGCTGCCATCCGGGCGGTGGCAATCGATATCCGAACGCGCCCAGCATCATCGCGACGAAGTAAATCGCGCCGAGTACGACGAATGTTTGCCAGACGCCGACTGACGTTTCACTCGCAAAAATATTCATCAGACGATCGGCGAGCGGCGCACCGATCATCGCTCCCCCACCGAAGCCCATAATTGCGAGTCCCGTCGCCACGCCACGGTGATCTGGAAACCATTTGATCAGCGTCGAGACCGGCGAGATGTAGCCCAGACCCAATCCAATACCGCCGATCACTCCAGAGCCCAGCCACATCAGCCAGATCTGATGGGTGTAAACACCGAAGGCTGAAATGAAAAGACCGCCGCACCAGCACAGGCACGCAACGAACCCTGCCTTGCGCGGACCTGCCCGCTCGAGCCAGTGACCGAACGTCGCAGCCGCCGAACCGAGAAAGACAAAGAACAACGTGTACGTCCATCCGAGCATGGACACTGACCAGTCGCATCGTGTCGAAAAGACGCGTTCGATGAACCCGGCACCTTCGCACACGACAGATTCATGCACGCCCAAGGCACGCGACAGGGGTAACCAGAACACACTGAAACCATAGGCCATGCCGATCGACAGATGAATCGCCAGCGCTGCCGGCGGCACAAGCCATCGATTGAATGTCCGGTCCGCAATCGTTCGTTCTTTATCGAGCCACCCGGGCGTGAGGAGGTTCGATGCAGTGCCGATAGGCTGACTCGTGGACATTACAACGCTCCCTGACTCAAAGGCCGCCGAGCATCATCCTACGCCCAGGCATGGAAGTCAGAGGATCAGGATAGATCCTGCACGGATTTTTTTATGCGGCCGAAGGCGCGTAAGCCAGCGAGCAAGTCAACGCAAGCTCGAATTCGGCATCACCGTGGGAATGACAGGAAGAACACGCCCTCGGTCGATCGGCGCGATGTGTGGCAGGAGATCGCCGCGTTCCGCCATGGCCAGCATATCGGGCAGCGCATAGGGCTCGGCCGCAGCGAGGTTGACGCGATAACCCATGTCCTCGAGGCTCGCGACCGTCATTCGGCTGAGCGGATTTCCCTTCGATTCGACAAAGCCAGACATCAACTCGTTGGCGAAGATCGATTCTCGCCAATGCGAATCTCTGGTACCTGCACCCCCTGTCGCTTCGACTGGCACGCCCTTGATCTTTGCGCCGCCACGTAGCGTCTGATACTCGCGTATCGCGGCGCGGCCGGTAAACATGGGATTGCGGCCGCCCTCGCCTTTGAGCAGACGCTTGCGTGTCCACACGGTGCCGATGCCGAGAACGTGTCCCATCTCGTGCGTGATGACATCATTCAATGTGCCGTCCTGCTCCATCGCGCGAAGATCGGCTGTATCGAACGACATGTCGCCCTTCACGGGTAAGAAAGCGGCAACGCCTGCACTGCGTGGTCTTAAGTGACTGGGACCTGCTTGCCCCAACACCTCGCCAGGTCCATCGATCGCAGTGCCTTCAGCCAGAATGAGCACGTCATCGATCTCTTCCCCGTCGACGATGACGCTTGGCAGATCGCCGATGATGACGCGGCTCCAGCGATTAGCAGCTCTCTTGAATGCGTTCTTCTGCCGTTGCGTGAGCCCACCCAGAAATCGCACTTGGATTTTGAATGCAGAGCGACGCTTCGCGCGCGCGAACGTCGCGGGGGCACCTTCGGCTGCAAGATACGTTTCGAACGCTGGCTTACGAGTCATTCGCTTTGGCATATTCCCTCCGTGACAGCAACCGAAGGTTGCCTTTGTGGATCTCAGATCAACGAGGCTGCGTGCTCGAGCAAGTCCTGGTTCTGCTCGAGAACGTCGCGCCGAGTCAGATAGTGACGCGCGTCCGGGACGACGCCCAGATCTTCGAGCGGCATGCCCGCGTTCGCACCAACACGCAACATACGTCGTGCCGCAACGCGCAGATCGCACCCACCGGGTAAGTCCTTCCACCGCGTCTCGTCATCAGCGAATAGTTGCTGCAGCAAAGGGTATGACCACACATTCGCGCCACCGGCGCCCGTGTTGTCATCGACACCGAGTATCGGCCCGATCTCATGATCGCGGAAACCCGCGATGAACATGTCGGTCGCGCTGTAGGCGAGCGCATCAGTGATCAGCACCACCTTGCCTCGATATTTTTGCCCGATGGCATTAGCGCGTTCCGGTGGCGTGATCGGAAACCCTTCCGAATAAACGGCGCCCGTGACCACCGCACGTGAGATCGATTCGGCCCAGGGCTGCAGGTTCAAGCTCGCGGCGTGTGTCGAGGTCGAGTTCAAGCGCGCCAGCTGCAACGTAGTGGATGAATTCAACAACTGCGCACGTTCCGGTTCGATCGTTCGATTGGTGAAGATCTGCAACAACTGCTCTGCCGCCCAGATCAGCCCGCCGCCATTGTTGCGGACATCGAGGATCAGTGCCCGCGAGGGTAGCTGTGCAATGAGGCGCACGATCTCTTTCACGAACGCATCTGCATCGGGCACTGCAAACGTAAAAATTCGCAGATGCCCAACGTGCCGTCCTTTGATCTTGATGGCGCGTGCACGCAGTGCCCCGGGCATGGATGAGCGCAGATCCTGCACGTCTTCACGTCCAGCCTTGCGACGTGCGCGCTTGCGGGTTGGCACTGAAGCATACAGATCGCGTCGCGACAGATTCACAGCTTCCATCTGCACATCGATGCCATACGCAGTGAGCGATGCCATTGCCTTGGACTCACGCGTGCGTCCAGTTCGTTTGCGCTGAGATGACTTCGCGCTCGCGCGCACATTGGCTGCGGAGAGAGGCGGCAAAGTAAAGGCAATCGTTCCAGTCGAGGATCGAATCTGCCAGGGCAAGCGGATCTCGAGCACACGTCCATCGAGTGCGCGATAGGTCATCAACACCCACTCCTCTTGCGGCGGTAACACGCGCGCGAGCGGACGGATCGTCATCCCGGCG
>JBJMWN010000089.1:0-9545 GCA_045810085.1 Povalibacter sp. | reverse complement strand
CAATTCGCCGATCGTTACCTTGAGTCCAAGCAACACCTATGGCGTGCCGTCGATGCGGTTCGCGAGCACTCAAGTACCAGAAACATTGGATACGTCACTTCGCGCCTGCTCGAGTTCGCAGAGGAAGTTGAGGTCGCGGAGCTGATTATCGCAACGAACTGGTCCGATCCGAACGTCATTCGGCAATCGCCCTCACTCGCTCAACATCTTTGGCTGGCAGGTCGCTACAACGAGGCGCTCAGGTTTCTTGATGCGATGGCGGATCGAGCGCCGACTCATCCCCTGCTTTCGTACACGAGAGCGAACGTGTTGCGTTACCTCGGCGACATGAATGGGGCCGAAAGTGAATACGAAGCGTGCATCTCGGCCTCTCCGGAACTCCCGGATGCGCACTGGTCACTCTCGACTCATTCAAAAGCACAGCCGCCTCTGGCGCGAGTCGATCGAATTCAGAGGGCGCTTTCCAAACATCCTGCGGGAAGCCTCGAGCAAGCTCATCTGTTCTACGCACTGTTTCGAGAATTCGATGCCGCGCAACTGCAGGACGAAGCCTGGTCGGCCCTTTCACAAGGAGCAGCGATCATGCGTGCGCGCGTTGCTTTCGATGCGGAACGACAGGCGGCGAGGCTGAGGCTCTGGACGCAAGGGAAGCAAGCGACGGCTGATGTGCCGATCGCGGATGGGCCGACTCCCGTTTTTATCGTGGGTTTGCCGCGCACCGGAACCACGCTACTCGATCGCATGCTCAGCAATCATGTTTCCGTGGTCTCTTTGGGCGAGAGAAATGATTTCGCCGCAGCGATCAGCGAGGTGGGAGATCACTTCTTCAATTCGCTGACCGCAGCAGACTACGGAGATTGGCTTTGGGACCTGGACTTTGCACGCGCGGGTCACCTCTATCGACAAAGACTGCGGTTGGCTGAATTCGAATCGGGTCATTTCATCGACAAGAATCCGCAGAACCTTTTCAATCTGCCATTGATTCTGCGTGCGCTTCCCGGAGCGCGAATCATCTGTCTGAAGCGCGACGCAATGGATGCCTGCTTCTCCAATCTCAAAGAGTTGTTTCAAGGGAATGCCTATCCTTACAGCTACTCGCTCGACGACCTGGCGGATCATTATCAGCAAGCGTCGTCGTGGATGGATCACTGGCAGCGAACGGTTCCAGGCGCCGTACTTACGGTTGATTATGAAGAGCTGGTCACTGACCCAGAGCGCGTCCTGACAGAGGTGCAGGCATTTCTGAATCTGGATGTGCAACATGGGCTGCATGAGATCACGAGCAATCTGACTCCGGTCGCCACGGCCAGCAGTAGCCAGGTGCGAGAAGCCGTGAATCAGCGCGGCGTGGGTGCCTGGAAGAAGTACGACAAACAGTTGATCACGCTTGCGAGCAAGCTAGGTCGTTGATGCCCGTTCCTGCTGGCTTTCCCCTGTCGCTCAGACCTCTGCTGTCCACTGCAGAGACGGCTGCTGCGAGCAAGGACTTCGCTCGAGCGATTGCAACCTACGAGCACGTGCTTCAGCAGTTGCCTGAAGATCCTTATACGTTGGTGCAGTTGTCGTATATGCACTCGCTCGCGGGCGAGTACAGGTCGGCTGAGAGTTGCGCGCTTAGGGCTGCGCAGACGGGCACTCGAGACACGCAGATTCTGCTCGAGCTGCTGCCTCGACTCCGGACTTTCAATCGAGTGCAAGAGATGCTCGCTTGCATCGAGCGTGTCACGCCGATGCGATCGATGCCGATTCCGCTGTTGATTGCTGCCGCCGCTCAACTGACATACGTGAATCTGGCTGAGCGCGCCATTCTTTTCTTGGATGAGGCCCGGCGCGCAGATCCCGATTACCCGCCCACTCTGCTAGCTCGCACGCAGGTGCTGATGTACTTGGGCAGATTCACCGAGGCTGAAGAAGACGTCAGGCGTGCAATCAGGCGCGCGCCCGAGATCGCTCAGAGCTACTGGCTGCAAGCGGGACTGCGTCGTCAGACGACACAGAGCAATCATGTCAACGTTATCAACCGAGAGCTTCGTCGCTCGACACGTTCCGCCGATGACGTTGCGACGCTATCGTTCGCGTTACACAAGGAACTCGACGACGTCGGTGAGTACGAGGCCGCCTGGCACGCGCTCATGCAAGGCTGTCGTGCGAAGCGCTCTCGGCTGCAATATGACGACGCGGCAAACGCTAAGCTGTTCGATGCACTAGCAGCCTTCCAGCCGGTAGTCCCGGAGACCACAGTCCACTCCTCATCTGCAGAGAACCCTACGCCGATCTTTATCGTGGGTATGCATCGATCGGGAACGACGCTGCTCGAGCAGATGTTGGCGGGCCATTCGCAGATCCAGGCGATTGGAGAACTCTACGATTTCACTAGCGCCATGCGCTATGTGACCGACCACCACTGCAAAGGCGTCATCGACGAGCTCGTCGTGCAGAAGGCCGCAACGATCGATCTTTCCAGAGCTGGCGAGCACTATCGGCGCAGTACTCAATGGCGAGTCGCAGGGAAAAAATTCTTCACCGACAAGTTGCCCTCGAACTTTCTGAATCTGGGTTTCATCGTCCGAGCATTGCCTGACGCCAAGATCATTCACATGGTCCGCGACCCAATCGAAACCTGTTTCTCCAATTTGCGAGAACTGTTCTCCGAAGCCAATGCTTTCAGCTACGACATGGTCGAGCTCGGGCGCTATTACGGGCGCTATCGCAGGCTGATGCAGCGTTGGCACGCGCAGCATCCGAACCGCATTCTCGACATTCACTACTCAGATCTCGTTCGCGAACCCGATCAGGAGCTTCGCCGAGTCGCCGCTTTCCTAGGTGAAGAGTTCGAATCTGAAATGATGAATTCGAATCGGCAGGGCCGAAGTGTTGTGACTGCGAGTGCAGTGCAGGTGCGGAATAAGATCGAAGGCCGCGATCGCCCCAAATGGCTTCCTTACGAACAATGGCTTGGTCCGCTTCTGGAAAGGCTCGCTCTATAGATGCAGGTTGCCTTCCGCAAAAGCCCTACGAGAGCGTCGGGTGATCGCGCATCAATGCAGCCGACGGCGCACAAGGGCGAGAACTAGCCCGAAGCTGTGTTGCATTTCCAACAACGTATACAGGGCGTACGTGTTGTACACGTGCGGTAAACCACGCACCTATTGAGATTTTCATTCGCAATTAGTAACAATCTCTCGCCTTTGAGTTGTATGCTCGGCGCCACGCGGAGTCACAGAAGGCACACGTTGCTATGTACGACGTGGTCGAGTTTCTCTGCAGGGGTTGCGATCACCACTGGTGGTGCTCATCCAATCAACTACATCCCTCTCGCAGGAGGAGAATCTAAATGACTATCAAGAATGCGGTTTTGAAAGCCGCGACACGTGCAGCGCTGAGGGCCCGTCGCGTCGCCGTCCTAGGCGTGGCTGGTGGACTGCTGCTGAGCGCAGCGCCTGCTGTGTTCGCGCAGAGTGCGGTGGGTTCGGTTTATGGCCAGGCAGACGCTGGTTCAACCGTTACGATCACGGATACGGGCACTGGCCTGACGCGAACGCTAACGGTCGGCAGCACGGGCCAGTTCTCGTTCGCTGGCCTGCCAACCGGCAACTATGCGGTTTCTGTCAAGCGAGACGGCAAGGAAGTGGCGGCGGATCAGGTTCGAGTTGCTGCGGGCGCAGGTACAGCGGTCACGTTCGACGTGCAGACCGTCGTGGTTTCCGCATCGCGCGTTCAGACCATTGACGTGTCAACGACTCAGGTTGCTACCACCTTTACGGCCGAGCAGCTGCATGAACTGCCCATTGCCCCGAACGTAACAGCAGTTGCATTGCTGGCACCCGGCGCGATTCGCGGCGATACGACACTGGGCGTTGAAGGCTTGGGTACGTCCGCCAACCTTGCTTCGTTTGGCGGTTCGTCGGTCGCTGAGAATTCGTACTACATCAACGGATTCAACGTGACCAACCTGTTCAAGAATCTCTCGTATTCACAGGTTCCGTTCTATGCCATTGATACCCAGCAGGTTCTGACGGGCGGCTACGGTCCGCAATACGGTATGTCGACGGGCGGCGTTGTGGCAGTCACAACCCGCAAGGGAACGAACGAATTCGAAATCGGTGCGGCGGTTTCTTATTCACCGGATGCGCTGCAGGAGCAGTCACCGCGCACGTATACCCCGCAACGCGAAGCTTACCGTGACTACTCTCAGAACGAACGCAACGAAAATATCTATGACCTGTGGATCGGTGGCCCGATCATCCAGGACAAGTTGTTCTTCTTTGCAGTCGGTGAACTCACCGACCGTGATCGCCTGAACTATCCGAATTCTTATTATCAGACTGCGAACGTTCAGGATCAGCACGCAGAGTCGCCGTTCTGGCTGGCTGACGTCACGTGGCACATCAGCGATAACCACATCGTTGATTTCACGGCGATGGATGACACGCGCAAATACACGACCAAGCAGTTCGGCGATGTCACGGGCGGCGACGGCTTTGTGACGAAGGGCGACTTCCTCGGCACGCAGTACGAGAAGTTCGGTGGCCGTACTTACATTGGTTCGTATCACGGCCAGATCACGGATGACCTCGCAGTCAGTCTCTCCTACGGTGATCTGACCAGTGTTCGGGAAACCTACCAGCGCACCGCAGATGGCAGCCTTGTCACGTACAACGGCGTGATCGGCGACTTCAATCAGCCGGGCTGCCCCTGGATCTACGCTGTGGGGATTGAGGGTGTGAACAGCTGCTTCATTTCTTCGACCATTCCTTCCGCCGCAGGTGAGGACACTCGCAAGAATGGCCGTGCTGACATTTCATATAGCCTCGACGCAGGCAAAGCCGGCGTGCACACGCTGCAGGTTGGCTACGAAAAGGATGAGTGGCGGTCCTTCGACGGCGAGTCTTACGCCGGCGGTGCTTACTTCCGCTACTACGACAACAACGAAGATGCATTGCCCGATTACGTTCGCGTGCGTCATTTCCAAACGGGCGCGGATGTTGGTGTCGACACTGAGTCGTACTACCTGAGCGACGATTGGAAGGCGACAGATAACCTCTTGCTGACCATCGGCGTTCGAAACGATTCGTTCGAGAATTTGAACGGTGATGGCGTTGCATACGCCAAGCAGGACGACATCTGGCAGCCTCGCCTTGGCTTTGCCTGGGATGTCACCGGAGACCAGACGAAGAAGCTGTACGGCAGCTACGGCATCTACTCGCTGCCGATCGCTGCGACAGTGGCTGTGCGAGGAGCCAGCGCTTCTCTCTATGACACTCAGAACTGGAACTTCGATTCCATCGACCCTGCAACCGGCAGACCTCATCTGACGACGCCACGTGGTGCGCTGGGCTATCTGAATAGTGAAGATGGTTCGACGCCAAACCCGTCCTGGGTTGCTTCCAACAATCTGGATCCAACGATTCAGGAGGAATTCATCCTGGGTTACCAGATGGAACTGGCGCCGAACTGGACTGCGGGTATCAAAGGTACGTACCGCAATCTGAAGAAGACCATCGATGACATGTGCGATACGCGTCCCTTCGAGGCATGGGCGGATCAGAACCTGGGCGCGGGCAGCTTTGATCCTGCAGCTGGTACGCCGGGCTGCTTCATGTTCAACCCAGGTTCATCGATGTCGTTCAGCAACATGGATCTGAACAATGATGGAACCTTCGAGAACGTGACGCTGACACCGGAGATGATCAACAGCCCCAAGGCAAAGCGTAAGTACTACTCCGTCGAGATGTCGTTGGAGAAGACGATGTCCGATCGTTGGTATATGCGCGGTTCGTATACCTGGGCACAGAGCTATGGAAATGCTGAAGGCCTCGTCAATTCTGACAACGGTCAGGACGATACCGGCGTGACCATCGCGTTCGACTTCCCAGAGCTGATGACCTATGCCAACGGCTATCTGCCAAACGATCGCCGCCATACCATCAAGTTGCTGGGTGCGTACCAGATCACGCCGGAGTTCACGGTGTCGACCAACCTGCTCGCACAGAGCGGTCGTCCAATGAACTGTGTAGGCGTGGACCAGACGGTGGATGACGCATTCCACTACGATGCTTCGTACTTCTATTGCAATGGCACGCCTGCTCCTCGCGGCAGTATCGGACGCACAGGCTTCCGGTTCGATCTGGACTTAGGCCTGAGCTACGCCCCGACGTGGGCACCCGGACTCGCGTTGCAGGCACAGGTGTTCAATCTGTTCAACCTGTCGGCGGATCTGTCGAGGGATGAGACGGGCGAGTTTGCTACGTTCGACGACGACGGCCTGATCAATGGCACGGAGCCCTACTCAAGCTATCTGTCGAATACTTCGTATCAACCTCCGCGCTATGTGATGCTGTCAGCGCAGTACAAGTTCAACTTCGGCAAGTAAGAGCCTGAGATGATCTGACGTACAGGAGGCCGATCCGAAAGGATCGGCCTCTTTTTTTGGTGGTACCGGCGCGAGACTTCTCTACTCGACAAACGATCTCGAGGGGTCTTCAATGGATTCCACGTGAAATTGCTCGTTGAAGTGATGGGGAGCGAGTATGAGCAACTCGACAAAGTGCGGCGTCGCGTTAATTTCGATCGCGCTCGCTCTATGTTCGATGGCGCCTGCACCTGTATCAGCGGCAGAGGATGGTTCGGTGCCCGCGATATGGCGCATTCAAAGTGTACCGTTCGAGTTTCGCGGAGAGCCTGTCTCCTACACGTGTGAGTCATTCAAGAGGAAGGTGCGCGCGATACTGATCGCGGTGGGAGTGCACCCTTCGCTGATCGTGCAAGCACGATGCGCACCCACGGCGCAGGCGCCATTTTTGCGCGGGCCCGATATTGCGACCGTTGGACGCGAGGCGGAGCCCATTGGGTCTTCACCGGCAATGCACACGACCAAACTGTCCAGCCGCATCTCCGCGAAGATTGCGCTCGCCGCACCGGCTGCAGCGACGGAACAAAATATCCAGGAAGCCACGACATTTAACTCGCAGCGCCGCCTAGTGGCACGCGTGAACGAAGAGAACCTGCCCACGTCATCGGATATTCAACTTTTCCCAGCTGTGTGGGCGCCTATCGAGCTCGACGACACGGCGGATACTTGGTTGGAGGCAGGCGACTGCGAACTGCTGCGACAACTAAGCAAACAGGTGTTCCCGAAAATTGGAGTTGAGGTCACCAAAACGAAGCTGGTGTGTTCTGCTTCGGTGATAGCCAAACCAAGTCTTGAAGTCAGGGCACTTGTGCCGATGCTGAAGTCGCGCGGTGAAGCGAAGTAGTACCGGTACGCCTTAACGTGATCGCTTGAGGCAGCGAAGCCTCGGTGTCATCTCAAAGAGAGTAACTGCCTGCGCCATCGCGGTTGCTTCTGCGCCGCTCGCCGTCCTCCGAATGCGGGAGGACAGCAACTCCGTGGGAAGCACAAAGTCAGATGCGTTACGCCATCGTGGCCCAGTCATGCTCTCGCCATTTTCAGGACGAGTGAACTACGTCTGCCGCATGACCTAGCCAAGGAATTTGCAGCATGGCGACGAATCCTTGCCATCCGCACACGTTTCAACTTCTGAGTCACTGCGTAAGTCTTGTAACGCACGGCGGCGCTGTGCAGCCACCTTTTCTTTTTTACACCTTCATGCTGTGAAACGTGGCGTGAATTGCAAAAATCTGCGAGTCGCAAAAATTGCTTGTGTACAGAGCTGATGCTGGCGACCGTTGCGCATAGTCTCTGCTGTTGAGTGCAGAAAGATATGAACGGACCAGCGAGCTAATTGTTCAGGAAATGAGGGGTTTCACTTCTACTTCGCTTCGCACCGCGCTATTCCGGCGTGCCATAGCCAATGGGTCGTATCCATCGGTCCCGCGAGCTCGCTGATTGGTGGCAGGCGTACGACCGTTTTTCGGTTCGTATGCGACATCTGTTTCACACCGACGCATCTCTCGCGTCGTTTGTTTGTTTTCTAGCACTTCGGATCCATCGAACTCTTCCTGCGGTGTACGTTCGACGCCACATTGATGTGGCCGCTTGCGCGCCAGCTTGCTCGACGCCCGTCGTCAGCCTGGTTGCTGCCGTCCACATCACTCGGGTTCAAATCTTTCGCAGGAGAGGACTCATGTCGACCAGTTGCAATCTCAAGCGCTCCATACGTTGGGCGCTGTTCTCCAGTTTGGCTGCCGGAGCGTCGTTACACGCAGTTCAAGCATCTGCGCAGACTCAATCCGAATCGGTTACCGACGAAGGTCGCGCGAATATCGAGACGGTCTATGTCACCGGCTCTGCGATTCGTCGCGTGCAAGGCGAAACCTCTTTGCCCGTACAGGTGATCGACGCGGAAGCGATTCAGAAAACCGGCGTCTCTTCGGTAGTAGACCTCATGCAACGTCTGCCGACCATGCAAGGCGCGACAGGAGAGGCTGCTTCTGTAGGGGCTGCGACGTTTGGATTCTCCGGCGTTTCGTTACACAACGTCGGCGAGAACCGCACGCTCGTGTTGTTGAATGGACGTCGCCTCGCACTCTTCGGTGGCCAAACGCTTACTGGCTTCGCCGCTGCGATGGATCTCAACGCCATTCCGGTCAGCGCGATTGAGAGAGTTGAAGTGCTGAGCGACGGAGCTTCGGCTCTGTACGGTTCGGATGCGATCGCTGGCGTCGTGAACTTCATCACCAAGGACAAATCGCAAGACAAAGGTGTCTACGTCAACTACTACGCTCCCGAAGACGGCGCGCGTGAAAACGGCGTCAACCTGAGTGCAGGCTTCGGCGATTACGAGAAAGACGGTTACAACGTATTCTTTACTGCAGCGGCCGAATCACGCGATGAGTTGAAATCGGTGGATCGCGACTTCGCGAGTTCCGCCATCGTCAACTTCAACCACGAAGGTAAACGCTGGACGTTCTTCAACGGATCGCCGCGCGGAATTCCGGCCAATGCGACAACAGACGCCGGCGATCTGGTCAGTCCCTATCTGCTGGCCAATGGCTCCTGCCCGCCGCAGCACGCACAAGTCGATCAGGCGTGCTACTACGACTACGTGCCGGACATCCAGATCTATCCGGAACGTAAACGCAGGACTGCGACGGGTGCGTTCAACGTGAAAGTGGGCGAATCGCAGAACGCGTTCGTCGATGTGTTGTGGTCACGAACGGAACAGACCTCCAAGACTGCGCCGGTGCCCGGCGAGTTGCTCGTGACCGCTGGTAGCGATGTCTTCAACACCTATCTCGCGCCGCTTACCGATGAGAGCGGGGCCCCATTATTCACTGCAGATTCAGTCGTTCCCTACCGAGGCGCGGAACTAGGCCAGCGCATCAACAACGACAAAGCAGATTTCTACCAGGTCTCCGCAGGCCTCGAAGGTCAGGTAGCGAACTGGGATTACGACTTCGCACTCACACAATCCGAAAGCGATGTGAAGGGTTCGATTTCGGGTTATCCCGGTGCACTGGCATTCAACTCCGCGCTTTCGAGTGGCCTCGTGAATCCGTTCGTCGGCCCTGGCCAGCAGACTCCAGAAGGTCAGGCTGCGATCAGCGCCATCAACTACAAAGGTTATTGGGACGGCGGCACA
>JBJMWN010000088.1:0-3318 GCA_045810085.1 Povalibacter sp. | reverse complement strand
GCACATTGCGAGCTGATTCCAGTTTGTGACCATAGCGAGCGCCGAAATCGGTGGGACAACTGAAACGTTCGAGCGAATCGGTCGTGAAGTTTCCGCTCGTGAATCCTTCGAGCATCGGACGCAGCGGCCGGCTGAAAGCTTCACCCGTTCGATATGCAAATCGGCCTGCTTCGCATAGCTGATTTGCTCGAGGATAGAAGGGCGCAACCGTGTCGAAGCTGATGGGCCAGCCGCTGTGCGGCACGTAGTCGCGAGCTTCAAAATCAATGGGATCGAATGGCATGCAGCGGCCGCCCCAGATCGTCGTTGTGCCGCCGAAGCGTCGCTGGCGATAGCGGTCTGGTGGACTGTGCAGGCGAGTGTCTGCAACCGACCCAGCGTAGAGCGCTTGCACTTCATCTTCAGCATCGCGCCCACCGGACTCGAGCAGCAGCACGTCGATGCCGCTATCGATCAACTCCAGAGCGAGTGTGATGCCGGCCGCTCCGGCCCCAATGATGCATACCTGAGCTCGGAGTGCTTGGCCGTTGGGGAGTTCGCTCGTGTCGAACATCATGACAGTCGTGGGTCCTTCGATATATATGCGAACAGCGTCGCACTCTGTTCAATAACGGCGCGCCGGGAAGAGAGTTTGCAGGCAAAATATTGTGGTGGCCGCGATTCAATTCTCGGAAAAACACGCCGGTCACAACGATCCTGATTCGACAGCCGTCTCCAGCGGGACATGCAGGTAGCAACATTATGAACTTGATTCATCATCTGCATGACTTCGACGTTTCGTCTTTCAGCAAAGTCGCCAACGATTTCGGCACCGAGCGCTTCGGCTATGTCGTCACGCCGAATGTTGATCACATGATTCGCTACTACGACGACGCGCATTTTCGCAGCCTTTACGCTGATGCCGAGTATGTGCTGCTCGACAGCCGCTTCCTCGCGTATCTCTTGCGCGCCGTCAAAGGCATGCGCATCAAAGTCTGTCCGGGAAGCGATCTCACTTCGCATCTCGTGAAGAACGAAGTGAAGCCAGAGGATAACGTCGTGCTGATTGGCTGCAGCACTGAACAGGCTCAGAAGCTCGCAGCGATGTACAACCTGCGCGGCCTGAAGCACTTCAATCCGCCGATGGGATTCATCAAGTCTCCCGCGGCCGTTGAAGAAGCTTTGCAATTTGTCGAGCGTCATTCGCCGTTTCGTTACTGTCTGATTGCGGTTGGCTCTCCACAGCAAGAGATCTTCGCGCAAAAGCTCAAGGAGCGCGGTCTGGCAAAAGGCCTAGGGCTTTGCGTTGGCGCTTCGATCAACTTTCTCACTGGTGCGGAGACGCGAGCGCCGGTGTGGATGCAGAAAGCAGGTCTCGAATGGGCGTTCCGGCTTGGACAAGATCCGAACCGGCTTGCGCGCCGCTATCTTGTTCGCGGTCCGCGCATTTTCAAACTCCTGCGTAAGCTTCAGTTCGAGTTGCGACCAGCGCCTGCCTTGCGGAGCGCAAGTGCCTCGCTGATCACAGCTGCAACCGTCGAAACACAGATTCCGGAATCGACTTGATGATGAGCATGATCCAGCGCCAGAACCCGGGGACGTAGACGACCGGGGTTCCGCGAATCATCGATTTCGCGATCGATCGCGCCACGCTCGCTGGCGAAGCCCACAGCGCACCTTTCTTCATCGACGCCGTCATCGGCGTGCTCACAAATCCTGGCTTGATCGTGACGACGCGCACGCCTTTGCGACTCAAGCGCTGACGCAGTCCGCTGGTGAAGGCCGTAACCGTTGCCTTGGCGGAGCCATACACATAATTCGATTGACGACCGCGATCGCCAGCAACGGATGAAATCACCGCGATCGTGCCGTGTCCCTGCGCTTCGAATCGATTCGCGAGAAGTGTGCACACCGCCATGTAACTGAGCGCGTTCGTGGTGAACTCATCCAGCATGAGATCCACTGAACGTTCGCACGCTTTCTGATCCGATAACGTCCCATGCGCAATCAACGCCATATCCAGGCCGGCCAGTGATTGTGTTGCCTGATCGAGCACACTCGGGAATTCCCGAAGATCGCGCAGATCGAGCGCCCGAACTCCAACGGCTGAAGCTCCGCGTACTTTGAGGTCGTCGGCGATGGCCTGGAGTCGCTGCGAGGAGCGGCCCACCAGAAACAATGCATCGCCCTTACTCGCGAATTCGCGAGCAGTGGCTTCGGCGATGGCTGATGTCGCGCCGACGATTAGAATTCTTCTCATTTTGCAGATCCTGTTACCCGCCGCCAGAAAGAAGATGAGAAAGCGGGGTCGATGAATTGGCTGAAATTCCGCCATTCGGGGAAGTATTGCTGGAATGCACCCGCCGACATCCGCGCATCCTTCGCAGGATAAACGGCGCCGCCAGCGGAGCGAGTGATGTCATCAAGCGCTTCGAGGAGAGACAACGTACGAGCTCCGCGATTAGGAAAGTCTATCGCGAGCGTCGTGCCCGGCCGCGGAAAGGACATCATCCCGGGAGATTCTGCATTGCCGAAATTCTTGAGCACCACCAGAAATGATCCCATTCCAGATCGCGCGATCCGCACGAGCATGTCCTGCAGAGCCTGTAAGGCGGCTGCGGGTGGCACGACACACTGGTACTGAAAAAAACCTTTGGGTCCGTAGATGCGATTCCACTCGTGCACGCTGTCGAGTGGATAGAAGAACGGCCGATAGTGCCAGATGGCGTCGCTCTGCACGGCTGCCGGACGGTTGTAGTACAGCAAGTTGAATGCGCGGAGCGACAAGCTGTTGACGAGCGATATCGGCGGCGTCAGCGGCATCCGTCGCGCACTCATCGAGGACTTTCGAGTCTCCGGCACAGGCAGATGGTTGCCACGAATGAAGATGCCGCGTCCGAGCTTGCGTCCCGAAGCCGAGCAATCTATCCATGAGACCGTGTATTCATAGTCTCGATCGGAAGCGGCAGATAGCACGAAAAAGTCAGCAAGGTTTCCAAAGCGCTGACTGTCGCCACCGATCCATGGCCCTGGGACTCGGCGCAATCGCAACCGCACGCTGCGAATCAATCCGGTCAGTCCGAGTCCGCCAATCGTTGCCGCAAACCATTCTGGATTCTCGTGTCGCGAGCATTGAAGCAGCTGGCCATCAGATCGCTGCAGCGTGAACTCGATGATGTGATTGCCAAACGTTCCATAGCGATGATGATTCTTGCCGTGAACATCATTGGCGATGGCACCTCCGACAGTCACGAGCGCCGTGCCAGGCGTGACCGCAGGAAACCAGCCCTGCGGCAAGAAGCGATCGATGATCTCCTGGAGAAGGAGGCCTGGTTCACA
>JBJMWN010000087.1:0-16490 GCA_045810085.1 Povalibacter sp. | reverse complement strand
TTCGACCTGCCTGACTATCGTCATTGGCTCGATCAGCCCTTTGCAGCCCGCGCGGAGACATTCAATGGTTGGATGTCCACGATTCGCCCTCTATGCGATGCAGTGACCGAACTCCTCTGGCTCACTCGAGAGGCGGGCCGTCCTCGTCCAGAGATCGCTCCTGGTGGCGCTTTTCAGCTCACATTCGAGCGTGAGAACCCTTGCCAGCTGATCCGAATCACTCTGCCTCCCCAGACAACTCTGTTCCCAGAGATCAGCGGTAGCCATCATCGCTGCAGTATTCGCTTTATGACCTCGACCGACGTCAATGCGCGGCCCGTTCAGGCGAATGAAGATGTGAAGTTTCTGCTTACGACTTGTACGTGAGAGAAAACCCTCAGCGAATGGCTGCGTCGGCGTCTTACGGGCAACGAGCCGAATCGAGCTCGCTCTTGAAAACGGGCGAACCAGGAAACACTCAGTACTCCATGGTTTGCGTTTCGGCCGATCGCCAATAGCCACTCCTTCGTAGCCCTTCTATGCCCACTGTTCCCTGCCCCACCTGCAATCGACCCGTGGAATGGTCTGACGCGTTCCCCTGGCGACCCTTCTGCACAGAGCGTTGCAAGCTCATCGACTTGGGCGCATGGGCCGCGGAAAAGCACGCGATTCCGGGCGAGCCTCTGGGCGCGCAAGATGAGGATGAAGCGCACGAGGACTCGCAGGGCTGAAGATCAAGCTCGCGAGTGTCACGACATCACCATGACGCGCATCGGAGTGACCCGCTAATTCGTCGGTGCTCACTGCATGTGGAGTGAAGAAACCAGAAACGCCCACTGATCGGCGAAGTCTTCGATCTGCATCCACACCGGCTTGCCTGAGCCGTGACCTGCTCGCGTTTCAACACGCAACAAGACAGGATTTGAACAGGACTGAGCGCGCTGCAGAGCGGCGGCGAATTTGTAGCTGTGCCATGGCACGACGCGATCGTCACGATCCGCTGTGGTGACAAGTGTCGGCGGGTAGCACGTTCCTGGTTTCACGTTCTGCAGCGGTGAATAGGCGAACTGCGTTTTGAAATCTTCTTCGTTCTCACTCAATCCATAGTCAGTTGACCATTGCCGGGCATTGGCACTGGCTGTGTGATAGCGAAGCATGTCGAGCACACCGACTGCAGGAAGCGCCGCGCCGAATAACTCGGGCCGCTGAGTCATCACCGCTCCGACCAGCAGGCCGCCGTTGCTGCGGCCTCTGATCGCGAGCTTAGGCGTCGATGTAAATTTCTCTGCGATCAGATACTCCGCCGCTGCGATGAAATCATCGAACACGTTCTGCTTGTGGGAGCGCGCCCCCGCTTGATGCCAAGCTTCACCGTATTCCGAACCGCCACGTAGATTGGCAACGGCATAAACGCCGCCCATCTCCAGCCACACGAGCACCGGAACGCTGAAACTCGGTTGCTGAGAAATGTTGAACCCACCGTAGCCATACAGCATCAGTGGCGCCTGGCCGTTCTTCACCAAGTCGCGTTTGTGCGTGATGAACATGGGCACACGCGTACCGTCCTTGCTGCGATAGAAGACCTGCTCGGTTACGAACGCATCGGTTTTCGCAGCGAGTGCTGAGGCGCGGAAAAGATCAATCTTTCCCGTAAGCAAGTCGATGTGCGAAATCGACCCCGGTGTTAGGAAATCGGTGTACGAAAAAAATGTTTCCGTATCCGTCTGCTCACCGTAGAACCCGTCCGCCTTTCCATAGCCCGGCAACTTCACCTCGTACAACTGTTTGCCATTCAGATCGCTCAAGGTGACGAGCGAATACGCATCTTTGACGTACTGAGACACAACTCGCCCACCCATCAGCGAAGCATTGAGCAGCGCGAAATTCTTTTCCGCGATGACATCGCGCGTTCTCTTTGCCCCATCAGGCTGCGCAGGCACCGCGATGACTCTGGAATTCGGTGCACCTGAGGTGGTCAAGACATAGAACACATCGTTCAACTCGCCCATCGCGTAATAGTCGGCATCGAACGTGTCGAACAAGCGGACGACCGGACCGCTGGGTCGTGAGCTCGCATCGAGCTTCTGATAGTAAATGCCAGTCGCTTGCGAGCCGTCGTACACATTGATGATGAGATAGCGACCATCATCCGTGACTCTTGGATACGGATAGCGCGTGGGATGATCGGTGATGCTGAACACATGAGTGTCCGACTCCTGCGTTCCACCCAGATCATGCAGGTAGATCGACATCTGCTTCGAGTCATCCCCGCGGCCATCCGCTTTGACGGGATAGCGTGCGTAGTAAAGCGACTTGGAATCTGCCGTCCACGTCACCTCGCGAAACTTCATGAACCGCAGCGTATCCGGCAGATCCTTTCCGGTAGCCACATCCCTGATGTGCCAAATGCGCCAATCCGTGCCGCCATCTGAGGTGCTGTACGCGAGCAGCTTGCCGTTGGGACTGGGAACGAACTCACCCAACGCGACAGTGGCATCGCTGCTCAGCTGATTGGGATCAAGAAGTACACGAGGCTTCGCCTCGAGTGACTCAGTCACATAGAGAACGCTTTGATTCTGCAGCCCATCGTTGCGCAGGAAAAAATACTTGCCGCCGCGTTTAACGGGAACGTCGTAGCGTTCGTAGTTCCACAATTCAGTGAGTCGCTTCTTGATGCGCTCGCGTGCTGGATTGGATTCCAGAATGGGCTGCGAAAGCTTGTTCTGTGCTTCGACCCATTGCTGCACTTCGGGGCTTCCGATGCTTTCCAGCCAATCGTACGGATCTACGACTCGCACGCCGTGATAAACGTCCACGTGATCGGACTGGCGAGTTTTGGGATAGCTGAGCATCGGGGATGAAGGCTGCCCGGGAGGATTTGCCAGCGCCAGCACAGGCAGAAATCCTAAAAGAAGATCTATGAAACGAGGCATCGAAAACTCCGCAAACACACACTGAGCATGGGTGCACGTGTTGGTGTATGGTCGCCGGCCTTGCTGCGGCTCGGGCCGCTCGCAACGAAACGGTACTCACGCCATAGCCTACAGCTTCGAGCTCATTGCATGCGGTATACATACTCGTTGGGACTGTCTCTCACGTGCATCGTCGCAATGTTTGCGACAGATTCAAGCGCCGCGCCGCTGACCATCGAACGCATTTTCGCTGCACCCGACCTGGGCGGACCGCGTCTCCGCAATCCGAAATTTTCTCCCGATGGGCGTTTCGTCACTTTCGTCCAGGGCAAAGCCGACAACAAAGATCAGCTCGATCTCTGGGCCTTTGATACCAAGACCGGAAAATCGAAGCTGCTGGTGGATTCCCGAGCGTTTGCAGGCGATGACGAGAAGCTCTCAACCGAGGAAGAAGCTCGCAGAGAACGAGCGCGCACCGCCTCGCTTCGAGGCATCGTCGAATACGAATTCTCAAGCGATGGAAAGCGCCTGCTGGTGCCGCTCGCCGGCGACCTTTATGTATATGACCTTTCTGCCAAGTCCGATCCGGTGCGACGGCTGACGCAGACGGACGCTTACGAAACGGATGCGCGATTTTCGCCGCGGAGTAAATACGTCAGCTTCATTCGCGATCAGGACATCTTTGTCATCGACCTTGTTACGGGTAAGGAACAGGCGCTGACGACAGATGGTGAAGGTCTGATCCAGAACGGCGTGGCTGAGTTCGTCGCGCAGGAAGAAATGGATCGCTCCACGGGATACTGGTGGTCTCCTGACGAAAAACAAATCGCGTTCACTCGGATCGATGATTCTCCGGTTCGCGAAGTCGAACGTTTCGAGATCAACGCTGAGGGTGCACGCATGTTTCGGCAGCGCTATCCCGCGGCGGGAACACCAAACACGCATGTAGAACTGAACGTTCTCGACTTGAGCACCAAGCGAGTCACGCCCGTCGATCTGGGAACAGGCGACACGTATCTGGCACGCGTGAACTGGTTCAAGGACTCGCGTTCACTTGCAGTCCAGCGACAACCACGCGATCAGAAGCGACTCGATCTGTTGAAGATCGACGCGAGCTCCGGCACCGCAAAGCCGCTGCTGACGGAAACAAGTCCTGCATGGGTCGACCTGCATGACGATCTGCATTTCCTGGAACATCAAGACGCATTCATCTGGGCTTCGCGTCGCAGCGGATATCGCCATCTGTATCTGTACGATCTCAACGGTCAGCTGATTCGACCACTCACCGCTGGAGAATGGATGGTCGAAGGTGACGGCGATGAGAACGGCATCGTTGGCGTGGATGAATCCAAGGGGCTGGTTTACTTCATGGCGAATGCTGCGTCGCCGCTGGAGCGCCAGCTCTATTCGACTTCGTTGAACACTCGCGATCCTTCCAAAGTCGAACGCATCTCCAAAGAACCTGGCGTGCACGATACAAAGTTGCTCGCGGGCGGTCGTCTCTATTTCGACTCCTGGACCTCACCGACGCAACCGCCGAGTTCGAGCCTGAGATCGCTCGATGGCAACGTGCAGAGCTGGCTGATCCGCAACACGCTCGATGCGTCGCACCCGTATTGGAACTTCAAAGACTCACAACCTGAAGAGAAGCTCGGATCATTGCAATCGAGCGATGGCCAGACTCTTTACTATCGGTTGCAGAAACCAGCCAATTTCCAGGCTGGGAAGCGCTATCCAGTCGTGATCGATGTCTATGGCGGCCCGCATTTGCAGTACGTGCGTGCGGAATGGATGGGCGGTTCGCGCGGCACGCAAGGATTTTTTCGGCAGGTGCTCACGCAGAATGGGTACATCGTCTTCACGCTCGATAATCGCGGCTCAGGCTTTCGGGGCAACGCGTTCGATCAGGCGATCAGCGGCAGATTGGGCAAAGTCGAGATCGAGGATCAATTGAGGGGCGTTGAATTCCTCAAGCAGCAAACCTTCGTGGACGCCGAGCGCATCGGCATCATGGGGTGGAGCTACGGCGGCTACATGACGCTGATGGGGCTCACCACGACCTCAGCCTTCAGAGCTGGAATCGCTGGCGCACCCGTGACTGACTGGCGTCTCTATGACACTCACTACACCGAGCGCTATCTGGGCCAGCCAGGTCCGGAAGGCACCTATGACGTGAGCAGTGCGCTTTCACATCTCGACACTCTGCACGGCAAGCTGCTGCTCGTTCACGGCATGGCGGATGACAACGTGCTGTTCACTAATAGCACGATGCTCATGCAGCGTTTGCAGGCGAAGGACATCCCGTTCGATCTGATGACGTATCCAGGCAGCAAGCACGGGCTGGTACGAGTGCCCGCTACAGGACGACACTTCTACGAAATGGCCGTGCGGTTCTTCGATCGGGAATTGAAGGGTATTCCGGCGGAATGATGAACTGTGTGCGTGGGGGAGTCTCACGCCTTGCAGTCGGAGACTTGCCGCGAGCTGCGAGGTCTTCGCTAGCGAAGTTTCAGAGCTTGCAGCCGAGCGCCCAACTCTCGACACGCTGCAATGCCGGGATCATCGGCTTGTCGGCATCGAGGAGGCCGGTCTTCTCCAGATCGCCGACCGCAACCCATTGCAGGGTCTGACCTTCACGCGAGTACGGTACGCCGACATATTTGGTGACGAGCCATAGATCCAGCGTGATCAGTCGATCCACGTACTGATGCTCGTAGCAGATGAGCGGTTCACCGCTTAGAGCATCGATACCGAGCTCTTCGTGCAGCTCGCGACGCAGAGCCTCGAAGCGTTCTTCGCCGAGCTCCAGCTTGCCGCCAGGAAATTCCCAACCACCGGCGAGATGTTTGCCTGGAGGCCGCTGCGCGACCAGCACACGGCCCTGCTCATCGAATATGGCTCCGGCCATGACGTGAGCCGGTGGTCGCATCTGCTGCATCTTGTTGTTCTTCTATTACCGATTGAGCGAGTCGCGGCGCGATCAGCCTTCCTGGACCAACGCGCCGTGGCAATGCTTGTACTTCTTACCCGAGCCGCACGGGCAGGCTTCGTTACGACCGACCTTGCGCACGTCACGAACGAACTGCGCAACAGGCGCGGGTTCTTCCGCAGCGGGAGGAAGCTCTGTGGGCGCTGGTGCCGTGAGCTGCTCAGGCGCTGCGTGCTGAAAGCGCATCGCGCGTTCCAGACGCTGCTGACGCTCCGCTTCCTCGGCATCGATCTCGGCCTGAGTGCGCAACTGCATGCGCGAGAGCAGCGAGACCGTGTCGTGCTTGATACGGTCGAGCATCGATGAGAACAGTTCGAACGCTTCGCGCTTGTACTCCTGCTTCGGATTCTTCTGTGCGTAGCTGCGCAGATGAATGCCTTGACGCAGATAGTCCATTGCAGCGAGATGTTCGCGCCAGTGCGAATCGAGCTGCTGCAACATGATTGCCTTTTCGAGATGTCGCACGATCGGAGCGCCATAGGTCTCGACCTTGGACTCGTAGGACTGCTCGAGCGTTTTCAGAATGCGCTCGCGAATGTCCTGATCGGAGAGGTTCTTCTCTTGCGCCAACCAACCTTTCACTTCAAGCGGCACACCGAAATCACGCTCCAACGACTCGGTCAGTCCATCGACATTCCACATGTCCTCAGGACTGCCTTGAGGCAAGTAACGGTCAATGATGTTGTTGACCACCTCAGTGCGAATACCGGCGACCGCATCTGCAACGTCTTCAGCGGCCATCAGCTCAGTGCGCTGCTGGTAAATGACTTTGCGCTGATCGTTCGCAACGTCGTCGTATTCGAGCAGATTTTTGCGAGCATCGAAGTTGTGCGCTTCCACCTTACGCTGAGCGCGCTCGATCTGCTTCGAGAGCATGCGACTCTCGATCACTTCGCCTTCCTTCATGCCTGCGGTTTGCAGCCAACGCTTGGTGCGCTCGGGATCACCGAAGATGCGCATCAGATTGTCTTCGAGCGATAGGTAGAAGCGGCTTGAACCCGGATCGCCCTGACGGCCAGAACGACCTCGCAGCTGATTATCGATGCGGCGCGACTCGTGCCGTTCAGTGCCGACGATGTGCAACCCACCCGACTCGAGCACGACTGCGTGACGCTTCTGCCACTCTTCCTTCGTGCGCTGTCGAGCCACTTCGTCTGCAGGATCGACGGTGTGCAGTTCGGAATCGAGATTGCCACCGAGCACGATGTCAGTACCGCGACCTGCCATGTTGGTGGCGATGGTTACAGCGCCTGGACGACCCGCTTGCGCGACGACGTGTGCTTCACGCTCATGCTGCTTCGCGTTCAGTACCTGATGATCGATCTTGTTCTGCTTCAGCAGACCTGAGAGGAATTCGGAAGTCTCAATCGAGGTGGTGCCCACCAGCACGGGCTGGCCGCGACTTACACAATCGCGAATGTCTTCGATGATGGCCTCGAACTTATCCTTCGCCGAGAGATAGACGAAGTCCGGATGATCTTTGCGCACCATCGGTCGATGCGTTGGGATCACGACGACTTCGAGTCCATAGATGGACTGGAATTCGAAGGCTTCCGTATCTGCCGTGCCGGTCATGCCGGACAGCTTCGTGTACATGCGGAAGTAGTTCTGGAACGTGATCGATGCGACGGTCTGGTTCTCTTCGCGAACGCGCACGCCTTCTTTCGCCTCGATCGCCTGGTGCAAACCATCCGACCAGCGTCGGCCCGGCATGGTGCGTCCGGTGAACTCATCGACGATCACGATTTCGCCATTACGTACGATGTACTCGACGTCACGGTGATAGAGCGCATGCGCACGCAGCGCTGCGTTCAAGTGATGCATCAAACGAATGTTGGAAGCGTCATACAGGCTCTCATCCGGCTTCAGCAGTCCAGCCTCGCTGATCAGCTGCTCTGCGTGCTCGTGACCTGTGTCAGAAAGATGAACCTGACGGCTCTTCTCATCGGCCCAATAGTCACCCTCGCCTTCTTCGGTCTCCTGACGCTGCAGTCGCGGCACCAGTTGATTGATGCGGACATAGAGCTCAGTGCTCTCTTCGGCTGGCCCGGAAATGATGAGCGGAGTGCGCGCTTCGTCGATGAGGATCGAATCCACTTCGTCGACGATGGCATATGCCAGGGTGCGCTGAGTGCGATCCTCGATGCGGAACGCGAGGTTATCGCGCAGGTAATCGAATCCGAATTCGTTGTTGGTGCCGTACGTGATGTCTGCGGCATACGCAGCACGCTTTTCATCCGGCGTCTGACCGCTCTTGATTACACCGACCGTCATCCCGAGAAAGCGATAGACCGGCGCCATCCAGTCGGCATCGCGTTGTGCCAGGTATTCGTTGACCGTCACTACGTGCACTCCCTTTGCAGGCAGTGCATTCAGATAGACCGGCAACGTGGCCATGAGGGTCTTGCCCTCACCTGTGCGCATTTCAGCGATCTTGCCGTCGTTCAACGCCATGCCGCCGATGAGCTGAACATCGAAGTGACGCATTCCGAGCGTGCGTCGCGCTGCTTCGCGGGCAGCGGCGAAGGCATCCGGCAGGATGTCGTGCACCGTCTCACCTTTCGCGAGACGCTCGCGGAACTCCTCCGTCTTCGCACGCAGCTGCTCATCGCTCAACGCTTTGAAAGTCGGCTCCAGCGCGTTCGTGCGGCTGACGTACTTCGAATATCCGTTGATAAGCCGCTGATTGCGGCTGCCAAACAGTTGGCTCAGCCAATTCGCCACGCTTGAAAACTCCGGGTCGGGCAAAGAAAGGACGCGATTGTACACGCCAGCGGAATGGCGCTACGCCCTGGGTTCAGGACTCACGCGCCAGGCCCTAGGCTCTAGGCTCCAGGGCAGAAAACAAGGGCAGGAGGAAGGGAGTTTGCAGGGAAATTCGGCGAGAACAGCAGGCGGAAGAACTTCGGGCGCGACCCTAAGTGTCTCAGAGCCTAATGGCGTGTTCCCCTACTGGCGGACGAAGCTCATCGGGTCGACGGCGCGACCATTCTTCAGCACTTCGAAATGCAGATGAGGACCCGTGGATCGGCCTGTGGACCCAATCAGAGCGATCGACTGGCCCTTCTGAACCGTATCGCCCGGCTGTACCAGCGTCCGCTGGTTGTGGGCATATCGGGTCACATAGCCGTTGCCGTGATTGATCTCGACCGTCTTGCCGTAGCCAAATCGATCTTTAGCGTACGTCACCACACCCGAAGCCACCGCTACGACTTCAGAACCCGCGGGACCTGCGAAATCGATGCCCTTATGAATGGCGTTGTGACCATTGAACGGATCGGTACGCTCGCCGAAATATGAAGAGATCCAGCCCTGCGCCACCGGTCGCCCACCTGGGACGATCTGACGACTCAGGTTTCTGGTGGAGATGAGGCTTTCCAGCACTGAGAGCTGACGCTCGCGATCTTTGATCTGACGAGTGAGGTTATCGAGCATCGAGGTGATGTCCGGCGCAGTAACCAGTCCACCTTCCATCACTGCTTCGGGACCGCCCACTGCGGGAACGGTATCGAAGTTGAATTCACCTTTATCCAGGTGAGCCATCTCTGTAAGGCGGCGGCCCAAGGCATCCAGACGAATGACATGTGCGTTCATCTGGCCGACGCGTGTGGCGAGCGCGTCCAGATGGTTCTGTAGTTCCTGTTTGGTTTCCAGCACTTGCTGGCGCTGGGTTTCCAGCTTGCGGCCCCAATCGGCGACCTGCGTGGCGGGTTCGAACAGACTGCTGCGACCGAGTTGGACCCCGGCGAAAAGCACGCCGGCAAGGACAGTCACGATGGTGGCGAGCGTCGCCGTCAGCGCAAGTGGTCTGCCCAGTTCAAATTGCCGGGCGCGCCCCAGGCGCTTGGAAAAGACGATGACATTCATTCGATCTGCCTCGCGTCCTGAAAAAGTTGGCGCGCGAAAATAAAACGTCCTGCAGCCATTTCCACCCAGCTGCGGGTGCCGCTGCCAACCTTGATCCCTACGGTCTCCCTGGGGAAGTTGGACGTAAAACCGATCTTTTCGTGTTGTACATCCTGGCAACCCCGCTATCGTGACAGCCAAGCGCTCAACGCTTGCTGTCCTTAGACCGGTGGCTTTGCGTCCCCGCCTTTCGACGAGTTTGCCCTTTACAGCTTGGGGGAATATGCAGAATCCCAAGTTAAAAGATCAAGCGGTCACAGCCCACATATTGAAGGTTTCGGCTTATGTCAGAATTTCTGAAGCGCATGGGCGAGGGGCTCGGCCCGCTTTTCTCGGATTTGGAGCGCCGCACCCGTGAGACTCTGGATCTGACCGCGAAGGTTCGCCGGTGCTTGGCCGAGAATGAAAAAGAACACTTGATTTCAGCTACTTACGATGACGAAACGCTGGTCATCGTCACCGACTCGTCGGCGTGGGCCTCACGTATCCGCTATGGACAGGAACAACTGCTGGCCGCATTGCGCGACCAAGGCGAGAGCAAGGGTTCGAAGGTCAGAGTGCGCGTCGGTGCGAGATCCGCCTAAGGCAGCTCGTCTTCCAAACGTTATGTCCGATCAGGCACTTGCGGCCACAGCGGCCACCGGCAAATACGAGATAGGCGCCTGCTCGGTTGTCTCGAACGTCACTTCTTCCCAGGCCGAGGGCGTCCCTATGAGCTTGCGAAGCAGCCGATTGTTCAGTGCATGGCCTGACTTGTAGCCGCTGAATTCGCCCAGGATGCTGCGGCCCAGCAGATAAAGATCGCCGATCGCATCCAGGATTTTGTGCTTCACGAACTCGTCTTCGTAGCGCAATCCCTCTTCGTTCAGGATGCGGGTGTCGTCCAGCACGATGGCGTTTTCCATCGTCCCGCCGAGCGCCAGATTGCGGCTTCGCATGAACTCCAGATCCCGCATGAATCCGAACGTGCGCGCGCGACTGATTTCCCGCAGAAACGAGGTCGTCGAAAAATCCATGCTCGCGGTCTGATCGCGCTTTTTGAAAATCGGATGATTGAACTCGATCTCGAAATTCACCCTGAATCCGTTGTACGGCGTGAAGCGCGCCCACTTGTCGCCGTCCTCCACCTGAATGGGTTGGAGAATTCGGGCAAAACGCTTCGGTGCGGGTAACTCTTCGATACCGGCAGACTGAAGCAAAAAGACGAACGGACCGGCACTGCCATCCATGATGGGCACTTCTTCGGCCGACAGTTCGATATACGCATTGTCGATGCCAAGCCCCGCAAAGGCGGACATCAGGTGTTCGATGGTGGAAACCCGGGAACCCTCTCTTATAAGAGTGGTGCCGAGCATGGTCTCGCCAACGTTTTCGGCGTAAGCGGGTACGTCGATGACGGGATCCAGATCCGTACGCCGGAAAACAACTCCGGTATCCGCCGCAGCAGGCTTCACCACCATCAGCACCTTTTTGCCGGAATGCAGACCCACGCCTGTGGCGCGGATGGTGTTCTTGATGGTTCGCTGCTGAAGCATGGTGATGAGAAACGAGATACGCCAGGGCTAACCCAACGTGTGGCCTTCAGGCATGACGTGCACAGGAACGCACGAGAAAGGGCGTCCGCACCGTAGCACCGCATTTCGGCCCCGACAAGCCTCTGACCTGCCGGGACCGAACACACAGTTGCTGCCTCGTGCAGACGCGGGGACGACGTGTCCGCGTATCGCGATTTGCATCATGCGTCTCGCGATCGAAAGCAGCCTACGGACATACGCCCAGCATCAATCCGCCTGGCGTCGCAGGAAAGCCGGAATGTCGAGCATCGATGTGTCCTCGACATTCAAACCATCCCCAACCGCACGCCGCGTCGGCTGACCATCACGCTGCTGACGAATGTACGTCGGCACATGCAGATCATCGAGCGTCGGCACGCGTCCACCACGACCGCCCGCAATGGCTGTCATCTTGCGTGCATCTGTCGGAGGCGCGACCTGCTGAACAGCAGGACGACCGATACCCGTCGCGACCACTGTCACTCGGATGTCTTCGCGCATCTCTGGATCGATCACACAACCGACAACCACGTTGGCATCTTCGGACGCGTACTGCTTGACGGTATCGCCCACGATGCTGAACTCGCTCGTACGCAGATCCATACCCGCAGTGACGTTGATCAACAGGCCATGGGCGCCATGCAGATTCACGTCCTCGAGCAGCGGACTCGACACAGCAGCTTCGGCCGCTTCGCGCGCACGGTTTTCACCGCGAGCTGAGCCTGAGCCCATCATTGCCATGCCGGTTTCCGCCATCACAGTACGCACGTCCGCGAAGTCGACGTTGATCATGCCGGGCTTCGTGATGAGCTCTGCGATGCCCTGCACCGCACCTTGCAGCACCTGATTCGCCGCCTTGAATGCATCGAGCAGCGTGACATCGCCACCCAGCACTGTGAGCAGCTTCTGATTCGGAATCGTGATCAGCGAGTCCACGTGACGGCTCAGCTCATTGATGCCGTGCTCCGCCGAGCCAGAACGCTTGCGACCTTCCATATCGAACGGTCGCGTAACGACAGCGACAGTCAGAATGCCGAGTTCCTTCGCGATCTGAGCCACCACCGGCGCAGCTCCTGTGCCCGTGCCACCGCCCATACCGGCGGTGATGAAGAGCATGTCAGAGCCTTCGATCATCTCGATGATGCGATCGCGATCTTCCATCGCAGCCTGACGACCGACTTCAGGATCCGCACCCGCGCCAAGACCCTTGGTGATATTGCAGCCGATCTGCAGACCGACTTTGACTTTGGAATGCTTCAGCGCCTGAGCATCCGTATTGAGGCAAATAAAATCCACGCCTTCGATTCCAGCCGCTGCCATGTGCGCCACGGCGTTACCGCCGCCACCGCCCACGCCAATGACCTTGATCACGGCACCTTGATTCTCTTGATCTGCAAGTACAAACATCGTTAGTCCCCTCGATGTCGGTGAGACATCATCTTCAACAAATCGCGTCCCGCTTGAGGTCAGAGGCCTCACCGAGAACACGCCCTTCACAAATGATCTGGTGATGAGATGCAAGAGGTAACGCGGCGAATTCTCGCTTCATCGTCACACCTTCATCTCTCATCACTCGATCACTTGCACCTTCGGCCCACTTCTGTTCAGAAGTTGCCTTGAAACCAAGCTTTCATTCGATCCAACACACCGCGCGCACTGCCGCCGATCGGCGTTTCGCGTCGGCCACGCATGAAGTTTTCACGCCCGTACAGGAGCAATCCGACACCGGTCGAGTGAATGGGATTGCTCACCACATCCACGAGCCCACTGATGTGCTGTGGAATGCCCAGACGCACTGGCATGTGAAACACTTCTTCAGCGAGCTCAACCGCGCCTTCCATCTTTGCGCTGCCACCTGTCAGCACGACGCCGGCTGCGATCACTTCTTCGAAACCTGATCGACGCAGTTCTTCACGAACGAGCGCGAACAGCTCTTCATAGCGAGGCTCGACCACTTCAGCGAGCGTCTGACGCGCGAGCCGACGCGGAGGCCGATCACCCACACTCGGCACTTCGATCGTTTCATCCGAGTTCGCCAGCTGTGACAACGCACACGCGAACTTCATCTTGATTTCTTCAGCGTGATGCGTCGGCGTGCGCAGGCTCACCGCGATGTCGTTGGTGACCTGATCACCTGCAATCGGGATCACGGCCGTATGACGAATCGCGCCACCCGAAAACACCGCGATGTCGGTGGTGCCGCCACCGATGTCGACCAGACACACGCCGAGCTCTTTCTCATCGTCTGCGAGCACTGCGTAGCTCGATGCCAACTGCTCGAGCACTACGTCTTCCACCGCGAGGCCGCAGCGCTGCACGCACTTCACAATGTTCTGCGCCGCACTCTCAGCGCCCGTTACGATGTGAACCTTCGCCTCCAACCGCACGCCTGACATGCCGATCGGCTCGCGAATGCCTTCCTGACTGTCGATCAGAAATTCCTGAGGCAGGATGTGCAGAATCTTCTGGTCGGCCGGAATCGCGACAGCGCGTGCAGCATCGATCACTCGATCGACGTCTTCGGAAGTCACTTCCTTGTTGCGGATCGCAACGATGCCGTGCGAATTCAAGCTGCGCACGTGACTGCCTGCGATACCCGCGTAGACCGAGTGGATCTCGCAACCAGCCATCAGCTCCGCTTCCTCCACGGCGCGTTGAATCGACTGCACTGTCGACTCGATGTTCACGACGACGCCCCGCTTGAGTCCGCGCGATGGATGTGAACCCAGTCCCACGACTTCGAGCGTGCCGTCGTGAGCAAGCTCACCGACGATGGCGACGACCTTGGACGTGCCGATGTCCAGGCCGACAATCAGATTGCGATCATTCTTTCTAGCCACTGACCACCTTGAGTGTTGTTCTCATGCGCGATTCACGCCTCAGGCGTTAACCCCTGAGCATCGTGCGCCACGCGAGTGGACGGGGCGCTCCAACCAACCGAGAAACCGTTGCTGTATCGCAAGTCCACGTAGCTGACTTCGTTGCTACGCGCCGCCACGAGCGGACTTGCCACACGCAGAAATCTTTCGAGACGTTCCGGAACGTCCTGACGTCCGAGTCGCACTTGCACGCCGTTCGCAAGCGTCAGTTCCCACGCGCCGCGCGCATCGAGCTCGACTTTCGCAAGTCGCATGCCGACCGTGAGCAGTCGCGGATAACTTTCGAGATAGAGCTTCGCGACCTGCTCTTGAGTTCCTTCAGGGCCGATCAGCTGTGGCAACTCAGGTGGAACGTGCTGCGCGTGTGCGATGAATAATTCACCGCGTGTATTCATCAGGCCGTCGTCGCCCCAACGAGCAGCCGCGACATGTTCGGTGATCGTCACGCGCACTGAGCGCGGCCAGTGACGTTCGACGCGCGCACGATCGACCCACGGAATCCTCTCGAGTGAGGATTGCAACGTGGCGAGGTCGACGGACAAAAAACCCGCACCGCGGAAAGGTGCGACGGCTTCTTCGATTTGAATCGGTGCCACGCGAGCGAACTGGCCACCCACTTCGACTTTGACGATCGGACGATCCAGTACCTGGACCGCACTCCAAATAATCAGCGCAGCAGCGATGATTGCACCGGACATTCCGAGCACAGGACGCAAACCCTGCGCAAACAGGGGCTGCAGGGCGCTGAGCGAAAGCTTCGACCAGAAGCCAGGTTGCTCCGCATCCTGTTTGCGACGATTGCGTTTGCGCGGAGCCGACATCATGAGCGAGCTCCGATGCTGGTCTCGAGCACCTGCCATACGAGATCGTCGAACTCGATGCCGACCACTCGCGCCGCTTTCGGTACTAACGAATGGCTCGTCATACCCGGTGCGGTGTTCACCTCCAGAAGGAAGTTGGTGCCGCTACGATCGCGCATCACATCGACGCGACCCCAGCCGCTGCATCCGGCGGAGCGAAACGCGGCCAGTGCCAGGGCCTTCATTTCCTCTTCCGCGGCACCTGTGAGTCCCGGACACAGATACTGCGTATCTTCGGCAACGTACTTGGCGTGATAGTCGTAATACTCGCCGGCAGGAACGATGCGGATGGTCGGCAGCGCCTGCTGACCGAGAATGCCGACCGTGTACTCCTCACCGACGATCATCTGCTCCATCAACAGATCGCCTTCGTATCTCGCAGCCAGCGCAACAGCGCCAGGCAGATCCTTCTCGCTGAACACGCGACTCACACCGACACTGGATCCTTCGCATGCGGGCTTCACGATCACGGGCAGACCCAGCTCGCGAGCTGCCGACTCAACGTCGGCATTTCTTTCCAGCCCCACGTAACGCGGCGTTGACAACCCTAACGACAGCCACACTTGTTTCGTGCGGATCTTGTCCATCGACAGTGCGGAACCCAGAACGTCAGATCCCGTGTATGGAACACGGAAGGCGTCAAGCAAGCCTTGCAGCACTCCATCTTCACCACCGCCATGATGTCCGTGCAGGATGTTGAACACGCGATCGCATCGACGTGCGACGAGCTCTTGAACGAGCGCTGCAATTCCATCGACCGCATAGGCATCGACGCCGCGTCGCTGCAATGCCTCGAGGCAGTTCTTGCCAGAATCGAGAGAGACTTCGCGCTCTGATGAAGTGCCGCCCATGAGCACAGCAACACGACCGAAGGCGCGAGGATCGGTGACGAGAGGAGAGCTCATGGCGTCACCTCGCGAGAGGCCGCGGGCTCTATGCTGTAGGCTGTAGGCCAGGAACACACTGTGGAGCGAGCTGCTGTGGCCAAGCAGCGCGCGTACCGAGATTCGCTGGTGAAGAGAACGGGCCAGATCGCACGGAAAGATGATTTCGTGCGGCTCTGATTCCGACCTTCAGCCCACAGCCTGGAGCCCACAGCCTTCTTCATTTCCGCTCTCCCACCACACGCACTTCCGGGTTCAGCCGGACGCCGTGCACTTTTTCCACCGTGTCACGCACGTGAGCGATCAACTGCTCGATGTCAGCCGCCGTCGCGTGACCGTCGTTCACAATGAAATTCGCGTGCATCTCGGAAACGCGCGCACCGCCGATCCGAAAACCTTTCAGGCCTGCGGTGTCGATCAGCTTCGCGGCGTGATTGCCCGGAGGATTCGTGAACACGGGTCCGCAGGACCACTCTCCTATCGGCGGAGTGGCGGTGCGTCGTGCGAGCAGCACTCGGATGTCGTCGT
>JBJMWN010000086.1:0-25202 GCA_045810085.1 Povalibacter sp. | reverse complement strand
CCGCTGTCTTCACGCATGGCGCCAATCCGGGTCTGGTGTCGCACTTGGTCAAGCAGGCGATGTTGAACATTGCTTCTGACACGGGAGTTGACGCTGGCAATCCGCGCACGCGTCAGGATTGGGCTGCTCTCGCCAACAAGCTCGGCATCAAGGTCGTGCATATCGCCGAACGTGACACGCAGGTCGCGAACGTGCCAAAGCGTCCCGGCGAATTCGTGAATACCTGGTCGGTGGATGGATTCGTCAGCGAAGGATGTCAGCCCGCGGAACTCGGCTGGGGCACACATGAGAAAACGTTGCCGCCGCTTGGTCACGGCTTCGACTTCGGACCGAAATGCGCTGTGTACATGCTGCAACCGGGCGCTGGCACGCGCGTGCGTTCATGGGCGCCGAACGCGGGTCCTTTCCATGGCTTTCTGATCACGCATGGAGAAGCGATTTCGATCGCCGATTTCCTCACGCATCGCGAAGGCGACAAGGTTGTGTCGCGTCCAACCGTGCATTACGCCTATCACCCTTGCGACGATGCAGTACTCAGCGTGCACGAATTCGCGGGATGCAACTGGCACCTGCAACCTGAAAAACGAATCCTCAACAAAGAGATCATCGAAGGCGTCGATGAACTGGGCGTGCTGCTCGCTGGCCACAAAAAAAATGCTTACTGGTTCGGATCGCAGCTCACGATCGACGAAGCTCGCAAGCTCGCGCCTTACAACAGCGCTACCAGCTTGCAGGTCTGTGTATCGGTGTTGTCGGGTCTGGTGTGGGCAATCGAAAATCCCAACGCGGGCGTGGTCGAGCCCGATGACATGGACTTCCGCCGCAATCTCGAGATTTGTCGTCCGTACCTGGGTCCCGTCGTCGGCGCGTACTCGGACTGGACACCGCTCAGCGATCGCAATCGCTTGTTCCAGGAAGATCTCGATACGTCGGATCCGTGGCAATTCAAGAACGTACTGGTGTGAGCGCGTGCAATTGCTGAGCGTACGACGCTAAGCGAAACGTCAACTGTGCTGTTCGCCGCGCGAGACTTGCGTGGCAGTTTCGGCGATGCCGGTGGCTATTGCACCGGCACGCCAGCTAGCCTGATCGCATGTCGTTGCGCATCAGTTTCAATCTTCGCGATGAGGATCTGCGTCACTTCGAGGAGCGTGCGCAGCAAACTCAAGCCAACGCTCGACTGAGATCTGCCGAGGACATCATCGTTGATGCTCGCGCGGTGCTCGAGGCAGCTTCTCAAGCTCAGCTCGCAAGCTTCGTCCGCGAACGCTTCAATCGCCTGAGTGCCATGCTGGAGATGGCCAGTGATGCCGACTGGACGCTTGCATTGGAAGATCGTCAACGCCTGCTTAACGCACTCGCGTGCTTCGGTCACTCGCAGTCAGCGGTAGATGAGAAGGTCGGGTTTCTGGATCACGCCATCATGGTCGAACTGGTGAGTCGCGATCTCGAACACGACCTCGCTGCGTATCGCGACTTCTGCTCGCACCGTACTTCGCGCGCGAAGCGCAAACGTCCTGCTACAGATCAACAAACCCAACGCGAGCAGTGGCTGCAGCAGACTCGTGAGGCATTGCAGGATCGCATGCATCTGCGTCGCACACGCTCGCTGGAACGCGCTGGCAGTTCGGTGCGCCGCCTCTTTTCGCTTTTCGGCTTGTGAAGCACAAGGCAGGCCAGCAGTAATCACCGATCTGACGATTCAGTGCTTCGCGATCTGTGTGGTTACGTGACGCCCGGTTCTGATTGCTCGTATCTGATCTCCACGACCACATACGTTTTCACGCCGCCAGGCACTTCCACCCGAACTTCATCATCGAGGCCTTTGCGGAGCAGGGCTTTGCCGAGCGGGGAATCCATACTGACGTAGCGTTTCGCTACATCAAATTCGTCCGGGCCAACGATTCGATATTCGACTTCGTCACCATTGTCGTCTTCCAGGGTCACCCACGCGCCGAAGAAGACTTTCTTCCTGTCGCTGGGCGGTTGGTCGACGACCGTCATGCCATCCAGGCGCTGTCGCAAAAACCGAACACGCCGATCGATCTCACGCAGCTGTTTTTTGCCATAGATGTATTCGGCATTTTCCGACCGGTCGCCCTGTGCCGCCGCTTCCGATACGGCTTGCGTAACCTGGGGCCGCAACACACGCCACAGATGGTCGAGTTCTTCCTTCAGGCGGCGTGCCCCGTCGGGTGTGATGAATTTGGAGCCTCGTGGGCTGGGCGGACGATAACGACTCATGTGATCTCGTTTGCTAATTCGAACTAAGGCGACGCCTGATATTGTCAAGGCGCCGGGAAAATGTGCATTCCTTCACGGTACGTACAGGTGCTCGCCTCTACGCTGAGCACCCATGAGCATCAAGTACTACACGCACTTCCTCCTGCAAGAAACCAAGCCGAAGGGCCTGAGTGAGTTCCGCGGTGTCGTGGAAGTCAGCCGGAACCTGCGTCGTGGCGACATGAAGGAAGCCGCTGCAGTGTTGGCGCGCAACTTCGAATGCGAGTCGCGCGACATCAAAGTATTGCAGTGGTCGCGCTTGCACTGATTGACAGAGATTTCTGCGAAGTCGATTGAACGTGATCTGGTGAGTTTCCTGCGAATCCCCTAGCGGAATTCTTCCCTTCAGAAGGTCCGCTTCTCAAGCCCCGAGCACAACTCGGGGTTTTTTTTGCCTGCAAAAAGCCGCTTGCGTGTGACACGCCGACTCGCGCATCGTGGCGAAAGTCAGCAGGCAAGAGAGCATGCGCTATGTCCTTCAAGGACCACTTCTCCGGCCACGCAGCTCTGTACGCCAGGTATCGACCGGACTACCCGCCAGAGCTTTACGAGTATCTGGCAACGCTGACACCCAGACACGAACGCGCACTCGATTGCGCGACAGGAAGTGGACAGGCCGCCGTGGGTTTGGCCAAGTACTTCGATCGGGTCGTCGGGACGGATGGCAGTGTCAGCCAGTTGCAGCACGCGCTCGCGCATTCACATGTGAGCTACGTGGCCAATATGGCGGAAGCACCCGCATTCAAGCCGGCGACGTTCGATCTCATCGTCGCGGCGCAGGCTGCACATTGGTTCGACCATGAGCGCTTTTACGCCGGTGCTCGTCACATCTTGCGTCCGGAAGGTGCGCTGGCGATCTGGACCTACGGGCTTGCGCTCGTCACACCAGCGATCGATGCGATCATCCTCGACTTCTACGAAAACATCGTAGGTGGGTACTGGCCCATCGAGCGACGCCATGTCGAGAGCGGCTATCGATCGCTCCCGTTCCCGTTCACTGAAATGAGCGCTCCCTCTTTCGAATTGCGCTTGCAGTGGGATCTCGAGTCGCTGCTGGGCTATCTCGCGACCTGGTCGGCCGTGCAGCGCTATATCAAAGCGCGTGGCACTGATCCGCTGCCGGCACTGAGGCAGCGCTTGCTTGCACACTGGTCGACGCCTGAGGACCCTCGGCTGATCGTGTGGCCGTTGCATCTGCGCGTCGGTCGGCCTTAGCCTCAAACGTCGAGTCTTCACTCGCGGAGTTTTCTGATGCGTAGCATTCAACGTGCTGCACTGTGCGGCGCGATCGCACTGTTAGTGGCATGTCATGGACAGCCTGAAGTGGCGCCCCCGCCGAAGGCGCCAGCCGTGCCGCTGTTAGCTTCCGGTGTCCTTCGACAGAACATCGATCCGTCGGTGCGAGCCCAGGACGATTTCTATCGGCACGTGAATGGTCATTGGCTTGCGAACACGGAGATTCCAGCCGACCGCTCGAATTACGGTGCATTCACATTGCTGGCCGATGGTGCCGAACGCGATCTGCGACAGATTCTCGAAGAAGCGGCGGCAGCTGCTTCGAGCGCCAACCCGGACCAACAGAAAGTCGGTGATCTGTACGCCAGCTTCATGGATGAATCGACCATCGACGCGAAGGGTCTGGAGCCGTTGCGTCAGGAACTCGCAATCATCGAGGCGATCAAGACACGACGTGAGCTGGCGAAATACATCGGTCACTCGCAACGTATCGGTGTCGCCCAGCCTTTTTCGTTCTACGTAGCCATCGATCGCAAGAACTCGACCCAATACCTGAGCGTGATTTATCAAGGCGGCCTGGGACTGCCCGATCGGGACTATTACCTCTCCGATGACGCTCGCCTGAAGAGTATTCGTGAGCAATACCGCACGTATGTGCGTGACTTGCTCGCGATGAGCGGCTCGCGAAGTGCTGAGGCATCCGCCGAACAGATCGTTCGCATTGAGACGCAAATGGCCGATGCGCAGTGGCTGCGCGTGCAGAACCGCGACGCAGAGAAAACGTACAACCGGCACGAGCTGGCTGCCTTGTCGCAACTCACGCCAGCATTCGACTGGAATGCCTTTCTTGAAGGTGCAGGCGTGCCGCTCGACAAAATCGCGGCCGTAAACGTCACGCAGCCGAGTTACTTTCAACGCTTGAACGATCTGCTGAAGGACGTACCCCTTGAGCAGTGGCGTACCTATTTCCGTTTCAAGCTGCTCAATGCTTTTGCGCCTGATCTGCCGCAGCAGTTTGCGATGCTGCATTTCAATTTCAACGAGCGCGTCGTTTCGGGTATCCAGGAAATTCGACCGCGCTGGAAACGTGGTGTCGACACGGTCGAACAAAGCATTGGCGAGCTTGCGGGCAAGCTCTACGTCGAGCGTCACTTCAGCGCCGAAGCTCGCGATCGTGTGCAGAGTCTGGTGGAGAATCTCAAAGTCGCGTATTCACAGGGCATCGATGATCTCGCCTGGATGACACCCGCAACCAAGGAGCGGGCGCACGCGAAACTGGCGAAGTTCACGACCAAAATCGGATATCCCAGCCAGTGGCGAGACTGGTCCTCACTCATCGTTCGGCGCGACGATCTGATCGGCAACGAAATGCGTGCCGCTGCTGTGAGTTTCGATCGCGGTGTGAACAAGCTGGGCCAGCCGGTCGATCGAACTGAGTGGCTGATGACGCCTCAGACCGTCAATGCGTATTACAGCGCGCCATCGAATGACATTGTGTTTCCGGCCGCCATCCTGCAGCCTCCGTTCTTTGATGTGAGCGTCGATGATGCACTGAACTACGGTGGCATTGGCGCGGTGATCGGGCACGAAATCAGTCACGGATTCGACGATCAGGGCCGTCGTTACGATGGCGCTGGCAACCTTTCCGACTGGTGGCAGCCGCTCGATAGTCAGCAGTTCATGGAACGCGCAAAGGCGCTCGGCATGCAGTACAGCGCGCTGAGTCCAATGGAGGGGCTCAAGGTGAACGGTGATCTCACGATGGGCGAAAACATCGCGGATGTTTCCGGAATCGCCATGGCCTACCGCGCCTATCAACTCTCCTTGCATGGCCAGCCGGCACCCGTGATCGACGGGCTTACAGGGGATCAACGCTTCTTCATCGGTTGGGCGCAGGTGTGGGCTCGCAAGTACCGCGACGATGAGCTGCGAAAGCGACTGCTCACCGATCCGCACTCACCCAGCGAATACCGGGTGAACAATGTTCTCAGCAACATCGACGCGTTCTATGCCGCGTTCGATGTGAAGCCCGGCGATGGCATGTACCGGGAACCTGCCGCGCGATTGAAGATCTGGTGAGAAGCGGTGGGCGGAACTGCGCCGCTCGCCGACAGTTATGCAGGCGATCCGGGAAGGCATCTGACGATGCTCACGGGTGACATCTCTTGAGCTGACACCAATTGCCCCCATGGTCTGGCTCACCTCAGTATTGGCAACAAGTCCCTGAAAGAAGGATTCACCATGTCAGCCCTGCGCATTGCTCTGCTACTCATGCTCGCATCCCTGTTCACCGGCTGCGGCTATAACACCCTGCAGACGCAGGATGAGCAGGTGAAGTCCGCCTGGTCAGAGGTTCTGAATCAATACCAGCGTCGCGCAGATCTCGTGCCGAATCTGGTGAATACCGTCAAAGGTGCCGTCCAGGCGGAAAAGGACATTCTCGAGAGCGTGGTGAATGCGCGTTCGAAGGCGACCTCGATCCAGGCCACTCCTGAGCTCATCAATGATCCGGCCGCATTCCAGAAATGGCAGGCGGCACAGGGCGAGCTGAGCTCTGCGTTGTCGAGATTGATGGTTGTCGTCGAGCGCTATCCAGACCTCAAGTCCATTTCCGGATTCGAAGATCTGCGAGCGCAGCTCGAAGGGACTGAGAACCGTATAACAGTGGCTCGCAAGCGCTATATCGACAGCGTCCAGGCCTACAACGTCACCGTGCGTTCGTTCCCGACGAATCTGACCGCGAAAATGTTCGGCCATCCGTTGCGGCCTAACTTCTCGGTCGAAAACGAAGCCCAGATCTCGCGTCCACCCACGGTTGATTTCGGCACGCAGGCGCCGCCCGCAAGTGCTCCGACGCAAGTTGAACCCAGTAACGCGACCTGATCCGCGGCGTGAGCAACTGCCTGGCTATTGCTGCCCCGGCTGAGGCTCAGCCGCGGCGCCTCCATATCAAGAATGTTTGGAGCGCAGCTCTAGCGGCTGTGCTCCTGTTCGCTTGCACATTTGCATTCGCGCAAGTTCCGGTGCCGCCGCTCACTGCGCCGGTGATGGATCAGACGAATACGTTGACTGCGGAGCAGATCGCGTCACTCGATCAGACCATTCGAGCATTCCGTGACCGAAAGGGCAGTCAGATCACCGTGCTGCTGGTCCCGACCACTCAGCCGGAAGCGATCGAGCAATATTCCATTCGAGTGGTCGACGCGTGGAAGTTGGGTCGCAAAGACATCAGTGACGGCGTGCTGCTGCTCGTCGCCAAAGATGATCGCGCGGTGAGAATCGAAGTCGGTTACGGGTTGGAAGGCGCTTTGCCCGATGTGATCGCGAATCGCATTGTGTCGCAGGTCATCGTGCCCAGATTTCGTCAGGGCGATTTCGCAGGCGGCATCGTCGAAGGCGTCGATCGCATCATCGCGGTTGTCGAGGGTGAACCTCTTCCCGAGCCGGAACGCCGCGCTCAGCGCTCGCCCGATGGACTCGGCTCGATTCTGCCCGTGCTCTTACTTCTGGTATTCGTGGGCGGTGGCATTCTGCGGCGAATCTTCGGTGCATTCGGTGGTGCTTCAGCCGTCGGCGGCATCGCCGGCATCGTGGCCTGGCTGCTCACGAGTGCGTTGGGTGCGGCTCTGATCGCGGGTGTGGTTGCGTTCATGTTCACCCTGCTCGGAGGCGGTGGCGGCTTCGGCGGTGGAGGATGGACGAGTGGCCGTGGCGGGCGCGGTGGCTACTGGGGCGGTGGTGGTTTCGGTGGCGGAGGTTTCGGAGGCGGCGGTGGATGGAGCGGCGGCGGTGGTGGCTTTGGAGGAGGCGGCGCTTCCGGGCGCTGGTAATCAATGAGCCTGTCACGCACCTGGCGACATTTGCTCGCGACGCGCTGGAGTTTGCGTCGCGCCTTCAATGCTTCTGTACTCACAGCGATCGAAGACGCAATTCGCACGACCGAGAGCACTCATGGCGGCGAGGTCCGCGTTGCCGTGGAAAACGAGTTGGAGTTCCCGGCGCTCTGGCGGGGCGTGACCTCTCGCGATCGCGCGCTCGAAGCGTTCTCCCAGCTGCGGGTGTGGGATACGGAACTGAACAACGGCGTACTGATTTACGTGCTGTGGGCCGATCGGCGTGTTGAGATCGTCGCCGACCGTGCTTTCAAAACGCTCGTGTCGGACCAGGAATGGCGAGATGTGTGCGCGAGCATGGAAGCTGCCTTCTCCGCACATCGACCTGGAGATGCCCTGGTGAGCGGCATTCAGGCTGTCGGTGCGTTGATTGCTCGACATTTTCCAGCGACCGATCGCAACGAGCTGCCGGATCGGCCTGTGTTGATGTAGGCAATCTCGCACGATGTGTCGCCAGCCTGTTCTCGCTCTGCGACAGCGTTCTTGTCTGATCCTGATTGCGGGTCGCGCCCGGGCTCCTCATTGGTAATAATGCATCGATGAAATCCTCGATCCCTCGTACCGCGCGGCCACTTCGGTACGTGTCACTCATCAGCCTTGGCTTGCTCGCCGGCTGTCAGTCGTTCATGCAACAGCCTGAGCCGGAGCCCGCACCGGTTGTTACGCCACCTGCACCCGTTTACGTGGAGCCTGTAGCGACGCATCGATTCGAATTGCAACCGGACCAGGACGTCATCGGCGAGCTGCAAGTCACCAGGGTCGATGGCGAAGACACGTTCTCTGACATCGCGCGTCGCTTTAACGTCGGTTACGAAGAGATGGTGCGTGCGAACCCAGGCGTCGATCCTTGGGTGCCTGGTGTCGGTCGCGAGATTGTCGTGCCGACTCAGTACGTGCTTCCGGAAGCTCCACGCGAAGGCCTGGTGATCAACCTCGCGGAGCTGCGTGTCTATTACTTTCCGCCTGCCAAAGAAGGCGAGCCGCAGATGGTGATCACGCATCCCATCGGCATCGGCAAAGTCGGTTGGTCGACCCCCGAAGGTTCAACCAAGATCACGGGCAAGACCAAGAACCCGACTTGGTTTCCGCCGTCATCCGTTCGCAAGGAACACAAGGAAGCTGGAGATCCTCTGCCTGGAAAGGTGCCGCCCGGCCCTGACAATCCGCTCGGTGCGTACATGATGACGCTTGGCTGGCCGAGCTATCTCGTGCATGGCACCAACAAGCCGTATGGCGTCGGCATGCGTTCGAGCCATGGCTGCATGCGCTTTTATCCCGAAGACATCGAGCAACTGTATGGCGCGATTCCGATCGGCACGAAGGTGACTGTCGTGAATCAGCCGTTCGTGTTCGGTTGGCGGGAAGGTTCGCTGTATGTGCAGGCCTTCCCGATCGCTGAAGATGACGAGCGCGAACATCCAGCAGGCGCTGAAGCGCTCTTGAATGCAGCCATCTCCGATGAAATGTGGCAGACCATTCGCGCGCACAACGTGGCGGTGGATCTGGAGCTCGTCAATAAAGTTGCGACCGATTCGCGTGGGATCGCGGTGCCTGTTACTTACGCGGCGCCAGATCCTCACGCCAAAAACAATCGCAAGAAAACGGCGGCTGCTCGTCCTGCCTTTTCGATGGATCAGTACCTGGCGTCGGCTCGTCACGTAGAAAACCGACTTCCCGAAGGTTCGAACTGGAACGGCAAAGACGAGTTGCTCGTCTCCAATGCCGAGTTCGAAGCGACGCGGACCGGCACGATCCTGCCCAATGAATCAGCGCCGAAGAAAGCGCCAGCAAAGAAGCCTGCAACAAAGAGCACGAAGCCGACAGCCGCGCAGACGCCTGTCACGCCCGTGGCGAAAGGGACGGCGAACTAGCGAGGCGAGACAGGCGGCGAGGGAGCTAAGGGGCAAGGCACTAGGCTTTAGGCACTACCCCAAGCCTCTAGCCTTCAGCCCTCTCACCTTGCCTCTGCGCCTGTCATCGGCGCGTCATCACGCTGCAATACGCTGCCTGAGTCATCCCTTTCACAGGATTGCTCATGCGCGTGCTGATGATCTCGGATGTCTACTTTCCCCGTATCAACGGCGTCTCGACATCCATTCAGACGTTTCGTCGCGGACTTCAAGCGGCAAGCCACGAAACCCTGTTGATCGCGCCCGAATATCCAACGCAGTGGAATAGCTCGGCAGAAGGGGAAATCGTGCGAGTGCAATCGCGCTATCTGCCCCGCGATCCCGAAGATCGTGCGATGAAGATCGGTGCCTTACGCGAGCTGCGAGCGATGCTGTCGCAACGCAAGTTCGACCTCGTGCATATCCAGACGCCTTTCATTGCTCACTATCACGGCGTAAATCTCGCTCGACACCTCGGCATTCCGGTGGTCGAGACCTACCACACGTATTTCGAGGAATACCTGCATCACTACGTTCCGCTCATGCCGCGGGCAGTGATGCGATTCGTCGCGCGTCGTTTCACCTCTTCGCAATGCAATGCGCTCGATGCGCTTGTGGTCCCTTCGCGGGCGATGCAGGTCGCGCTCGAGGACTATGGCGTGCGTTGTCCGATGGAAGTCATTCCTACCGGAATGGAGATGGAGCGCTTTCAGGGCGGTGATGGCCAACGCTTCCGAACGCAGCTCAACATTGGCCGTGACCAGCCGACACTGGTTCACGTCGGCCGGATCGCGCACGAGAAGAACATCGACTTTCTGGTGCGGATGATGCGTCGCGTGGTCGATGCAAAACCTGAGGCGGTATTGATCATTGCAGGTGAAGGTCCCGCCCTGGCGCATTGCAAATCGTATGTGGAAGCGCTCGGTCTTACGCCCAACGTGCGTTTCGTCGGCTACCTCTCGCGCGATTCCGCATTGCTCGACTGCTACAAGGCAGGTGATCTGTTCGTTTTCTCATCGAAGACGGAAACACAAGGGCTCGTACTGCTAGAGGCGATGGCGCTCGGTGTGCCCGTGGTGTCTCTCGCGTACATGGGCACCGCCGATATCGTGAAGCCGGAACGCGGCGCACGCGTCGCGCCCGAGAACGAGGCGGGATTCGCTCAGATTGTGCTGGGTCTGCTGAATGATCCAGCGGCTCGCGAAGCCATGTCGAAGCAGGCTCGATCGTATGCAGCAACGTGGTCAGCAGAAGCCATGGCTGCGCGGCTGGTCGATTTCTACCAGTCGACACTTTCACGTTCCAGGGGTATCGCGGTCCCGGAACTTTCCCGTCAAGCAGTGGGTTAGACAAGCGCTTTCGGAGCTTGGCCCGCTGACGTGTTCCGATAGCGCGCCGCATCGATCCGCTCGCTTTCGCAGCGTCATCGTCCTCGACGGCATGCGTTGAGTGGGCCAGTATGGCTTGGACTACTGTGACCCTCACGTCCGCCGACATCACACCTCCTCGGAGTCTTCCATGCGCCTGGGTGATCATCGCGAAAGCTCGAACATCGAAGATCGTCGCGGCACTCGCTACGGCCGTGCGGGCGGGATCGGCATCGGCACGATCGTCTTGGCCTTGATCGCGATGTACTTCGGTCAGGATCCCTCTGTGGTCCTGCAGGGCGGGCAGAATCAGGGTGCAGTTCAAGAGGAGCAAGTACCGCATCAGGAAACGGCTGAGGAAGCCGATGCACGTGTGCTCGTTTCCAAAGTGTTGGCTGACACCGAGGATGCCTGGGGCCAGATTTTTTCGGCGGCAGGTCGCACCTATGAACAACCCAAGCTCGTGTTGTTCTCGGAGGCGGTGCAGACCGATTGCGGCTTCGCGCCTGCATCAGCGGGTCCGTTCTATTGTCCCGCCGATCGCAAGGTGTACATCGATCTCACGTTTTATCAGGAGCTGCGTGCACGATTCGGCGCGCCTGGAGACTTCGCGCAGGCTTACGTGATCGCGCATGAAGTCGGGCATCACGTGCAAACGCTCCTCGGCATTTCCGAACGCAACATGGCCGCTCGGCAGCGCGCCAGTGAAGCGGAAGCGAATGCGCTTTCCGTTCGACAGGAATTGCAGGCCGATTGCTTCGCCGGCATTTGGGCGCACAACGCCAAGGAATCACGGCAGTTGCTCGAGGCCGGAGACGTCGAAGAAGGTTTGAACGCCGCGAGTGCGATCGGCGATGACCGATTGACTAAAGGTCGAGTGCCACCGGACTCATTCACTCACGGCACTTCGGCTCAACGTGTTCGCTGGTTCAAGCGCGGCATCGACAGCGGCTCGCTCGATCAGTGCGATACGTTCGGCACAAGGAATCTGTGAGCGACGCGAGGCGCGAGGCTGTAGGCACTCTAGGCCTAGGCTCTAGCAAGAGTGCTTCCGCGTTCCGTCCGTCACTTCCGAGCCTAGAGCTTGTGTGCCTAGAGCCTTTCTAAACTTCTTACCCCAAAAACTCGCAGAGATACGCGGCGGCTCCGCCCACTGCTTGAACATCGAAGCCGCTCTTCGCAGCGACTTCGAAGCTCGTTCCCGCCGCATAGCGTTGCCATTCACTCGTGCCATCGAGTTTCACGGCGAGCAGACCGCTGATCACGGTCATTCGTTCCGCGGCCCCAGTGCCGAAGTGATACTCGCCCGTCGCGATTACTCCCACCGTCGCTTTCAATCCATTGCGCTCAAAGCCAACGCTCTGAACTCTCCCATCGAAGTACGTGTTGTGCTTCAGCATGATCGTTTGGTCTCGGCTGCAAAGAAGGTCGACAAGATCATTCGCAATTGCCGTTGCGGATGATGCCAGAGCGAAAGACGCATTTTAAATCTGTCGTCACCATGAAGATTCGTCTGCTGTGATCGCGATCGTTCATCGCCGTGGTGACTGATCAATCGCTGTGACGAGTGATGACATCTTCTTTGCGTGTGCTACTTTAGCGACAAATTAAAAAGGGGAGTCGCGGTGCCCGAGCACTCGCTCGAAGGTATCCAGATCGCAGAAACGCCGCACGCGGAGCAACCGATTGCCCGCACACGCGCACAGCTCACTGCTTTTGTGGGGCGCACTTTGCGCGGCCCGGTCAACAAACCGGTCGTCGTGCAAAGCTTTGCGGATTTTCAGCAGATCTTCGGCGGGCTCTGGCAGCCCAGTCCGTTGTCCTACGCCGTTGAACATTTCTTCGAGCAGGGCGGGCGACGTGCCGTCGTCGTTCGCGTCGTCAACACCGCAGCCCCAACCACAGTTAGCTTGCGTTGCGAGCGTGAGGTCCTCGTTCTTGAAGCGCTCGCTCCGGGCACACGAGAATTCCTGCGTGCCTCGGTCGACTACGATCATGTGGAAGATGAGCTCAGCTTCAATCTCGTCTGCCAGCGGGTCAGAGCTCCCGGTTCCGAACGCATCGAAGAACAGGAGATCTTTCGCAATCTGACGATCGATCCGACGTCAGATCGATTTGTCAGTGCCTCTCTATTGCGTTCGCAGCTGGTGCGAGTGCGTGGTTCGGTGCCACAAGCCAGGCCCGCTCAAACGCTCATGGCCGGCACCAATCTTCCAGTCGGCTACGTGAGCTCGAATCCGGATGGCGATGACGGCCGACCGCTCAGCGACTACGACATCATCGGATCCGCGCCAAGGCGAACCGGACTGTTCGCACTCAGCGAAGTGGATGATCTGGCCTTTGTCTACATCCCGCCGCTGTCGCGCACGACTGAGATCGGCGCGAGTACGTTGCTGGTCGCCGCCAAATTCTGTCGCGAGCATCATGCGTTGCTGATTGTCGATCCACCGGCCTTGTGGGACTCGCCTGCGAGTGCGCTACAAGGGCTCAAGGATCTGAACTTCTACAGCGACACCGCACTGATGTTCTATCCCCGGCTCTCATCGATCGATCGACTGCGAGGTCGCGCAGAAATCTTTGGTAATGGCGGCGCAGTTGCCGGAATGCTGTCGCGAATCGATGGCTCGATCGCCGCACTGTTGTCGACGCCTGAGCCCGAGCCGATGTTGCGAGCGGGTGTCCGGTTAGCTCGTGATGTACCCCGAGGCGATCGCTGGCGTCTCGCGCAGATGGGCGTCAATACGTTGCAGACGGTGAGAAGCGTCGATCGTGAGCGACCGCTGCTGCGTACGTTGGCTTGCGGTGCGAGCGCGTCCTCCGACTGGGCCTATCTGACGCCGCGTCGTTTCGCGCAATTCGTGATTGCAGCGATCGAGCGCGGTACCCGTTGGGCAGTGTTGAATCCAACCGATGCCGCAACTCAGGAACGAGTCGCGCGGCAGATCACAGAGTTTCTGGCTGAAATCCAGGCGGCCGGTGCGTTTGCTTCGACGTCGTCGGACGATGCATTTCTGGTCGTCTGCGATGAGCGCATCAACGACGAGCAAGGCGCCGGCGTCTTCCAGATCCTGGTTCAATTCGCAGCACTGCATAGCGGCGAATATCACAGCTTCATGGTGATCCACAGCATGCGAGGTAGTGTTGTTCGACCCGTGGTCGTCAACCGACTGGAAGCTTCGTTGATGATCGCCGATGAGTTGCGGCGTGAGATCACGATCCGCATCGAACCCGAGCGCGATTTCGTTCGGGTGCTGGCGAGCTAAATTTCGCGACTCAGCGAAATCGAGAACCGATCGAGAGGTTGAAGGCGGCTCGGAAGCGCGCGTCAGCTGAATATCGCTTGCAGAGGTTCCGGCCGGCCCAGATGGAAGCCCTGGGCGTAGTCGATACCCATCTCAAGCAAACGATCGTGGATCGTCTGCGTCTCGACACCTTCGGCAACGGTTTCAATGCCTCGATCCGCAGCGATCTGAGCGACTGCCCTCACCTGCGAAGCGGAGCGCGAACTCGTCTCGATATTGCGGATCAGCGAACCGTCGATCTTCACGCGACTGACCGGCCACTTGTTCATCGGATCGAGTGTGCCCAACCCCGAGCGACAGTTGTCGAGCGCGATCCTGCAGCCCACATCCCGCAATCTTGCGGACAGCACTTCCATCGCATCTTCATGTTCGAGTGCAGTGCGCTCGGAAATCTCAAACACCAGCAGTCCTGCTGGAATGGCGCTGCGACACACTTCGGCCACGATGAACTCGCTGAACTGATCCGTCGCGAGCGATTGCCCGGCGATGTTGATCGAAAACTCCAGGCTTGAAGCACGCACCGTGACCGCTCGTTTGCGCAGGGTCTGCATCAACGCGCCAATTACCCAGCAATCGACATCCGGCAGTAACCGGCTGGTCTCTGCCGCATTGAAAAAGCTGGCGGGCGTATGCAGCTTGTTTCCTTCCCGCATTCTCAGGAGTACTTCGAACCGAGGCGAAATTCCCGCGTCCCGAAGCGAAGAAATGCGTTGTGCATAGAGATCGAACCCGCCTTCTTTCAGCGCTGCACGAACTCGCGCGTCCATCGGGATGTGCGGAGCCGGCGCGTTCTCCACGGCTGCAATTCGCGGCGATGCAGGCTTGATGATCGGTGCCGATGAAGCGGCTACCGTGCTCTTAGGAGCGGCAGTTTTAGCTGGAGCCGGAGCTTGAACTGCAGCAGGTGGCGTTGTCGCCTTGGCGACCGGTGCAGGCAATGGCTTCGGAGCAGGGGCGACGGGCCGCGGCGAGGCTTTAGGAGGTTCCGCAACATTCGCAATCACCGGCGGCTCGGGTGCAAGCGCCGCGATCGCTTCGGCTGGCAATCCTGCAGCGAGCTGAACCAGCTCATCGATGTCGACGCTCGCAAAATCGCGCGCGCGGCCATTTCGGAACAGCATGATCAACGCGACCGCTCGCTTCGATGCGTCGAGGATAGGCAGCGCGACCAGCTTGTAAGGCAGCTGATGATTGCGACCGTTACCCGCGGAGTTCACGACCAGCGGTTCGGTTCTGACCTGAATCCAGCGCAAGACGTGAGCCCGAACGTTGTCGACCGCTGAATTGATTGCCAGATCGGACTCATCCGGACTCACACGTTGGGTGAGTGTGAAGGGGCGATTCGGCAGCACGACGGCGCCGAATGAGCAATCGATCAGCTCTGTCGCGAGTAGCAGCGCCTTTCGCAACAAAGCGGGCGTGGGCATCTGCTGCTTGAGTTGCGCACCAGCAGTCACGGCTTGGCGCGTACCTGTCTCTTTAGCGGGCGCAGCCAAAACAGGTTTATCCGTCACAACAGGCCACGCGTGCGCAAGGATCTCCATGAGCGGAGCGATCATGCGCTCGACGGCTTCGGTGTTTCGAAAGCGTGCGCCGGCTGGCAAATCACGGCAGACGATCCCCAGGGCCGCGACGATCACACCCGAAGTGTTGCGAATGGGAAATACAAAGGCAGGCGAATCGTTGTGTTCAGCCGCATGAGCTGGCGCTGGGCGATCGTGGTGATGACGAGCGCGTGCAAGCGAGAGCTCCACGTGCATGCGGAATTCAGGTTCTTCTACGCCATCGTTGATCCACAGCGCTTTACTGTGACTGTCGTAGAAGCTGATCCGCTCGGCCGGAGGCACCAGCATGCGCACGATCTGCGCGTAACTGGCAAATGGAATTCCGATGCTGCCAGCAAGGGCAGCAGAGGGTTTGAGCACCGAAGACATTGGCCATCCTCCCGGCCTGCATCATAACTGCAGCGGCGTGCTATTCGGTATTCCATCGCAGCCGCGTAACCGTTCTCGTCAAGCGACGGGTCGTCATGTGGAGAATGTGTCGAAGAACTTTGCTGCGTTCATTAGTCATAACGCAGTGGACGGGACCGCTGAGACGATCGGGAAAGCAGCCCGCCGAAAACCCCGAGGCCTAGGGGGACTAGCCCCGAAGTCATCGACGGGCCCCCAAGAACAATCCGCTCTCGACTGCCTGAGCCTTATGCGAACTGATCTCGCTCCGGTCCAGGCGCTTCAATGGTGCCGCCGCGGCGTCCCGGGTGTCAACGAATTCTTATATTTGTTTTCTTTAAGATGAAATCCGACCAACTTGGGCCGGAATTCGCGATCAGGTCAGTGCTCGATCCAGATGGATGTAACCGCCATCCACGACCATCCATTGGCCAGTGACATGGCTCGCACGTTCCGAGAGCAGAAATACGACCATATCCGCGATCTCTTCGGCATGCGTCATGCGGCGTCCCAGCGGTATCTTCTGCACGATCTTCTCGAGCTTGGCTTTTGGATCATCGAATGTGTCCAGCCAGCTTCTGTACAGCGGAGTCATGACTTCGGCGGGCAGGACGGCATTCACACGAACGCCGTCTTCCAGCAGCGAGGCTGCCCATTCGCGGGTGAGGGAAAGCTGAGCCCCTTTGGACGCGCAATAACCTGACGTATCGCCCTGGCCGGTGAGCGCTGTCTTCGATGAGATGTTCACGATCGAACCGCGACTCGCCTGCAGATGAGACAGGCACAGATGCGCCATCGTGTAGTAGTGAACGAGATTCAGCTCCAGTGAAGCCACGAAGGCAGCGCGCCCCGCCCGCAGAGAAACGCCATCGTTGACGCCTGCATTGTTCACGAGGCCATCGATATGGCCGAAGGTCGAATGCGTCCTGGCGACTGCTTCGGCGCACGCGTTCTCATCACGAAGATCGAGCTGGAAGAATGATGATCGTGGCTGCAGCGCAAGCAGCCGCGCAGAGAATTCTTCGCTCATGGCGCTGCGGCCAAGAATCACAGGCACGGCGCCTTCTTCGGCAAGCAGCAAGCTGATCGCGGCGCCAATGCCTGAAGCGCCGCCCGTGACGATCACGACACGATCCTGCAATCTCAGGTCCATGTGTTCCTCAATGTGTCTCGCAACTCGCGAACGCTAGTCTGCATTCCGGCAGACCTGTCGCTGCTCGCCCAGTCCATCGATGCCCAATCGAACGACATTGCCCGCGCGTAGAAATTGCGGTGGCTTCTGTCCAAGACCTACACCGGCTGGCGTTCCTGTTGAAATCACATCGCCTGCTTGCAAGCTCATAAAGCGACTGAGATAGCTCACCAGAAACGGTACGCGAAAGATCATGTTGGACGTGTTGCCGTTCTGATAACGATGGCCGTCGACTTCCAGCCAGAGCCCGAGCGCATGAGGATCGGTAACCTCGTCCGCGGTCACTAGCCATGGGCCGGTCGGACCGAAAGTGTCGCAGCCCTTGCCTTTGTCCCAGGTGCCATTGCGTTCGAGCTGAAACTCTCGCTCGGAAACGTCATGCACGACGCAGTAGCCAGCCACATGCGCGAGCGCGTCAGATTCGGCGATGTAGCGCCCTGGCTTTCCGATGACGACACCAAGCTCCACTTCCCAATCTGTTTTCTGTGAGCCGCGGGGAATTTCGATGTCGTCGTTCGGGCCGACGACTGCGCTCGTCCACTTGTTGAAGACCACCGGTTCCGGCGGCAATGCCATGTTCGATTCAGCGGCGTGGTCCGAATAGTTCAGGCCGATACAAATGAACTTGCCAATGCGACCAACGCACGGACCGATGCGCACGTTGCCAGCCACGACAGGCAGCTTGCTCGAATCGAGCGAGCGCAAACGATTCAAGTTTTCCGGTCGCAAGGAGTCACCGCCGACGTCATCAATGACCCCCGAGAGATCGCGAAGGTTGCCTTCGCTGTCGAGCAATCCCGGCTTTTCCTGGCCGACGGGGCCATAGCGCAACAATTTCATCTGTGTTCCTCGAAAGAGCGGTGCGTAGCACCGGAAAGCTAAGTGCTAGTTGCACCAGCCGCCATCGACGACGTGGATGGCGCCCGTGGTGAAAGCAGATTCGTCGGATGCGAGATAAACCGCGAGTGCGGCAATCTCTTCAGGCCGACCCAGTCTGCCCATCGGCTGTCGCGACACGAACTGTGCATGAACTTCATCGACACTCACGCCTTGAGCTTGTGCCTGACCAGAAATGCGCTCCAGGAGCGAAGGGGTCTCGACCGTGCCTGGGCAAATTGCGTTGCACCGAATACCCTCTTTGATGAAATCCATTGCGATGGATTTCGTGAGCCCGAGCACCGCCGCTTTGGTCGTGCTGTAAGCGAATCGATTCGGCACTGCCTTCAGGCTCGACGCGATCGACGACATGTTGATGATCGAGCCGCCGCCGACGGCAATCATCGCGGGCAGGAGTGCCTGACACAGACTGACCATCGCGCCGACGTTGAGCTTCCAGGCGAAGTCGAGTTGCTGTTCTGTGCACTCGAGCAGCGTGCCGGGATGCACGACACCTGCGCAATTGAAAAGCACATTGAACGCCCGATCAGATGGCGAATATTCATCCGCGAGTAATCGAATGGCTTCCTTATCCAACACATCCAGCGCCCGGACTTCGAGGCCGGCATGAGCTTCGGCCTTGAGCGATGCAAGGCTTGCCGCATTCACGTCAGTCGCGAGCACGCGAGCGCCCTCGCGAGCAAAAGCGATGGCCACCGCTCGCCCGATGCCTTGGCCTGCAGCTGTAACCAGAGCGTGCTTATTCGACAGACGCATGTGAGTTCAGTGTGCTCGTGAGTGAGTGCGAATCAATGCGCCGCTCGCCATGCGTACTGGTCCCGCGAGGCAGGTTTCATCGTGATGGAAAAACCAGGACGCGTGGGCGGCAGGTAAGCAGCGTTGCGAATGACGCAAGGATCTTCGAAGTGTTCATGCAGGTGGTCGACATATTCGATGACGCGACCTTCGCGCGTACCGGCGATGCACAGATAGTCGATCATCGACAGATGCTGCACATACTCACACAGGCCAACCCCACCGGCGTGTGGGCACACGGGTAGGTTGTACTTGGCCGCCATGAGCATGACCGCGAGTACTTCATTCACGCCGCCAAGCCGTGACGCGTCGATCTGCACAACATCGATGGCTTCTCGCATGATGAATTGCTTGAAGAGAATTCGGTTCTGGCACATTTCACCCGTCGCAACTTTCACCGGGCTGATCGCTTCGCGAATACGTCGATGACCTTCAACATCATCCGGGCTGGTGGGTTCCTCGATGAACCAGGGTTTCGCGAAAGAAAGCTGTCGAACCCATTCGATGGCCTGCGGCACTTCCCAGATCTGGTTCGCATCGATCATCAGATGCCGATCGGGTCCCAGAGTCTCGCGTGCAATGCTCAGTCGGCGAATGTCATCTTGCAAATCGCGACCGACTTTCAGCTTTACGTGTGAGAAGCCCGCATCGATGGCTTGCCGACACAGGCTCCGCAGCTTCTGATCGGAATAGCCGAGCCAGCCGGCAGAGGTCGTGTAGCAGGGATAACCTTCGCGCTCCAGCGTCTGTATGCGTTCTCGTTTGCCGACGGCGCGTTCTCGCAATAGAAGGACCGCTTCGTCACGCGTGATGCAATCGCCGAGATAACGAAAGTCGATGCAGCTTGCGAGGTCTTCGGGCGACATGTCTGCGATCAGGCGCCACACGGGTTTACCCTCTGACTTGGCCCACAGATCCCAGGCAGCATTCACGATGGCACCCGTAGCCAGATGAATCGCACCTTTGTCAGGTCCGATCCATCGCAACTGACTATCGGAGGTGACATGCCGCCAGAAGCGGCCCATGTCTTCGCTGATCCAGTCGAGGTCCAGGCCAATGACGAGATGACGCATCGCCGTCATTGCCGCACACACGATCTCGTTCCCACGCCCGATAGTGAATGCGAGGCCGTGACCTTCAAGTCCGGGCTGATCGGTTCGGAGAATCACATACGCCGCGGAATAATCCGGATCGGGATTCATTGCATCCGACCCGTCGAGATGCTGCGACGTCGGAAACCGGATGTCTTCAATACTGAGCCCAACGATCTTGGTCACACGAACCTTCGGCACCCTGGTGCCGCCCCCTGGAAGTCAGTGCTCAAGAGTAAACGCAATCTACGCGTGCGGCGATCATGCTGATCGTGGAGCTTTGATGAGCGCTATTCATTTGCGGCGAATTGACACATGCCAATTGTCAGACTAGATTCAAAAATGGATGTGACCGTTAACATCTACTCTGATGATGAGTTGCGTGTTCGAAGCCAGCCATGACCTCTGCACTTCATGGCCAAATAAAACTGCGACTCATCGAACCGATGTTTGGGGGACAGCGCTCATGATTTCATCCAAGGCACGGCGAATTTTCGCCGTCGGTTGCCTTTGCGTGTCTGCGTCTGTTGCGATCACCTCGCAGGCCGCAGAGTTGCCGCGTCTGGTCGAGCGCAATGGCAAGCATGCGTTGCTCGTCGATGGCGCGCCATTCACGGTTCTTGCCGGACAGGTGAACAACTCAAGCGCGTGGCCTGCGGCGCTACCCAAAGTCTGGCCCGCAATCGAACAGTTGCAGGCGAACACGGTCATCGTCCCCATCGCGTGGGAGCAGATCGAACCGCAAGAAGGGCGATTTGATTTCTCTTTTCTCGAAACGCTGCTCACGCAGGCTCGCGAACACAAGGTGCGAGTGGGATTGTTGTGGTTCGGTACCTGGAAAAACAATGGACCGAACTATGCGCCAGAGTGGGTGAAGCTGAACAATCAACGCTTTCCTCGTGTGGTCACGGCGCAAGGCAAGACGCTGAACTCACTCTCTCCTCACGCCGCCGCGACGCTTGATGCTGATCGCAAAGCGTTCGTGGCGTTGATGCGTCATCTCAAGACCGTCGACGAACAACACACTGCCATTCTCGTGCAGGTACAGAACGAGCCAGGCACTTACGGCAGCGTTCGCGACTACTCGCCAGCCGCTGAGAAACTGTTTCGCGGTCCGGTGCCGCCGCTATTGTTGAAGAAGCTCGGCAAATCCACGGGCTCGTGGCAGCAAGTCTTCGGGAATGATGCGGAAGAGTTCTTCCATGCCTGGTCCGTTGCACATTTCATCGGACAGATGGCCGAAGCAGGCAAGCGTGAGCTTGCACTCCCGATGTACGTGAACTGCGCGTTGCGCGATCCGTTCAATCCGGGCAAGCCGGGCGGTTATGCAAGTGGAGGTCCGACGGACAACGTGCTCGATATCTATCGTGCTGCTGCGCCCGCCATCGATCTCATCGGCCCCGACGTCTACATGCGCGAGTCGGCGAAATACTTTCGGGTACTCGATCTCTATGCTCGTGCTGACAATGCTTTGTTCGTCAGCGAAACGGGTAACGACAAAACGTACGCACGCTATTTCTTCGAAACACTGGGTCGTGGCGCAATCGGGTTCGATCCCTTCGGCATGGACTTCACCGGCTACGCAAATTATCCGCTCGGTGCGAAGGCAACGGATGCATCGATGGTCGAGCCGTTTGCAGCCAACTATCGATTGATCGCACCGCTGGCTCGTACCTGGGCCAAGCTTGCGTTCGAGAACAATGTTTGGGGCGCTGCGCAGCCCGACGATGCTGCGGATCGAAAGTTCGAGCTCGGCAAATGGACCGCGACCGTCAGCTGGAACGAATGGCAGTTTGGAATGAAGGAGTGGACCTGGCTCGGCACGGTCGAAAAGAACACACACGAGACTCCCGATGGTGGGGTGCTCATCGCCCAACTGACTCCCGACGAATATCTGGTTACAGGTCGTAACGCGCGCGTGTCTTTCGGTTCGGGATCGCTCGACAAGGCCAAGGGTTTTCTCATGGCACGAGTTGAAGAAGGCCATTACGACGAGAAGGGAGAATGGGTCTTCGAACGCCTCTGGAACGGCGATCAGACAGACTACGGCTTGAACTTCACCGCGATGCCTCAGATGCTGCGCGTACGGCTCGCGACCTACTGATTAACGTTGCGCTTGCACTTCGCTTCGGGCAACACACCTTGTTAGGGGATGGTTTGTGAACACCAGAAGACTTCTCGGGTTTCCTGCAATCTGCATCGCCCTTGCACTTACGCTTGGTGCCTGCACTCAGAAGAAGCCGGACAACTTCGAAAAGACGGCGGATGGGCTGCTCGTCACGCCAACGCAAAGCTCTGCGCACAAAGTTCGCCTGCAGGTGATCTCTGATCGCATCGTTCGCGTCACTGCAGTGCCGACCGACAACTTGCAGTTGCCTGAAAGCCTGGCAGTCATTGCAAAGCCTGCGAGCGGCGTGAATTTCACCGTCGAGTCCAGCGACGATGGAGTGTTGCTGAAGACGGCGCAGGTTACAGCCAAGGTGTCACGTGTGACAGGTGCGGTCGCATTCGTTGACGCAAACGGCAAACCGATTCTCGCGGAACGCGATCGCGGCACATTCGAACCCGTGAAGGCCGATGGCAAGGATCTGTATCGCGTACACGTGTTGTTCAATCCAGGCACCGACGAAGCGTTCTACGGCCTGGGCCAGCATCAGAACGCGCAGATGAACTACAACGGCGAAGACGTCGAGCTCGCGCAACACAACATGGATATCGGCGTTCCGTTCGTGATGTCGAGCCGAAACTACGGTGTGCTCTGGGATACGGCCTCGATCACACGCTTTGGCAATCCTCGTCCTTATGCGCTTGCATCGCGCGATCTGAAGCTCTCCGATGTGGACGGCAAGGAAGGCGGGCTGACCGTGACCTACTCGATCAACGGTCAGGAGAAGGTGAAGCGTCGTGAACCTGACATCAACTATCAGTTCATCAAGGATCTGAAGGAATACCCGAGAGAAGTGCTCTCGGACAAGATCGGTCAGCAAACCGGCCTGCCGACACTATTGCCCGGAGTGAGTGTGACGTGGGAAGGCAAGCTCGAGTCGAGCAAGACTGGAGTTCACACGTTCCAGTTGTATGCGTCGAACTATTACAAGCTCTATGCAGACGGCGAACTCATCCTCGATGCTTGGCGTCAGAACTGGAATCCCTGGTACCACAACTTCAAGTTGCCGATGACGGCAGGAAAGCCTATCGCGCTACGCGTCGAATGGATTCCCAACGACGGTCACATCGCGCTGCTGCACAACGATCCGCTTCCTGCTGAGGAACGCCATTCGCTGTCGCTCGCATCGGAAGCCACGCCCGCGATCGACTACTACTACATCGCCGGCAACAATCTCGATGAAGTGATCTCGGGATATCGCGTGTTGACAGGCAAAGCGGTGCTGCTGCCGCGTTGGGCGTATGGCTTCTGGCAGAGCCGTCAGCGCTACACGACACAAGCCGAAGTCGTAAATACAGCGAAGGAGTATCGCAAGCGCGGATTGCCCCTCGATAACATCGTGCAGGACTGGTTCTACTGGCCCGAAGATCAGTGGGGCTCACACGATTTCGACAAGACGCGCTTTCCCGATCCGAAAGCGATGGTCGATGAACTGCACAAGAATCATGTGCAGCTGATGATCTCGGTATGGGGCAAGTTCTACGCGAACACTGACAACTACAAAGAGCTCGATGCGAAGGGCTACATGTATCGACGCAACGTCGAGAAGGGCGTGAAGGACTGGGTCGGTCCTGGGTATTTGAACTCGCACTACGATCCGTATGCGCAGGAAGCTCGCGATATCTACTGGCGTCAGTTGAACGACAAGCTCAAACCGATCGGCGTCGATGGCTGGTGGGCCGACAACACCGAGCCCGACATCGCATCGAATACGGATCGCGAAGAGCTCACGAAGCGAATGGGCCCGACTTCCGCGGGTCCGGCCGAGCAGTACTTCAATACGTACGCATTGATGCAGGCTCGCGCGATTTACGAGGGCGAACGCAAGAGCGCAACACCTGACAAACGTGTATTCATTCTCACGCGCTCTGGATTCGCCGGATTGCAACGCTACGGCGCTGCTACCTGGAGCGGCGACATCGTTTCGCGTTGGCGCGATCTCTACAACCAGATCGCTGCGGGCACAGGCATCTCGATGTCAGGCTTGCCGAACTGGACGTTCGACATCGGCGGTTTCGCGCTCGAGGACCGCTTTCAGAAACCGACACCGAAGGATCTTGCTGAATGGCGCGAGTTGAATCTGCGCTGGTTCCAGTTCGGCGCGTTCGCACCGATCTTCCGGTCGCATGGTGAGTTTCCGCTCCGTGAAATCTGGAACATCTCGCCGCCCGGAACGGAGGTGTACGAGAGTCTCGTCGCGTACGACAAGTTGCGTTATCGCCTGATGCCTTACATCTATACGTTGGCAGGCGATCTCTATCATCGTGACGGCACGATCATGCGGGGTCTGGCGATGGACTTCCCGACCGACAAGAAGGCAGGCGACGTCAACGATGAATATTTGTTCGGGCCCGCGTTCCTCGTCAGCCCCGTCTACCAATACGAAGCACGTACTCGCAAGGTGTACCTGCCCGCGGGCGTGCATTGGTACGACTTCTACTCGGGACGTTCTTACGACGGCGGTCAGGAGATCGAGGCTCAGGCTCCACTCGCGAAAATGCCGCTCTTTGTGAAGGCTGGTTCAATCGTGCCGATCGGTCCGGCCACGCAGTACACGAGCGAAAAGCTCGATGCCCCTGTCACTCTCTACGTCTATCGCGGGGCGAACGGCAAGTTCGATCTCTACGAAGACGACGGCGTGACCTATGACTATGAGAAAGGCGCATTCGCCCGCGTCCCGGTGACCTACAACGATGCGGACGGCAGCATCACGCTCGGCGATCGCGCCGGCAGCTTCCCTGGCATGGTCGAAAAGCGCACGTTCAACGTGCGCTGGATCGAACCCGGCGAGACGAACGCCGCTGATCTCGATTCACGGCCCGATGCGTCGGTCGAGTATTCGGGTCAATCAGTCACCGTGAAGCTTCCCACGCGGTGATCGAGCATCGAAGTTTCGGCGCCACAAAGGTAGTCAACCGGACGCAAATCTGAGCATCCGGTTGCATCACGAAGGAATGTGAACTGCATTCGACTCCTTCACGCGATCGATTTAACACATGCGTTTCTCGCGTCCGCGCACCTCGCCCGTGATCTGGCACAGAGAGCCTGAAGCCTCCGGTTCCGCTTCGCGGTCGCTCCTGCTGCCTGGCGCGATAACAGGCTCGTTAGCAATCCGCGGTCTTTTTGCTCTTTCCGCAT
>JBJMWN010000085.1:0-21189 GCA_045810085.1 Povalibacter sp. | reverse complement strand
ATCTCTGTCGTCATACCGGTCTGCAACGAAGAAGAAAACGTGGTGCCTCTCGCGCGCGAGATTCAGGCCGCATTGGCCGCCTATCGCCCCTTCGAAATCATCTTCGTCGATGACGGTAGTACGGACAAAACTGCATCGATGTTGCAGGCGGCGAGAGATACAGACATTCCCGAGATACGTCTGCTGCAGCATTCAGCGCGAAGCGGGCAAAGCGCAGCCGTGCATACAGGCGTGCGAGCGGCGAGTGCCGAGTGGATCGCGACACTCGATGGCGATGGGCAGAACGATCCGGCGGACATCCCGGCTCTCATCTCGGCACAGGGCAGCGCAGGGCCGAATCTCAAGCTGGTCATGGGAAATCGCAAAGCCTCGCGTAAAGACAACTGGATCCGCAAAGTGTCCTCGAGCGTGGCGAATGGTGTTCGCAGTCGTTTCCTCAAGGACCGCACACCAGACACGGGATGCGGCCTCAAACTGCTGCATCGACAGACCTTCCTGGAGCTGCCGCGCTTCAATCACATGCATCGATTTCTGCCTGCGTTGTTTCTGAATGCTGGCACTGAAGTGATTTCAGTTCCCGTGCGACATCGACCCCGCACACGTGGCACCTCGAAGTACGGATTGAACAACCGCCTGTGGGTCGGGATTGTCGATCTGTTTGGCGTGCGCTGGCTGATGCGCCGCAATCCAAGACGCCCATCCGTTGTAGAGCGTTGAGCCTCATGGATGCAATCGTTGCTGCATTACTGCGCCCTGGAAAAAGCGGCTCTCGGGAAGTGCGTGCAGACCTGCTCTGGTTGGGCGGTCTGCTGCTGATCCTTGTTGCTACAGGCATCGGCCTGCGTGATCCATGGCCAGCCGATGAGCCGCGCTTCGCCTTGATTGCACGCGACATGGTCGCGAATCATCAATGGTTGATTCCGTCGGTCGGCGGCGATGTGTACGCGGACAAGCCACCGCTGTTTTTCTGGATGATCGCGTCGCTGTTGACGCTGACCGGATCGATGCGGATCTCATTCCTGCTGCCTTCACTGTTGGCCACCGCAGGATGTGTGGTGCTGATCTATGACCTTGCACGTCGCTTGTGGAATCGCGAGACCGGACTGGCGGCCGCACTCGCTCTGTTGTTTACGGCGCAGTACGTGTGGCAGGCGCGTCAGGCGCAGATCGACGCCACGCTGTGTTTCTTCACTACACTGGGTCTGTATGGATTGCTGCGGCATTGCCTGCTCGGTCCAGATTGGAAATGGTATGCAATCGGGTGGGCAGCAGCGGGTCTCGGCATCATCACGAAGGGTGTTGGCTTCCTGCCCTTGTTGGTCCTGATTCCGTATGCGTTTAGCTCGCGCGGTGGTTGGATGCCCAGACCTGCGATCAATGGAGGTTGGCGTTGGCTGATCGGGCCTCTCGCCTTATTGCTGGCAGTCAGCGTCTGGCTGGTGCCCATGCTCATGGCTGCGCAACATGATCCAGCGCTGCAGCGATACCGGGATGAAATCCTCTTCGGACAGACGGTGCACCGCTACGCGGGTGCGTGGCATCACCGCGAGCCTTTCTGGTACTTCGTTGTGAATGTGATTCCGGGCCTGTGGCTGCCGTTCACGGCATTGCTGCCCTGGCTGATCCCTCAATGGCGGGAAGCGTTGCGGGCCCGCGATCAGCGGATTTTTCTGCCGCTCGCGTGGATCGTGCTGGTGGTGTTGTTCTTCAGTCTCAGCTCTGGCAAACGCGGTGTGTATGTCCTGCCGGCACTGCCAGCATTGGCGATCGCCGTCGCACCGTTCATGGCTTCGATCGCCCAGCGCCGCAAAGCTCAAATGGTTGTGTTCGTGATCGTCGCGTGCCTGGCGGTCTTCATGCTTGCCGGATCGGCATACATGTTCTTCAGCCCTCTGCAGCGGCACACGCTCATCGATGAATACGGGGTCGACGTTCTGATGCCTTTGCTGGCCATGGGCGGAGCCGCGGCACTGGTCTGTCTGATCACTCGTACTGCTCGCGGATTTGCCGCGTGGGGAGGGTTTCTCGCGGTTGAGATGCTGATCGTCAGTTTCATGATCAATCCTGTGATCGATGCATCGCGCTCGAGTGCAGCCTTCATTCGAAAGGTCGAGCAGCAGACTCGCAACGTGAGTGAGCTCGGGGTTGTCGCGTACAAAGAACAGTTCCTGTTGCATATCCAACGCCCGATCGTGAACTTCGGACATGCCCGATGGCGTGAAGCGGAGCAGGAAACTGCGGATGCAGCTGCGTGGCAAGCTCAAAAAGAGGGCAGGGTACTGCTGATGGATGAGCCCACCAGAACCCTGTGTTTCAAGTCAGCAACAGCACGTCTCGTTGGAATCGCGAGTGGCGACAGGTGGTACTTGGTCGAAGGCAATGGCGATCCGCAGTGCATTGAACGCGGTCATTCAGACACTGCCATCAAGTACCGACCTCCAGCATTGCGTATGCAATGAGCTCGATCTGCATTGGTCCGAGTATTCTTCTGTCCGCCGACGGCTATATCTGCTCTTGAGCCTGTGCCACAATCGCGCGCAACTGCAGCGACCCTCCTATTTCGAAAATGTCGGCTGCGGTTGGGAGGATGCTCAAGTGATCAATCAAATCGCCTTGTCCGCATGCGACATCGAGTGCTTCTCGATGAGTACGTGCCATTTCAATCACGGGCGGTCTTACTGATCGCCCCCGTTTCGGACCCGACATGGCGCGCGATCCGAAACAGGCGACCGAAGCAATACCGCTGCCGATGCAGACGGTACCGTTTGCTTCGCACGGTCCGAACACACGACGTCCGAAAGTAGATATCGACGTCCTGCTCACCAAAGCCGCAGTCGATTTCCAAAATCCTCCTGCCGACAACGCCGACGCGGTGATTGGCTCCAACCTGGAAGCCCTGCGAGAAGCCGTCGGTCTCGATAATTTCTTCATAGTCCGCTTCAACGCTCAGCACGATGGGATCAGCCACGTCGTTGGCGCGAGCAGTCTCTTCGCTACGTTCAATCCAGGCGTGCTGTCGGGAGAGCAGCTCGCGACGATGCCTTACGTTCGCGATCGACTCGAACATCTGCGAGTGATCGAGATGCGCGATACCACGCAACCGCGACGTGAACTGGCGGCGGAAGGAACTCGATTCGCATCTGTGCAAGTGGGTGCCGTATTGCTGTCTGGTTTCGCGGTCCGGGGGCGCATTCAAGGATTCATTGCGATGTGTTCGACGCATCCCCGCGAAAGCTGGGATGCGAATCTGCATCTGATGCTCAAGTTGCTGGCGTCGAGCTATGCGAGTGGACTGGAACGCGACCATCTCCGCACTCACTTCGAGGATCTCGAAGAACGCAGTGAGCTGGCGCTCTACGGCGCGAATGATGGGTTGTGGGATTTCGATCTGGAGAAAAAGACCACGTATTTCTCTCCTCGATGGAAGTCGATGCTCGGGTACTCGGATGAGGAAATCGAACCGCTCACCGATTGGCAGCAGCTCGTGCACCCCGAAGATCTGCCGCGCGTGCAGACAGCGCTTCGCGAACATCTGGCTGGAAAAGAATCTCTGTTCGAGAGCGTGCATCGTCTGAAGCATCACGACGGACTCTGGCTCTGGGTCGTCAGTCGCGCGAAAGCACGAGTGGATGCTCATGGCAGAACTCGCCGCATCGTTGGGGTGGATCTAGATGTCACTGAGCGCAAGCTCTATGAAGAGGCGCTGTTCCGCGAGAAAGAGAGCGCACAGATCACATTGCAGTCCATCGGTGACGGTGTGATCACGACTGATTCGAACTGCCGCATCGAATATCTGAACCCAGTGGCTGAGCAACTCACAGGTTGGCGGCTCGAGCATGCGCAGGGTCGAGTGGTGGATGAGATCTTCCGGAGTTTTCACGAGGAAACCTGCGAGCCTCTCGAAAATCCACTCGCAGTGGCAATCCGGCGTACGCGTGCAATCAAGTCCGTGCGTCCGACACTGCTTATCCGGCGCGACGGCAACGAGCTTTACATTGAAAGCTGCGCATCGCCCATCCGTGATGGCTCAGGAGTGATCTGTGGTGGCGTGCTGGTGTTTCACGACGTCAGCGAAAGCCGTGAGCTCAATCGCAAACTCTCTTACCACGCGAGCCATGACATCCTGACGGGATTAGTCAACCGTCGCGAATTCGAATCGAGGCTCGAACGAGCGTTGAAGAGTGCACGTGCTCGTGAATCTTCTTATGCGCTGTGCCACATCGATCTCGATCAGTTCAAGATCATCAACGACAACTGTGGTCACAGCGCGGGCGATGCGCTCTTGGGTCAGGTCGGTGCACTGCTGAAATCGAAGATCCGCTGGCGCGACACGGTCGCGCGATTGGGCGGCGACGAGTTCGGCGTGTTGCTCGAGAGCTGCTCGATCGAGGAAGCCATCCGCAATGCCGAGGCGCTGCGGGAAGCGATCCGCAATTACAAGTTTGTGTGGGAAGAGCGGACATTCCGTCTTGGCGCGAGCGTCGGAGTGGTACCGCTATCTCCAGAAAACGAAGACGTCGCCTCGTTGCTCTCTGCTGCAGACAGCGCCTGCGCGGCCGCCAAAGAGAATGGTCGCAATCGCGTTTATAGCTTCCAGGAAAACGACATCGATCTGATGCGTCGTCGCCGTGAAATGCAGTGGGCCGCGCGCATCAACAATGCACTTGAAGACAATCGGTTCGAAATCTACCGGCAAGTCATTCAACCGTTGCAGGTCCCCGATCAGGGACTGCATTACGAGTTGTTGCTGCGCATGCGCGATGAGGCCGGCAAGATCGTCGCGCCGGATCAATTCATCACGGCAGCCGAACGATTCGGCCTCACGCCGAACATCGATCGCTGGATGATCGAACATGCGCTGCGATGGCTGGTGTCCGAGGCCGACGAGCGCGAGAAGCTGGCGATGTGCTCGATCAACCTTTCAGGTCAGAGCCTGGGCGACGATAAATTCCTGCCCTTTGTGATCGATCATTTCCATCGCAGCGGCATCGACGCCTCGAAGATCTGTTTCGAAATCACCGAGACAGCGGCCATTGCGAGCTTCTCTCAGGCGAACCGGTTCATCCACGCGCTCAAGGAACTCGGTTGTCGATTTGCGCTGGATGACTTCGGCACGGGACTTTCGTCGTTCGGTTATCTGAAGCACTTCCCCGTTGATTTCCTGAAGATCGACGGCTCGTTCGTAAAAGAGATCCTGCACGACCCGATCGATCGCGAAATGGTTCGTTCCATCAATGAAATCGGCCATCTGACAGGCAAGCAGACGATTGCTGAGTTCGCCGAGAACGTCGAGATCATTGAAATGCTGCGCAGTCTCGGCGTCGATTATGCGCAGGGCTATGGGATCGCGACTCCGCAGCGAGTGCTGCGGGCTACTGCGAGCTGATCTCAGGCGGGCTGCTTTCCGTTGAAGGTCATGCGCGCCGGTGATTGCGCGTCGGCGGGCATCAAGCGGCGTATGGAAGGAAGAACTTTCCGTTTGGGAATCTGCCGCCAGGCAGCAATCACGCGCTCTGCGTCGATGCCGAGCATGTTCAATTCGCCGTTCACTTCACCCTGCAGCACGATTGCATTCGTGTCGCGACCGCCGGGCCAATAGCGAACGGGCGAGGCATCCGCAAACAGCGTTACGACGGGGCAGCCCACCGCAGCGGCGACATGCGCTGGGCCTGTGTCCACCGAGATCATGCTGTCCGTCTGCTCGAGCAACGCACAGAGCACTGGCACGGGTAAATCGTCGGCGACATTGTGGACGTCGTTTACGCCCGAGAGCCGGACAATGTCCTGGTTCAATGTGAATTCGTGAGGCACCCCGAGCAGCACGATGGCACTGTCGGGTTCGTCGGCTCGGATCGCACGGATCACTTCAGCCCAGCGCTCTTCCGGCCAGTATTTCTTGTTCGTCGCGCGTCGTCGGTTCCAGGAGCGCATCGTCCGCTTGTTGCCCGCCTGAATGGCGATCATCGATCGGCTCGCGAGTCCGTGACGCAAGAGCCATCGTTGCAACTGATCTCTTGCGCTGGGAGTGATGCGCAATGACGCATTGATAGGGCGAGGTTCTGAAGGAGGCGGATATGCTCCGGCCAATGCTCGTGGTGTTTCATCCGCAAAGCGAGCCATGCGTTCGGCATCGTGCTCGCCAGCGATGAGCGGCAGGTCACCGAAGTCACAGACGAGGTCGTCTGGAAGTCCTCCGCGTCGCAACAGCTCGCGCCCTGCATCATGCGGGTGGACGAACCACGTCGGGCAAGGTCCTCGCTCGCGCAGCCATTTCACCAGCTGCCGCTGATCTGGACTCAACCAGTAAGGTCGGCGCCGGCTCGCAATGATTTTGATCTCGCCGACCGCTGGCTGATCTTGGAGGAGCGGTTCGGACCACGATCCGGAGCTCACCACGTCTACTGGAACGCCGAAACGGGCGTTGAGACGTTTGATCATCGCGGTCAGCAGCACCATATCGCCCAGCGCGCCGAAGCGTACGACCAGTACGCGGCTGACGACGGGGATATTGGAACGCTCCGAGCTCATCGCTGGCGTATCAACTCCAGGTGCGGACGAAGTTCACTCGAATCTCATCGAAAGATCGGTGGCTTGCACATGCTTGGTGAGGCCTCCGACCGAAATGAAATCTACTCCCGTTTCAGCCACCGTGCGCAACGTTGTGAGACTCATATTGCCCGAGGCTTCCAGTTCTGCCTTGGAATTGAACTGCTCGCGAGTGATCCGCACGGCTTCGCGCAGGGATTGCGTTGAGAAGTTGTCCAGCAGCACACGATCGACCTGCGCCTCGAGGGCGTGACGGAGTTGCTCCAGATTCTCCACTTCGACCTCCAGAAGTACTTCAGGCTTGAGCCCTCGAGCTTCGCTCACTGCGGCCTTGATCGAACCAGCCGCCGCAATGTGGTTCTCTTTGACGAGAATCGCATCGAACAGTCCGATGCGGTGATTTGTCCCACCACCGCAGCGAACGGCGTACTTCTGCGCCAGTCGCAGTCCGGGAATCGTTTTGCGGGTATCGAGGATTCGGCATCGCGTGCCTGCGACAGCGTCGACATAAGTGCGCGTCACAGTGGCTGTGCTGGTGAGCGTCTGCAGAAAATTGAGTGCGGTGCGCTCACCTGTCAGCAAAGCACGCCAGGGTCCAGCCAACTGACAAAGGAGCTGGCCGGGATCAACCGTGTGTCCGTCTTCCACATGCCAGTGGACGGAGACTCGCGGATCGATCTGTCGGAACACTTCATCGAACCACGCGCGTCCGCAGATCACAGCACGTTCGCGTGTGATAACGCGTGCGTTACCCATCGCATCGGCAGGGATCAGTTGAGCGGTCAGATCGCCCGGACCCACGTCTTCGGCAAGGGCGAGACGCACTTGATCAGCGATGCCGGCAGGCAGTGAAACGGCGATGCCCGAAGTCATACAGATATCCTGACACGAGTTGCGGGCTGCACAAAAAACAAACCCGGCACTTGGCCGGGTTTGCGCGTCCGTGTTTGTACGCAGTCCTTAGAAAGGCAATCCATGACTCTGTCCACCCATGCACATGAGCATCGGCACAGACAGAATGAAGTTCGCGCGAGAAGCATAGAGTGCGATCTTGCGTGCCTTCGCCTTCTCTTCGTCGGTCGCAGGCTTGAGTCCCAGTATTTTCTTTTGATTCGGCCAGATCAGTCCCCAGACATTCAGCAGCATGATGGTGCCGAGCCAGGCGCCCACACCGATCGTCACAAATCCCGGACGAAGGGCGAACGCCTTGTGCAAGGCAGGCTCGGCTCCGTAGCCAAACAGCAAGTAGTACGCACCCGTGAGCCAGGTCAACAAGGCCGCCCATCGGAACCACCACAGCGCGCGGGGTGCAACGTACTTTGAGATACCTGCGCCACCGGGACCGCCCTTATCTGCGTTGGCGTCTGCCAGCGCTGGCACCTGGACGAGGTTGAAGTAATAGAGCAGTCCGATCCACGTGATCCCCGAGAGGATGTGGAACCAACGGCCGAGCAGCGTCGGATTAATCCCTAGGGCATCGCTGCCGCCCACACCGATGGTGATGATGATCGAAACGATGATGGCGAGCACGAACGCTGCCGTGATCGCTCCCTTGACCGTAGTGATTGGATGCATGCGCCTGCGATCTCCTGCGTGTTTTGTTGTTATGCCTGCAACCCGGAATCGATGTCCGCCGATTCGTTATTGATGCGGCTTCGATAATGCCGCTGTTCCGGGGGTAAGCCACTGAAAAAATAGGGCCGTGAGAAGCGTTTGAAGAATAGGCGAGCGATCCCCATAATTCAACGGCGGCACCATCGGGCCGCCAATGCATGTATTCGCAATCTATCCCGCCATCGACTGTCCAATCGCCTTGCACGAAGGTTTGTACGCTCGATGCGGAGGGCGTCTGTACAGGCTGCGGGCGTGCGCTCAGCGAGATTGCTCGCTGGTCGCAGATGTCAACGGATGAGCAGCGCGAAGTTTGTCGTAAGGCGCAGGAGCGCCGAATGCGCGCACAAGGCGCCTGAATTTAGACCCTGAGCCGAGGTAATTGTCCGTGGAAGTCATCGAACGTATCAAGTCACAGCTATCGACTAATCCCGTTCTCCTGTACATGAAGGGAACGCCAGATTTTCCGCAATGCGGTTTCTCTGCTGCGGCAGTCCGGGCGCTGAGTGCGTCTGGCGTGAGCTTCGGTCATGTGAACATTTTCGAAGACCCTGAGCTGCGCGAAGCGCTGAAGCAGTATTCGAACTGGCCGACCTATCCTCAGCTGTACATCAACGGCGAGTTGATCGGCGGCTCGGACATCATCATGGAGATGTACAACAGCGGCGAGTTGCAGAAGGTACTCGCAGAAGCGAAGTAGTCGTCCGACGCGAGAAGCAGAAGGTGCTGCCCGCTGGCAGCACTACTGTTCCGCTGTTCCGATCAGCGGACCGATCTTGTTGCAGATCCTGCAGAAGAGCTCAGCCGTCTGCTGAGCGTCATACAGCGCTGAATGCGCCTCGTTCGAATCCCACGCGATACCAGCCGCTTGCAACGCCTTGGCGAGCACGGTCTGACCGTAAGCCACGCCTGCGAGCGTCGCGGTATCGAAACTCGAGAATGGATGAAAAGGGTTTCGCTTGATCGCATTGCGTGCGACTGCGGCATTCACGAAGTTCAGATCGAAATAAGCGTTGTGTCCGACCAGAACGGCTCGGGTGCAGTCGTTGTCTTTCATGGCCTGGCGGATGTCGCGAAACAGTCGTGACAACGCATCCTTTTCGGGGATCGCGGGACGCAGCGGATGAAACGGGTCGATGCCTGTCACCGCGAGCGATGCTGCTTCAACCTTCGCGCCCGGAAAGGGCTGAACGTGATACCGCCATTGATCGCCGGGCTTCAGCGTGCCGTCGCCCTGAATTTCGATCAGCACGGCCGCGATCTCGAGCAGCGCATCCGTATTGGGATTGAAGCCGCCGCATTCCACGTCGATGACGACGGGCAGAAAGCCGCGAAAGCGCCGCGCCATGGGCAATCGATCGTTCACCGTGCGTCCTCGATCAACCGCCATGCGATCGGTTCACCGGCGCGGAACGGTACGAGCTCATCGCTTCCAAATGGGTACGTTGCTGGCGGTAACCATTGCGCACGAGTCAACGTAATTCGCTGCTTGTTTCGTGGCAACCCATAGAAGTCAGCGCCGCGAGTCGAAGCGAATGCTTCGAGCCGATCCAGTCGGCCTGCCGCTTCGAAGGCTTCCGCGTACAACTCGATCGCCGCGTGAGCGGAGAAGATTCCTGCACAACCGCACGAGGTTTCTTTCGTATGGCGAGCGTGAGGCGCACTGTCGGTACCCAGAAAAAAACGAGGGTCGTCGCCCGTGGCTGCTTCGATGAGCGCGAGACGATCTCGCTCACGCTTCAATACAGGCAAGCAATAGTGATGAGCTCGAATGCCGCCTTGGAACAGTGCATTGCGATTCAACAGCAGATGTTGCGGCGTGACGGTCGCACCGATTCCTGGACGACTGCTCGTGACGAACTGCACGGCTTCGCGGGTCGTGACATGCTCGAACACGATCTTCAACTTAGGAAACCGTTCAGCGACGCGCGACATCACTCGATCGATGAAGACCGATTCGCGATCGAACACATCGACATCCGTATCGGTGACCTCACCGTGCACCTGAAACACCAGGCCACATTCCTCCATGGCTTCCAATGCAGGGTAGATCTTCTCGATTGCTGTCACGCCGGCATCTGAGTGCGTCGTCGCACCTGCCGGATAGAGCTTCGCACCGATCACGATTTTGCTGTCGCGAGCAGCGCGAATTTCTGCAGGCGAGGTCGTATCGGTGAGATAGAGAGTCATCAGCGGTTCGAACGAGATTCCCTCCGGAACAGCTTTCAGGATTCGATCGCGATAAGCCTCAGCCTGCGCCACCGTAGTCACGGGTGGCTTCAGGTTGGGCATGATCACTGCGCGCGCGAATTGACGAGCAGTGAAAGGCACGACACTGGCCATATGCACGCCATCGCGCACATGCAAGTGCCAATCGTCAGGACGAATCAGTGTCAGGGTGCTGGACATGCAGGCAGTGTAGCTGATGACTTCGATTGCGATCGGACGATCAGGGCATTCTCTCCGTGACGAACGCCTCGATCAGCGCGAGTTGCGTGCATCCAGCAACTTACTTTCGAGCATCAATTCGGTCGCGAAGCGCACGCCGAATCCAGTGAACTCAGTGGGAATGTGCGCAAGACCGCCGGATCGATTGCTCGCCGCCAGATCCACATGGATCCATGGAATCTCTTCAGGCACGAATCGATTAAGAAAGCGCGCCGCGAGAATGTGGTCTCCCTTGCCATCCACCGTACATTGCAGGACATCGGCGATGGAGGACTCGAGTTCACGATCGAAATCGCTATCCATCGGAAACGGCCACACGCGCTCTCCGCTAGTGCGTCCTGCCTCTTGCAAGGTGGAATGCCATTGCGGTCGATTCGTGAACACACCGCTGAATCGATCCGTGAGTGCTGTGACGCACGCTCCCGTAAGCGTTGCGAAATCGATGATGAGCGAAGGTTTGTCGCGACTCGCAAGCGCCAGTGTGTCGGCGAGCACCATGCGGCCTTCTGCGTCGCTGTGCACGACCTGAATGGTCACGCCGTTCGATGCGCGCACAACTTCCTGTGGCCGATAGGCACGTGCGCCGATCTCGTTCTCGGTGATCGCGAGCCAGCAGTCGACATCGAAAGGACACTCGAGCTTGCTCAGTGCCAGCAAGGTGCCCAACGCGACCGCGCTGCCCTGCATGTCCTCGTGCATCTGAAACATGCTTTTGTGAGGCTTGAGGTTGATGCCGCCAGTATCGAAGCAGATGCCTTTGCCGATCAGCGCCAGTCGCGGCACGGAGCCTCGTCGTCGGCGAGTGCGGTATCGCAGCCGCACGATGCCTGCATCGCTGTGAGCATTCGCGCGCGACACGGCTAAGAAGGCGCCCGCGCCGAGCTTTCGAAGTTTTGGCTGATCCAACAAGCTGAAGGTCCATCCTTGCTCGCGCGCGAGGCTCGCGAGGGCACGTCGATAAGTGGTGCTGTTCAGAACGTTCGGAGGCAAAGTCGTCAACCACCGCGCGACATGATTGCCTCGATCGATAGCGGCGATGCGCTCGCTATCGAGCGTGCTGCGTTCGCCCAGAAGCGTGATTCGCTCGAGTGAACGTCGACGGGTCGGTGCGGATTTCATACTGGGCATCGATGCGGACCCCGCGAGCGCCGCCGATGCCATGGCTTCGAGAAGATGTGCTGCGACAGTCGTATCGAAATCTGGCGCCGCTATGAGAAGTGAACGAGGTGCTCCTGTGGCGATCTCTTTCCACGCGCGAGCGGCGCAGGTCAGGCGTTCGAACGTCGAGACGGCTGCCTTCACGAGCACCACGACCATGCGAGTCGCGCGCGGACCTGCATGCGTGCTCAACATATTCACTGGTCCGTGCGCCTTGGCGTCCGCATACAGACGACCCAGCAGATCGCCATAGGGCAGCGTCTTGATGGCCAAAGCGTGATCTGCGTCGATAAAAATTATCGTCGCATCGTGGTTTTGAACCATGCGCTCGCTGAGCGCCGCCGATCGCACATCCAAGCGCGTGTTGCGCTCTGCGGGAACCAATTCCACCGGACCCCCTTTTCTTGACGCCCAAAATGCAAACTCCGATGATACGCAAGCTTTTTTGGCGGATGCGCCTCGCGTCGTACGCCATCAGCCTCTCGCATTGAAGCGAGATGGCAAGCGAGCGCAAGCCCTCGTGGTTTTGGTTCGGGCACTGCAGCGACAGTGGGTGAGGGTGATCCCGCCGCAAGTCGTCATCAGGTCGGGGACGAAGCCATGAGACTGCCGGTCACGCATCGATGCGTAACTGTCGTCCCAAAGCAGCGAAAGCACGCACTTTGCTTAGCCTTCAAGAACAGCCCCGCGGCGTTCTGGATTTCCCTGCCAATCAGCTTGGCCAACGAGTAACAGTAGTACACGCATGTCTGAACCTTCCCGGCTGGACGATCTGGATCCGCAGGAAACGAGCGAATGGCTTGAATCCATTGATTCCGTTCTGAAGACCCATGGCGCCGAGCGCGCTCATTTCCTGCTCGAGCGGTTGATTGACTACGCGCGGCGCTCAGGCGCGTATCTCCCGTTCAAGCCCAACACCGCCTACGTCAACACGATCTCCGGTGCGCAGGAAAAGGACTATCCCGGCGATCGCATGATCGAGCGCCGCCTCGAGGCCTATATCCGCTGGAATGCGATGGCCATGGTCGTCCAGACGAACCGTCGCTCCTCGGAATACGGCGGTCACATCGCCACCTATGCGTCGGCCGCGACCTTGTATGAGGTCGGTTTCAATCATTTCTGGCGTGCGCCCTCCGATAAGCATCCCGGTGACATGGTCTATTTCCAGGGCCATGCCTCGCCCGGCATCTATGCGCGCGCGTTCCTTGAAGGACGGCTGAGCGAGGATCACCTGCGGCATTTCCGCCAGGAAGTCGCAAGCCCGAACGGTCTGAGCTCTTATCCGCATCCGTGGCTGATGCCCGATTTCTGGCAGTTCCCGACGGTGTCGATGGGGCTTGGACCCATGATGGCGATCTATCAGGCGCGTTTTCAGCGTTATCTGGAAAACCGCGGCATCGTTCCCGCATCCGACCGCAAGATCTGGGCGTTCCTGGGCGACGGTGAAATGGACGAGCCAGAGTCCATGGGCGCGATCACCATGCCGGTACGCGAAAAGCTCGACAACCTGGTGTTTGTCATCAACTGCAACCTGCAGCGTCTCGACGGACCGGTGCGCGGCAACGGCAAGATCATTCAGGAGCTCGAAGCAGCGTTCCTGGGTGCCGGTTGGAATGTCGTCAAGGTCGTCTGGGGCTCACGGTGGGACCCACTGCTTGCGCGTGACAGCAAAGGCTTGCTCAAGAAGCTCATGGAAGAGTGCGTCGATGGTGAGTACCAGAACTTCAAAGCGAAGGGTGGTGCTTACACCCGCGAAAATTTCTTCGGCAAATATCCTGAGCTGAAAGAGATGGTCGCCAATATGTCGGACGAGGAGATCTGGCGGCTCAATCGTGGCGGCCACGACTACAAGAAAGTCTGGAACGCCTACAACGCGGCCACGAATCACAAGAATCAACCCACGGTGATTCTCGCCAAGACAGTCAAAGGTTTCCTGATGGGCCGTTGGGGTGAGAGCCAGAACCCAACGCATCAACAGAAGAAACTCGATGACGAAGCACTGCGCGAATTCAGCAAGCGCATCTTCATCGATGTCTCGGACAAGGAAATTGCGGAGGCTTCATTCAAGAAGCCTTCGGAAGACAGCCCCGAGATGAAGTACCTGCGCGAGCGTCGCGGTCTGCTCGGTGGTTCGCTGCCACAGCGTCTTGCGAAAGCGCCGCCGTTGGATGTTCCTCCTCTCGAAGCATTTGATGCGTTGCTTCAGGGAACGGGTGATCGTGAAATTTCCACGACGATGGCGCTCGTGCGCATTCTGCAAGTGCTGTTGAAGGACAAGAACATCGGCAAGCATGTCGTGCCGATCATTCCTGATGAAGCACGTACCTTCGGTATGGAAGGCATGTTCCGCCAGATCGGCATTTACTCCTCCGGCGGTCAGCTCTACACGCCGCAGGATTCCGACCAGCTGATGTTCTACAAGGAAGACAAGAAAGGTCAGATCCTTGAAGAGGGCATCAACGAAGGCGGTGCATTGTCATCGTTCATTGCAGCTGGTACGGCCTACGCGAATGATGGCGTGAACATGGTGCCGTTCTACATCTTCTATTCGATGTTCGGCTTCCAGCGCGTTGGCGACTACATCTGGGCTGCAGGTGATAGCCAGGCGCGTGGCTTCCTCATCGGTGGTACCGCAGGCCGCACCACTCTCGCGGGTGAAGGTTTGCAGCATCAGGACGGACACAGCCACCTGTTGTCGTCGACCGTGCCGAACTGCATTTCGTACGACCCGACCTTTGCTTATGAGCTTGCAGTGATCGTGCACGACGGCATGCGCCGCATGTATGCCAATCAGGAAGACGTGTTCTATTACATCACCTGCATGAACGAGAACTACCTGCACCCCGCGATGCCGAAAGGCGCGGAGCAGGGCATTCTCAAAGGCATGTATCTGCTGCAGAGCGGAGGCAAGGGCAAGGTCCGCGTCAACCTGCTGGGTGCCGGCACGATTCTGCGCGAAGTGATGCAGGCGGCTGAAATTCTCGAAAAAGAGTACGGCGTGCCTGCGGACATTTTCAGCGTGCCGAGCTTCAACGAAGTGCGTCGCGAAGCACTCGATGTCGAACGAAGCAACTCACTCAATCCTGATCGTCCGGCGAAAGTGCCGTATGTTCGCGAGTGCCTCGGAGATCGAACGGGCCCGTTCATTGCGGCCACTGACTACATGAAGATCTTTGCTGATCAAATTCGTCAGTGGGTGCCCGGTCGTTACGTGGTGCTCGGCACCGACGGCTATGGTCGCAGCGACTCACGCGAGAAATTGCGTGAGCACTTCGAAGTCAATGCAGCGAACGTGGTTGTCGCCTCACTCAAGGCACTCGCTGACGACGGCAAGATCGATATGAAGACCGTCAAAGCGGCGATGCAGAAATTCGGCATCGATCCTGCGAAGCCCAACCCGGTGACTCAATGATTTCGCGCGAAGAGCGCGTGGCCGCCGCTCAAGCGGTGAGTTGGTCAGCGGGCCAGAGCTCAAAGGCCACCCGGTTTCTTTCATTCCTCGTTCTGGCCAGCCGCCAGTAACCCGCAGCCGTATCCACATGCCTCAAATTACCGTTCCTGATCTGGGCGATTTTCACGATGTCGAAGTCATCGATATTCTGGTGAAGCCCGGCGACCAGATCGACGTCGATACACCGCTGCTCACACTGGAAACCGAGAAGGCGACGATGGACGTGCCTTCCACCAGCACTGGCGTAGTGAAATCGTTGGTGGTGAAGAAAGGAGACAGAGTTTCCAAGGGCAGCGTGATTCTCGAGATCGAAGGCGCTGCATCAGCACCCGCATCGGCACCCGCGAAAACTGAAGCGGCTAAGCCCGTGACTCAGCCCAAAGTTGAAGCCGCGCCCGCGCAAAGTGCGCCCGCTCCTAAAGCTTCCGGCGGCGGCGTCGCAGATGTGGCAGTCCCAGATCTCGGTGACTTCCATGATGTCGAAGTGATCGATGTCCTGGTGAAGCCCGGCGACAAGATTGCGGTCGATACGCCGCTGCTCACGCTTGAAACCGAAAAGGCAACGATGGATGTGCCTTCGACCGGAACGGGCGTTGTGAAATCGATCGTCGTGAAGAAAGGGGATCGCGTTTCGAAGGGCTCCGTCATTCTCCAGATCGAAAGCGAAGGAACGGCGACATCCGCATCGCCGACCGCTCCTCCGGCTGCCGCGAAGGCGGCGCCAGCACCTGCGGCCCCGAGCCCTGCACCTTCTGCACCTGCGCCCGTGCCATCTGTCCCAGCACCGCGTCAGTCAGCGCCCATCGACGAAGTTGCTTTCGCACGTGCGTATGCCAGCCCTTCGGTTCGTCGCTTTGCACGTGAGCTCGGCGTTGATCTAGGCCGCGTGAAAGGCTCGGGTCTCAAGGGACGCATCACTGCAGAAGATGTGAAGAGCTGGGTTAAACAGACGCTGAGCTCTGGTACGTCAGTTGGTACTGGCGCTGGCGGCGCTGGGCTCCCGAAGATTCCAGAAATCGATTTCTCAAAGTTTGGTGCGATCGAAGTCAAACCCCTTGGACGCATCCAGAAGATCTCTGGCCCGCGTCTGCAGGCGAGCTGGCTGAATGTGCCGCACGTGTGGCAGATGGACGAGGCCGACATCACCGAGCTGGAAGAAACGCGCAAGAAACTCAAAGACAAAGCGGAGAAAGAAGGCATCAAGCTCACACCACTCGCCTTCATCTTGCGTGCATGCGTGAAAGCGTTGCAGGAATTCCCGAACGTCAACAGCTCGCTCGACGGCGCGTCGCAGAACCTGATCCTGAAAAAATACGTGCACCTCGGCTTCGCGGCTGACACGCCGAACGGATTGGTCGTGCCCGTCATTCGCGATGCAGACAAGAAAGACATCTATGAGATCGCACGCGATCTCGCGACACTCTCTGCGAAAGCACGCGACGGCAAGCTGAGTGCAGCTGAGATGCAGGGTGCATGCTTCACGGTGTCGAGCCTGGGTGGAATTGGTGGGACCTCTTTCACCCCAATCATCAACGCGCCTGAAGTTGCCATTCTCGGAGTCTCGCGGTCTTCGATGAAGCCGGTCTATCAGAACGGCCAATTCGTTCCGCGCCTGATTCTGCCATTCACGTTTGCCTACGATCATCGAGTCGTCGATGGCGCCGCTGGTGCGCGCTTTACGACGTTCCTCGCCAATGCGCTGGCAGACGTAAAGGGATTGCTCGAGGCGGTTCCGTGAGAGAACCAGGGCCCTTGAGCATTGCGGAGCCGGCAATAGCCAGATCCCTCAAGACCGACAGACGCATCGTCCAGCTTTTCTTCTGCTCGGCCTCTGGCCGTAGCGCTGCACTCAGAGTTCTTTGAACCCATGCCTACTGACGTACTGGTACCCGATCTTGGTGACTTCAAGGATGTGGAAGTCATCGAGGTGCTCGTCAAACCCGGCGACAAGATCGAGCTCGAGACACCGCTTGCAACGCTGGAAACTGAAAAGGCCACCATGGATGTGCCTTCACCCGCTGCGGGTGTGGTGAAGTCGGTCGTCGTAAAGAAAGGCGATCGAGTTTCGAAGGGTAGTGTGGTTGTGACGCTCGAGTCGGCCGCTGCTGCAACTTCCGCAAGTGAGAAGCCGGTCGCGCGCGAAGCAGCCGTGCCACTGCAAGCGCCGGCACCCGCCGCACCTGCTCCTACTGCTCAGCCTCAAAGTCAGAGCTCCAGCAAGAGCGAAGATCAGAAGTACGACTTCGACATGGTCGTGCTCGGCGCAGGTCCGGGTGGTTACACCGCAGCTTTCCGTGCCGCTGATCTTGGAATGAAGGTCGCGTTGATCGAACGCTGGCCCACGCTCGGCGGTGTTTGTTTGAACGTCGGCTGCATCCCCTCCAAAGCGTTGCTCCATGCCGCGAAGGTGATCGAAGACGCGGAAGAGATGCACATCGCGGGTATCAGCTTCGGCAAACCGCAGATCGACACGCCTAAGCTGCTCGAGTGGAAGAGCAAAGTCGTGGCGCGCCTCACGGGCGGTCTCGCGATGATGTCGAAGCAGCGCAAAGTGGAAGTCATTCGGGGTACCGGCGTGTTCGTCTCGCCGCACGAAATCGAAGTCAGCGAGACCGGTACAGGCGTCGGTCAACAGTCCGCGCCGAAGCAGGGCGGCCGCAAGGTTTCCTTCGCTCACTGCATCATCGCTGCAGGTTCCGAGTCGATCCGATTGCCAGGTCTGCCTGATGATCCTCGCATCATCGATTCAACCGGCGCGCTCGAACTCGACATGCCAAAGCGATTGCTGGTAGTTGGCGGCGGCATCATCGGTTTGGAAATGGCGACTGTGTATGCGGCGCTCGGCACCAAAGTCACCGTGGTTGAACTCACAGACGGTCTGATTCCAGGCTGCGATCGCGATCTGGTCCGTCCGCTCGAGAAGCGCATTGCGAAACGTTACGAGCAGATTCTGGTGAAGACGAAAGTGTCCAAGCTGGAAGCGCAAAAGGCTGGCATCAAGGTCACGTTCGAAGGTGACAAGGCGCCGGAGCCGCAGTTGTTCGACAAAGTGCTCGTCGCCGTTGGCCGCAGTCCCAATGGCAAACGCATCGCTGCTGAAGCTGCCGGCGTGCTCGTCAATGAGCGCGGGTTCATCCCAGTCGATCGTCAGATGCGTACGAACGTGCAGCATATTTTTGCGATCGGCGATATCGCTGGTCAGCCAATGCTTGCGCACAAAGCTTCGCATGAGGGCAAGCTTGCTGCCGAGGTCGCGCACGGTGAGAAACGTTTCTTCGATGCACGTGTGATTCCTTCCGTCGCTTACACGGATCCGGAAATCGCCTGGGTGGGATTGACCGAGACGGACGCGAAGGCTCGCAACATCGAATACGAAAAAGCTTCGTTCCCATGGGCGGCCAACGCGCGATCACTGACACTCGGTCGCGATGAAGGCCTCACCAAATTGATTTTCGACAAACAGACACATCGCGTGATCGGAGCGGGCATCGTGGGCCCGAATGCAGGTGATCTCATTGCTGAAGCAGCATTGGCGATCGAGATGGGCGCTGATGCTGCCGACATCGGCCTTACGATCCATCCGCATCCCACACTCTCGGAAACGATTGGGATGTCCGCCGAAGCGTTCGAAGGAACGCTGACGGATTTGTATATACCGAAGAAAAAATGAGAGAAGGCCTTAAGGCGCTAGGACGTAGGCACTAGGCTCCTAGCAGACGGCTCTCGGATACAGCGGCCTTCAGCACCTCTGTCGAAACCTTTCCTTGAAGCCTAGTGCCTACAGCCTGGTGCCTTGGCCAGTGCATCAGACGCTTCTCGTGGCTCTTTCGGCCCAGCGCCATTCTCCCACTCGCGGCGTATTATCCGCCGCGTTTCGAAGCACGCTTACAACGAATAGGGGGAGAGCATCGTGGATTTCAACAAGCTCATTGCTCGGGCCAAAGCGATCCTGCTGACGCCGAAAACAGAATGGCCTGTGATCGCGGGAGAACCGACGACCGCTGCGGACCTTTACAAGGGCTACATTGCGATTCTGGCCGCTGTGCCGGTGATCTTCGCTTTCATCAAGTGGAGCATTCTGGGTGTCAGCGTTCCGTTCGCAGGAACGATGCGGATCGGCATGGGTGCCGGCCTGACGCAGATGATCGTCACCTATGTGCTCTCACTCGCGATGGTTTACGTGTTGGCGCTCATCATCGATGCGCTCGCTCCGAGCTTCGGCGGCCAGAAAGACCAGACGCAGGCACTGAAGACTGCTGCGTATGCGTACACGGCGAGTTGGGTGGCGGGTGTGGCGCAAATCCTTCCGTGGCTCGGCATGCTGATCATGATTGCAGGCGGCATCTACAGCATCTACCTGCTGTACCTCGGCTTGCCTAATACGATGAAGTCGCCCAGCGACAAAGCTGCCGGCTACACGGTGGTCATCATCATCATCGCGATTGTGCTGGGCTTCGTGATCGGCATGATCACTGCTGCGATCACGGGCACGGGAGCCTGGATGAGCGGCGCCTTCAACAACAGCACGTCGCAGCAAAGCGATGTGCAGTTCGATAAAGACAGTTCGTTAGGCAAGCTCGAGCAATGGAGCAAGAACGTCGAGAAGGCGGGCAAGCAGATGGAAGCTGCAGAAAAAGCGGGCGATCAAAACGCGCAGGCTGATGCGTTCAAAAACATGATGGGTGCAGCGCTCGGCGGAGGTGCTGTCGAATCGCTCGCACCGGATCGTCTGAAGCCGTTTCTGCCTGAGACGCTCATGGGTTTGCCGCGTGGAAACCTGAGCGCCGAGCGCAGCAGTGCGATGGGCGTACAGACTTCTGAAGCGAGTGCCGCATACACCCGCGAAGATGGCCACTCCATCACTCTGCAAATCACCGACACAGGATCGGCGAAGGGCTTGTTGGGACTGGCTTCCTGGGCCGGTGTCGAAGGCGAACGTCAGACGGATAACGGTTACGAGAAGACCTATCGTGAAGACGGTCGCCTGATTCACGAAGAAAGAAACGGATCCCATGGCGAATACACGGTCGTCCTGGGGGATCGATTCACCGTTCACGTGAACGGCGATGATGCCAGCATCGACGATTTGAAAGCTGCGCTGAGCGATGTGGATCTGAGTGCGCTCGAAGCCCTGAAGAACGAAGGCGTGAAGGCAAACTGAGACTGCCTGCTGTCGCGTGTAAGTTCAGAATGCGGTTCGTTGTTCGCGATGGACTGATGGCATGAGCACGATCCCGATGTCGATGCGCACCGTTGAGGCTGCAGAGCCGGGCGGACCTGAAGTTCTCAAGCTTGCACAGCGTCCCATTCCCGCGTGCGGCGACAACGACATTCTTATTCGCGTGGCAGCGGCGGGCCTGAATCGCGCGGATATTCTCCAGCGCCGAGGTCACTATCCTTCGCCGCCGGGCGCACCCACAAATCCTGGGCTCGAGGTTTCCGGAACGGTGGTTGCGCTCGGTGCGAAAGTGTCCCAATTCAAACTGGGCGACAAGGTCTGCGCGTTGTTGCAGGGAGGCGGGTATTCCGAGTTCTGTGCAGTAAACGAAGGCCAAGTGCTGCCCGTGCCAGAGTCAGTGAGTCTGATCGAAGCAGCTGCGCTTCCCGAGGCCTGCTTCACCGTCTGGAGCAACGTGTATGAGTTCGGGCGTCTCAAAAGAGGAGAGTCGTTGCTCGTGCATGGCGGCTCGAGCGGGATCGGCAGTTTTGCCATCCAGATCGCAACCGCGCTAGGCAGTCAGGTTTACGCGACCGCGGGAAGCGATGACAAAGTTCGATTCTGCGAAAAGCTCGGCGCGCTTCATGGCATCAACTACAAGACTCAGGATTTCGTAGCTGCGATACATGAGCGAACGGAAGGTCGCGGCGTAAACGTCATTCTCGACATGGTTGGCGCCCAGTACCTGGAGCGCAATCTGCAGACTCTCGCGACTGAAGGCAGACTCGTCATGGTCGCGGCGCAGACGGGCAGCAAG
>JBJMWN010000084.1:0-2561 GCA_045810085.1 Povalibacter sp. | reverse complement strand
CGACAAATACCACCAGCGGACCCAATGGTTCAGTCGCTGGTTGCCCGCGAGCTCGTCGATGGCCTGGTCAGGCTTGCCGAGCACAATCAGTGCTGCCGAGCGTTCGCGGCCGAACCAGTGCTCGGGTCGGCCCACATCCTCGGCATCGAAAACAGCGAGAAGTGAAGAGGCTACCTTGCGACCCCGCTCAGTCTCGCCCGCAAGCACCAGTGCATGTGCGTATACCGGCGTGAAGCCGCGGTACATCGGCGGCGGCCAGTTCCATTTCGAATTCACGGACTCGAGTAATTTGGCTGCAGCTGCATAGTCTCCCGTGATCGTTCCTTCATCGCGGACAGCTTCCGCAAGCGGCGACATCGAATGATGCGTCCATCGCCAGAACTCCGGCGCTACGCTCTTCGCGATCTCTGCTGCTCGCACGGGATCGTGCTGATATTGCGCCAGAATCGTTTTGCCCTCAGCGGCAGCAGACGCATCTCGAAGCACATCCATAGCTGCCGCGGGATCGTCCACGTCGAGGTACATCATGGCGGCCAGACTTCTCGCGTCATCGGCTTGCGGGTCACCCGCGATCGCACGTTCGATCAGCTGGAGGCTTTCAGCAAAATCGCCGTTGAAGAAGTATGTGAACTCGGCCAGCTGGTATAGCGCGGGATAGAAGTGGGGATTGATGTCGAGTGCGGCGCGCAGAAGACGATTGTGTTCGGTCAGATCGTTGTTCGTCACCATCACGAAGAAGGCTTTGATCTGCAGCACCGGTGGCGAGTGCAGATTGCTCTGCATTGCCTGATCGATCAACGCCATCGCTTCTGCGCGCCGCCGGTTCGAGAACAGGAACATCGCGAAGTCCGAATAGCCGCTGCCGTCAGCAGGCGCGAGCCGCAGCCCCTGCCTGAACAGTTCTTCGGCCATCACCGGATCCTGCGTGCAACGAGCACGTCCGATCCAGGCATCGCCTCGACCCGGATCGAGTGCCAGAGCCCGATCGAAGTCTTTGCCCGCCTCATCACAGACCGTAGCCCAATCTCGTCGGATAGCCGCCGTTTGCAGTAAGGCCTGGCCAGCCCCAACGAAGCTGCAGGCAAGTGAGGGATCGAGCACGCTGGCTCGCGCGAACATCGCTTTTGCCTTCTCGGCATCGGTTTGAGTCACGCTCGCCAACAGACGCTCACCGCGCTCGCAGAGTTGCTGCGCATCGTCATGCATGGGACTGCGAACCGCAGCGGCCGCCTGGGGTTGCGACGACGATGTCTGTTGGTGTCGTGTGGAGATCACGGTCACGCCAGTCACGATCAGCGCCACGAGCCCACCTGCCGCGTACATGTGAACGCGCTGGTACCACGGGATGGTCAGTCGAGCGGGGATGGTGGGTATCACTGCCATCTCGGGCGCGGGCGGCGCCAAATCAGCGGGCCGATGATCGACGGCTGGATCGATCGGTGCGATGAAGCGGTAGCCCTTGCGAGGCACGGTTTCGACGTACCGTGGAGTATCGGCTTCGTCTTGCAATGCAACCCGTAGCCGGCGCATTGCGGCATTCAGTGCCATATCAAAATCAACGACGCCCTTTGGCCACAGACGCGCAATCAACTGCTCACGCGTGACCAACTCACCGGGACGGGCCGACAGTTCGATCAGAATCTGCAACGGCTTGTCTTGCAGACGGACCCGTACGTCGCCTTTCACCATCTCACCCGAATCGGTCGATAGCACCCAGCCGTCGAAGCGGATTTGCGCCGGTCGTTCCATTCGCAGTTGGGTTCCCTTGAGGCGTGCGGCGGCGCACTGAGTCTGTCAGCGCCATCAATAGCTTATACGAGCGCCGGATCCCGTCATAAACATGTCAGCGAGCCGTCAGCGCGCGGTCATGGTGTTCGCTCCTCAGCATGCTGATCTTTGACTGACCTGCAGCAGCGGTCTGCGAACCGCTAGCACAGGCTTTCGTCCATCTTCCTTAAGGAGACCGCCATGAAAACTTTGATGAGCCAGTGCATCGTGGGTGCTGCGTCGTTGCTTTGTATTTCGAATGTCTTTGCGCACGATCGTGAATGCTCACTGGAGACGCTCAGTGGGCTTTATGTGTTCAACGCGACCGGTTTCTCACTCGTCGCTGGCGTGTGGCAGCCCAAGGCCATCGTCGAGTACCTCCGGCTCAACGGTGACGGCACCGCGACGGCCGAGTCAGCGACGGTTGCGAATCGCGCGGGTGATGGAGCAATCACGCGATCGACAGGAACTACGGCGACCTACACCCTGGATGCGGACTGCAAGGGTTCGCTGCAGTTCGATCACGGCCCCGCGTTCGATATCTTCACAACACCCAGGAGCGGACAGCTTCAGATGATCCAGACCAATCCCAACAACGTTCTCCAGGGGAACGCCAGAAAAGTGTCTCGCTAAATCGCGAGCTGAGCGCCGGAGCGAGATCTGCTCGCTCCGGTTTTTCCGTTGGGCATCGGCGTGGTTGAGGGTGTTGCCGCTGCTCTCTTTCTCCGCGGGCTTGTGATCGCAAGCCCGAAGTTCATCGCGCCGATTTGAGCTGATCAGCGGTCTGAATTGTC
>JBJMWN010000083.1:0-32097 GCA_045810085.1 Povalibacter sp. | reverse complement strand
GGCAGCGTTGGGCGCTTCGGAGGAAACACAATTACTGTTGCAGATCACGGGTGCGCCCAAGTGCCGGGTCGATGTTCACTACATTCAATACAACTCGATTGGAGCTGCAAACGAGCCTGCCACCGCATCCGGTGCGCTGATGGTGCCGGCCGGGACCGACGCAGCATGCACGGGCAGCCGGCCGATCCTTTTGTATGCGCACGGCACGTCCACCGATAAGGCATTCAACATTGCAAACGTGCAGGACCAGGAGAACGGCGAGGGTTTGCTCATGGCACTGGTGTTCGTGTCGCAAGGCTACATCGTGGTCGCGCCGAACTACGCCGGCTATGACACTTCGTCGCTCAACTATCATCCTTACCTGAACGCGGAGCAGTCGGCCAATGACATGATCGATGCACTCGCGGCGGCTCGCAGTGCGCTGCCTACGGCCGAAGCGCCAACGACGAACGCGAGCGAGAAGCTGTTCGTTACCGGCTACTCGCAGGGAGGCCATGTTGCGATGGCAACGCATCGTGCTCTGCAGAACGCGGGCACCGCCGTCACCGCATCGGCACCGATGTCGGGACCGTACGCACTCGCGGCTTTTGGAGACGCCGTGTTCTACGGGCAGGTGAATGGCAGTGCGCCGATCTTCCTAACGATGCTTGCGACGGGCTATCAACGGGCGTACGGAAATATCTACAGCCAACCCACCGATATGTTTGAGGCCGCCTATGCACCAGGAATCGAATCATTGCTGCCCAGCACTGTGTCGCGATCAGAGTTGTATTCGCAGGGCAAGCTCCCTCCTGATGCCTTGTTCGATATCACTCCGCCTGACCCTGCATACGCGCCTTACACGCCGGCGACACAACCGGAGCTGTTCGCACCGCTGTTCGCGCAAGGATTCGGAACGAATCATCTGATCACGAACAGCTATCGACTTGCCTATCTGCAGGATGCTCAGGCCAATCCAGACGGTGCGTTTCCGACCACGACAACGGGAGCGCCCGCGGCAACTCCTCAGCATCCATTGCGTCAGGCGTTCAAGCGTAACGATCTGCGGGGTTGGACTCCGACCGCGCCGATGTTGCTTTGTGGCGGCAATGAAGATCCGACGGTGTACTTCATGAACACGCAGATCATGCAGGCGTCCTGGGCGAACACTGCTGCCCCAGTGACGGTGCTCGATGTCGACTCGGATGCGGCCAGCGGCGATCCCTACAAGAACATCAAGGACAACTTCGAGATCGCGAAGCAGCTGGTCGCGGCCCGAGCCGTCGTACAAGGTGCATCCGATGGCGGCACACGAGCAGTGCTCGAGGCCTATCACAGCACACTCGTTCCGCCGTTCTGTCTGGCCGCGGTGAAAGGATTCTTTGACGCACGCTAGATGAGGCATCAGCTACTCGGCGCCGAGCGTGACGTTTACGTTCACGCTTGCGTTGAGCGCTGAATCGATCTCGGCGAGCTTGAATGCGCGAACTGGCCTTTCGTTGCATTCGAAAACCTCAGCAACGGCAAACTCTGAATCCCGCGATTCGCCCTTCCGCCTCACGGTATGGGTCCGACTTTAGTCGGACGTCAGAGTTCGTTCGGCTAAAGCCGAACCCACAGCTGAAGGGCTGATTCACCGGCCAACGGAATCGCGTCACGATTTTTATCCAATGAGCACTCCCTGATTACTTGATTAGGGCGATGCCCTATACGGCCGCAAAAGCGGCTGATCGATAGTGTGGTTACCGACTGATTGGAGCGGCTCCAGCGCGTATTCAGCGGAAAACTCAGCTGGGAACACTCGACGCATGCCCCGTTATTTCGATCGCGCGCCCTTGCCAGGGTCATCGCAGCCCTTCTCGTTTCTCAGCCCGCGCTCATCCGTGCGCACTGGGGTTCGCCGCGTTCTTCAATTGCGTGACGCAAGCTTCTTGGCGGCCGCTTTGATCGTCGCCGCTGGCGCCTTGATGCCCTCTGCACAAGCAGCGGATTCCCAGAGTGCTTTGGGTGCCCGCGAACTGGTTGACCTCGATCTCGAACAGCTGATGCAGCTCAGGATCGACACTGTTTACGCGGCTTCGAAACACGAAGAGCGGGTGACCGATGCACCTTCATCGATTTCCATCGTCACCGCCGATGAGATCAGGAGGTTCGGACATCGAACACTGTCGGACGTACTGCGCAGCGTTCGTGGACTCTTTGTCTCGAGCGATCGCAATTACACCTATCTGGGTTTTCGCGGCTTCCATCGCCCGAACGACTACACGACACGTGTTCTCGTTCTGATCAACGGACACCGCATCAACGACAACGTTTACGACAGCGGCACGATCGGGCGTGAAGGTATGGTCGATGTCGAGCTCATCGATCGCGTGGAAATCATTCGCGGTCCGAGCTCGTCTATCTATGGCAGCAGTGCATTCTTTGGCGTGATCAATGTCGTGACCAAGACGGGTGCCCGCTTCGATGGAATGGAAGCTTCAGCGGAGGCCGCGAGTTTCGGCAGTTACAAAACACGCATGACTTACGGCGCCAAATCGCAGAGCGGGGTCGAGTGGATGGTCTCGGGCTCTCACTTCAGAAGCGAAGGGCCACGTTCTCTGTACTACCCGGAATTCGATCAACGCATCACCGACGAGCCACGAGCCACGAACAACGGCATCGCAGAGCGTCTCGACGGTGAAGAATCATCCAACGTCTTCGCGAGCGTGAATTACAAGGATCTCGCGCTTTCAGCGTACGCAAGCGACAGAGCGAAGAACGTTCCAACCGCTTCTTTCGAGACGCTGTTCAATGACGATCGCGAGCAGACGAGTGATGGCCGCTACTATCTGGATCTGAGCTATCAGCATGCTTTCGCTAGCGGATCGCATCTGGAGGCGCGAGGCTTCTATGATCGCTCCACCTACGGTGGCGATTATCCATACGACTATGCGGCACCCGGTGATCCGGTCGATGCAGTCGTCTCGGTAGACCGAGGCCTGGGCGAATGGATCGGCGCTGAATGGCAACTCACGATGCCGCTGTGGGGTCAGCACAAGCTGATGGTGGGCGGCGAGTATCGAGACAATCTGCAAGAGAACCAGTACGTCTACGATGATGTGCTGCCGCGGGTCTATGTTCTGCACGATGAACGCTCGAGCCACACGTTCGGCCTGTTCGCGCAAGGTGAAGCACGGCTGACTGAGAAACTCACGATGACTGCGGGACTGCGCTTCGATGATTACTCAGCCACGGGCCTTGACGTCATCAATCCACGAGTCGCGTTCATCTACAGCCCATCGGCGGGCAGCGCCATCAAAGCGCTGTATGGGGAGGCGTTCCGCGCGCCGAATCCTTACGAGAATTACTACAACGACGAACAGCTGTTGCGGCCGTCATTACGCCCCGAAACGATCAAGACGTACGAGTTGGTCTATGAGCGCTATTTCGGTCAGCACTACCGCATGAATGTGTCCGGCTACACGTATCGAGTGAAGGATCTGATTTCACAGGGTGCGACCGATGCGGGCGATCTGTATTTCGACAATCTCGACAATGCACGGGCACACGGCATGGAGTTGGAGTTCGAAGCAAAGTTGGATTCCGGCGCCTTGGCGCGGGCGAGCTATGCGATACAGCGCGCAACCGATGCAATGAGCGATCAGGAACTCAGCAGCTCTCCGCACGAACTCGGCAAGCTCAACGTAAGTTATCCGTTCCTGAGCGACAAGCTCGTGGGAAGTCTCGAACTGCAGTATCACAGCCGTGCGCTGACTCTGGATGGCGGCGTCGCTGGAGATTTCCTGCTCACCAATCTCACGCTGCTGAGCCGGGCGTTCAACAAGCATCTGGAAGTCTCAGGCAGCATCTATAACGTGTTCGGTACGCACTACGGTTATCCGGGAGCCGAAGATCATCTGCAGAGCGTGATCGAGCAGGACGGCAGGACGGCTCAGATCAAATTCACGTACGGATTCTGATCGACTGTCGCGTTCTCGACCTGCGCAAGAGGCCGATCGCGCAGTCAGGACATCGATCCCATTGCATCGGGCTGATGGACTCGCGGGCCAGCCAGTTCGCCGTTTTCAGTTTCGCTGAACATCTGTGGACGGGAGCAGCAGATCCTCCAGGAAGAACGCTGACAAGGCGGCGCGCCCGCTGAGATTGGCCTTCGCATAAATCGCTTGTGCTTGTTGTCGTATGGTTCGCTCGCTCGAGCCGCGGGCGAGCGCAATTTCCTTGTGACTGAGTCCTTTGAGCATCAAGAGAGCGACTTCGCGCTCAGCCGCGGACAGTTGCCAACGCTCGAGCTGTGCATCGATCGCGGCGCTCAACCCGCGCATCAGTTGGCGCATATCCGTTCGCCATTGCGCCCCCTCAGTACGCGCGACTTCGAGGTCCCGAAGCAGCGAGAGTTGCTCTTCGTGCTGACGCTTCATTCGCCCGAACGCCAGCAGCACCCCGGAAATTGCGAGCACGATCAGGACGGGTTCTGCGAGCTCCATCAGTAACTGTGCGGGCGTCAGGTTCGGCTCCTCGATGATTTCGAGAAACATGAGTGCGCCGATAGCACTGATCGCTGCGAGACTCCCGATTGCGATGCGTGTTGATCTCGATAGAGACAGCATGGATGCACCTCATGCGAATCGTTTGTTTCAGGCCACTGATTTGCCTCAGTGGCCAAAACTCCAGACGACTAATGAGAGAAGTTCACGAGCTCGAGTCTTTCACCCGAGCTGATTTCGATCTCGAGCACAAAGCCAATTCCCGGAACATAGAATTTAAGTTCATCGGCACCCGGCGACTGCGGGGAAAAGTCGCGCGTCATGAGAACCGGTTTGCCATTGTTGAACGGCACGTCATCCGGTGCTTTGAGGTTTTCAACTCGCACCACATCCTCCGCTTGCCCAGGCAGCCACTCCTGGCGGTAGAGATCTCCCGCATGCGGCGCTGCCTTCATCCACAATCCCGGTTTCGCGCCATCCTGACCAGCCGTGAACGAACCTTCGAGACTCGACAGTACGCCTCCCTCGTAACTTTTCGAAAGCTCGCCGAAATACCAGACGTTGCCGTGAACGTCTTGCGCCAGCCAGTCGATGGTGTCTTCGATGATCTTGTCATTCAGCCAGACCCGATCTCGAACGGCGACCGTGTTTACTCCGAGGATTTCGCGATGCTGCTCCAATACCTCGACCCGAGAGCGCTCCGTTCCATCTTCACCCTTGCCGCGGTACTCCCACCAGGATCCCGGCTTGAAAGGGGCGTAAGGGTTGTTGATGAGCGATACGAACTGGGTCGGGTCGATTACGGGGTCGTAAGCGCGTCCTTCCGTCGCATCGCAGATCTCATCTCGTACCTCCTTGCTCGCCGCACACTCTTCAAGCGCGTCCCCCCGAGTGCGGCGGTTTTCCTGATAGCACTGGTCCATCGCAGGGGAGTTCGTCTGGTTCAAACAGACCGCAATTCCCACACGATAGTCGTCAGCCGCCGCGTACTGACAAGCGGAAAGAAGCTGCCGGGTTGTGCGACTGCAGATCGGTACTTCCGGGTTCTGACCTGCATGAGTCATGGCAGGCGAGAGCGCGAGCCAAGCGTAGACACTGCTCTTTGCTGCGCGACAGAGGATATTTGTTACGCTCGATTTCATGGTGCACCTCGGTGATGGTCGACTTGCTGCGCGCTGTCGTGCGGCGTTCCACACAACCTAAGCGAAGAATCGATATCGCCAGCAACTCGCACATCCGCCAAATGTCATAGACAGTCGTGCAACCAATAGGTCATGCGACGCATTGAGATCCGCCGCGAGCGATTGGCAAGAATGATCGTGTTCAGTCTTCATGTCGGGCCTGGCGAAATTCGTCGGGACTACCAGAGCCGATTGATTCGCCTCACACGCGACGTCCAACTCGGTTCACGTCCAGACAGGCCTGATGGACTATGAAATCCCAAGTCGGTGATGCGCAAAGAACTGCCGAGACAATCGTCGGGCTGCTCTTGGCATCTGCGGTGGGAGTTCTGTTAGCGGCTTGTTCGGAGGCGCCGGTCAAGACCGAAACCGACGTGCCCAGCGCGTTCACTTATGCGGATCCCCAGAAAGTGCTATGGCCAGGCTCACGCTGGTACGAAGCATTTGGCAGCGCCGAACTCACCCGATTCATCGATTCGGCACAGCGGGACAATCTGGATTTGATGGCGGCGGCTGCGCGCGTGCGTCAGGCCGATGCGCGTGCCAGAGCGGCGGGCGCCGCACTGCTGCCTCAAGTCGATGTGGGTCCGAGTGTTTCGCACTTTGCTGGGAATTCGGGTGGCACCTCTGCCAACGAGACCGATTGGTCACTTCTCGCCAGCGCAAGTTACGAATTCGACTTCTGGAGCAAGAACTCGGCAGCGAGTGAAGCTTCGCGCGCAGCGGCAGCGGCCACTCGAGCCGATCTCGGTTCTGCCGCATTGACGCTGGTCGGTGCCATTGCCAACGAATATTTCAGCCTGCTCTCCTTGCGCGAACGCATCGCGCTGGCACAGCAAAATCTCGCATCCACGCGGGAAGTGCTCGCTGTTATCGAAGCTCGTTTCGGCGCAGGTGCCGCTTCGGCGGCGGAACTCGCTGCTCAGCGTGCCGCGGTCGCCGTAGCCTCCATAGAAATTCCTGAACTCGAGCAGCAGGAGATCGAGACGCGAGGCGCGCTCGCCGTGCTGCTCGGCAAGGCGCCTGAATCCTTCGAAGTGGCTGGTGAGCGGCTCGAGGATGTAAGGGAACCTGAGGTCATGCCGGGGATGCCATCGGATCTGCTGGTTCGTCGTCCCGACATCGCAGCAGCAGAGGCCAATCTGCAATCCGCGCATGCGGATGTGGCCGCGGCCCGCGCGGCGATGTTTCCAAGCCTGAGCTTGACGACGAGTGCAGGCGTGCAGAATCCCGCAGTTCAAGCGGCAGTGATCACGCTGCAAGGCACCGGATCTTCGCTGGTGCTGAGCGCTACGCTGATTCAGACCCTGTTCGACGGCGGCAGAAAACGTGCCGTGCGAGAGGAAGCACAAGGCAGGGAAGAGGAACTGCTCGCAACGTATCGGCTATCGATCTTGAATGCGCTGCTCGACGTGGAGAATGCGCTGTCTGGAATGCAACATCTGGACGCGAGCCGGGCTGCGCACAGCGAGAGCGTGGAGCAGAGTCAACGTGCTTTCGAAGCTGCGCGGTTGCGTTATCAGGCGGGCTCCGGTGACTATCTCAATGTGCTGGACGCGCAGCGAACCTTGTACGCCGCGCAACAGCAACACAGCTTGTATCGGCTGGCGCGTTTGCAGGCACTCATCGGTGTGTACAAAGCACTCGGCGGCGGATGGGAGACAACCGGGAACGATGCCAGTGCTCAACAATCGCCTCGCTGATTCTCTAGATCGCCGTTGCGCTCGCAGCAGTGGGTTACGCGCATTCCTGCGCGCGCAGATTCTGATCGGCATCAGCGTCTTCTCGATCTGCGGATGCCAGTCGCATGAAGACAGCGCAGAAGCAGCCGCCCCACAAGCAGGTGTCAGCACCTCCGATGGTGTGGAGCTCACCGCCGAGCAGGCAGAGAAGATCGGCATCGAGACGCAAGAGGTGCAAGCGCGCACCTATGTTCCCGAGGCACGCGGCTTCGCTGTAGTGCTCTCGCACGATGTGATTGCTCAGTCAATTTCGGATGTCGTCACCGCGGATGCTGCTGAACGACAAAGCCGAGCGGCGCTGACACGCGTGCGAGGTCTTGCGAATACGCCAGGAGCGTTTTCCGCGGAGACTTTGGAAACCGCGGAGCATCAGGCACGCGCCGATGAGGCAGCACTGACCTTGGCGCGTCGCAAGTTTTCAGCCGCCTGGGGCGAACACTCGCCGTGGGGCCAAGATGAACGTAGCGCGATGTTGGGCCAGGTAGCCGCTGGTCAACTGCAGCTCGTGCGCGTCACGTTTCCGTTCGGTGTCATAAACGACGCTGCCTTGAAGCAGCTCCGATTCTCTCGTGCCGGCTCACGCGCCGATCAAGAACACTGGATCAGTACGACGATCTGGAGCGCGCCGGCAGACGTGAACATTCCAGGCAGAAGCCTGTATGCATTGCTCAAGGCGCCGACGCTGAGTGAAGGCGAGCGGTTGGACGCCTGGGCCGAAGCCGGTGAAGCCGTGAAGGGAGTTTCAATTCCACGATCCGCGGTTGTCGTTCACGACGAGCAGTACTGGTGCTACATCGCGCAAGGGGCAGGTCATTACATACGCAGGCTCATCGATGCCGAACGTCCAATGGCCGACGGCTATTTCTCTCCCGACCAGATCGCGCCTGGCGAGCGCGTCGTCGTAAAGGGAGGCTCACTGCTGCTGGCGCGTGAAATGAATCCGAGCACGGAAGCTGCGGAATGATGCGAGCGTTGATCGGCTTCTGTGTACGCCATTGCGGTGGCGTCGCATTCATCACGCTGCTCGCATTGATTGTGGGCACCTGGGGTGCACGTAACGCATCGCTCGATGTGTTTCCAGAGTTCGTTCCGTCGCAAGTCGATATTCAAACCGAAGCGCCGGGATTCACGCCTCAGCAAGTCGAAGAGTTGGTCACGCGTCCCGTGGAAAACGCAGTGAATGGAGCATCCGGACTCGCGACGCTCCGCTCGGAATCCATCCCGGGTCTGTCCGTCGTCACCATTACATTTCTGGAGAACATCGATCTGCATGTGGCCCGGCAGGGAATTGCTGAGCGGCTGGCAGAGATCGCCGGCACGCTTCCGCTCGGTGTGCAAACGCCCAAGCTCTCGCCTCTGGTGTCGAGCACGATGGATTTGTTGAAGGTAGGCCTGATCTCCGACACGGTCGATGCCTATGCATTGCGCGATGCTGCTGAGTGGACCATCAAACCTCGGTTACTCGCGGTCCCGGGCGTGGCACACGCAATCATTTTCGGTGGAGCGGTTCGCCAGATCCAGATTCTTCCGGACATTGCGCGGCTCGCTGAATACGGCATCACACTGACGGAACTGGCGGATGCAGCACGTAGTGCGCTGGCACTGCGCGGAGCGGGATTCATCGAGACCGCCACGCAACGTGTGCTCATCACTACACCGACTCCCGCGCCGAATCTCGACATCATCGGTGAAGCGGTCGTGACGGTCCGAAGCAATGTGCCAATACGTATTCGCGATCTCGCCGACGTGAAGTTCGGCGCAGCGTTACGCTCCGGAGATTGTTTGATTCAAGCTCGCCCGGGTGTTCTGTTCTCGCTTGCGAGTCAGTACGGCGCGAACACTCTTGCGACGACCAAGGCAGTCGAGGGCGTGCTGGATGAAATCGAACCCGCGTTGCGTGCGCAGGGAATTCAGCTGATCCGAGGCCTGCATCGTCCCGCGAACTTTATCGAGCGAGCACTGCACGATCTGCAGCATTCGCTCGTCATCGCTGCATTGCTGATTCTGGCTGTGCTGTTTGCATTCCTGCGCGATGCGCGCGTGGCGTTGATTGCGTTTCTCGCCATTCCATTGTCCCTGCTTGCGGCAGTGCTGGTGTTGAGTGCTCTGGGTCAGACAATCAATACGATGACGCTGGGCGGATTCGCCGTGGCACTCGGCGTGCTCGTCGACGACGCCATCATTGGGATCGAGAACATCCTGCGCAGGCTGCGGGAAGCGGCGACGTCGGGATCAGTTATTCCTCGACTCGAACTCATCAGCGAGGCCGCCTCGGAGGTGCGCCGACCGGTCATTTACGCAACGCTGGTCGTGATCGCCGTTTTCCTGCCCGAGTTGTTTACTCAAAGTGTTCAAGGTCGCTTCGTGGGTCCGCTTGCGCTTGCGTTCATCCTCGCGGTTCTTGCATCTCTGGTCGTCGCAGTCACCGTCACTCCCGCGCTCTGCGCGTTGTTCTTGAGAGCGCGTGATGTGCGCCCCGAAGCTGATTGGCTGGCACGGTCCAAGCTGCTGCAGACGCGAATGCTGGGTTGGGTGGATCGGCACTTCAAGGCAGTGATTGCAGGACTCGCGCTCGCCTTCCTCGCAAGCATGATGGTGCTGCCATTCCTCGGTGGAACCTTCATGCCAGAGTTTCGCGAAGGTCATTTCGTCATGCAGGTTTCCAGCTCGATTCCAGGCATTTCGCTGGACTCGATGCTTGATGTCGGCAAACGCATGAGTGCCGAGGTGCTTCGCCTGCCTTACGTTCAAAGCGCCGAGCAGCAAGTCGGCCGTGCGGAGTTGAGCGAAGACACCTGGGGACCTCATCGCAGCGAGTTGCACGTCGAACTCAAGCCCGATGCCGATATCGATCAGACAGAGGCGCAGGACGCACTGCGAGATATCGCAGCGGGCTATCCAGGCATCCAGACCGAAGTTGTCACCTTTCTCGGTGATCGTATTGGAGAGAGCTTGAGCGGTGAAACTGCGCAGGTCGCGATCAAAGTGTTCGGGAATAACCTCGATACGATCGATCGCGTTGCACGCAACATTTCCACTGCCTTGACGCACGTGCGCGGCATCGTTGATCTGCAGTTCAAAGCGCAGGACGACACACCAACGCTTGCGATCAGTGTCTCTCCCGCAGATCTCGCCGCGAATGGACTCAAGGAAGAGCAGGTGCTGGATCAGGTGGAGCTTGCCTATGCGGGAACGACGCTGGGTCAGACGTTCCAAGGAGTCCGCACCGTTGATGCCGTCATGGTTCTGCCCGATGAACAGCGCGCACAGCCCGGCGAGTTGTCACGTCTTCTCATTTCCGGGCCGCTGGGTCCGGTGCCATTGGCGCAAGTGGCGACTGTGCGACTCGCGCGGGATCGCTACAGCATTGGGCACGAAGGCGGTCAGCGAGTGGTGACAGTGACCTTCAATGTGAGTGGTCGAGCGCTCGCAGATGTCGTCACCGATGCTCGCGCCATCGTGTCGCGCGACGTGAAACTTCCTGCGGGTGTGTTTCTGGAATTCACCGGCGCCGCGGAAGCAGAAGCTCAGACGCGCAATGAGTTGATGCTGTACTCGGGCCTCGCCATCGTCCTCATCATCGGCATTCTGTTCGGCGCATTCGACTGGCGCAGACACGCGTGGCTGGTCATGGCGAACATTCCCTTCAGCCTGCTCGGTGGAATTCTCGCGATCGCGATCACAGGCATTGGTCTGTCGCTGGGAAGCGTAGTTGGGCTGGTCACTGTCTTTGGCGTCAGTGCGCGCAACTCAATTTTGCAACTCGCGCACTACGAGCACCTGGTCAATCAGGAAAGCGCGGAGTGGAATCGAGAGACGATCGTGCGTGGTGCGAACGAACGACTGGTGCCGATCCTGATGACCGCCATCGTTACCGCGCTGGGTCTGGCGCCGCTCGCGTTTGGGTTGAACCGTCCCGGACAGGAAATTGGAGGCCCGATGGCCGTGACCGTACTAGGCGGGCTGGTGTCATCGACGCTGCTCAACCTGATCGTGCTGCCCGTGCTTGCTCAGCGGTTCAGCCGTCGGCCCGTCGTGATCACAGCTGCGAGTTCGAGCCAGGACTTGTGATGAAGATGTCGCGAGGCGATCGAGGAGTATTCATGTTCGCAAGCTGGGTGACCTGGGCCTTGCTGTCGGCCGTCTTCGCCGCGCTCACGGCGATCTTTGCGAAGATCGGTGTGCAGGACGTCGATTCCGATCTTGCGACACTGCTGCGCACCTGTGTCGTGGTCATCGCGCTCGGCGCACTCGTGATCGGGCTGGGTAAATGGTCGAACCCCACGCAGCTGTCCTCGAAGACGCTGGTCTTCCTGGTGCTCTCGGGCCTCGCGACTGCGGCTTCGTGGCTGTGTTATTTCCGAGCGCTGCAGATCGGACCCGTTGCACTGGTCGCTCCGATCGACAAGTTCAGTGTCGTGCTCGTTGCGGTCTTTGCGTTTGCAGCGTTAGGCGAGCGATTGAGTCTTCGCGAATGGATCGGCGTTGGGTTGATCACATCGGGAATCGTGCTGATCGCTCTGCGTCGCTAACCTGCAGAGTCGTTCAAGGCAGCTCGGCTGATGCAGCCTTGTACGGAAGGCTATTCGTACCGTGAACGATCGTCTCCTCACCGGGCGCATCCCACAGACGAGCCTTGAAAGCGAATGCGTACACGCTCAACGAGATGAGCCAGACCAGAAACGCGCTCCAGATATCGTGCGACACAAAGTGTGCGCCACGCGATTGCTGCGCAATTCCAAACACGAGGCCAGTGATCACAGCGGCAATGAATCCAATGCGTGCCAGGCGTTGATTGCGTTCACGAAACAGAAAATAGAACGCGATCAGGGCATAGCCACTGCTCGAATGTGCGGCGGGAAAACAATGCCCATGAGTCATCGACTGCGGACGGGCAGTGAACAGATGCAGATAAGGCATGTCGCCGCCGAACTCCGTCAGCGACCAGGGACAATGGACGTTGGTCACCGTCTTGAGCAGTCCCACGATGCCGATCGACAGGATGAGACTCACGGCAATGAAGGCACTGGGTCGGCGTAAATAGCGCAGCCGATCCTTGAAGAACGTCATCGCGTAAGTCACAGCGGCAACCGCGACGATGCCGCGCAGAAACCACTGGCCGCCGTGATGGATGAAACCCGTCACCCACCAGTTGTCCGCGCCGATCCAGCGCTCGCTGGCGGAATCGAAAAAAGCGTGTGCGATGTTGACGTCCAGTGAGCTCGTCGCAAAGACCGCCGCCAGCACGACGAAACAGGCCAAGGGCACCTGAATATGTCTCCACCAGAAAACGAGCGTGTCTGGGCGGTTGGGGGCGAGGGCGACGGGGATCGTTGCGGCGGCTGTACTAGGCAAGCGGATGTCCTGCAGGTGGTTTCACCCGTTGGACGCCTGGCCACGCTCAGATCAATCGTTAATCTGCTGTAACTCAGAACTTCTGCTTGGTTTCGACCAGCAGTTGGACCTTGTCGATCGACGGATCGCCATCGAGCGGGAAGGCAAGATCGACATGAATGAGGTTGCCCAGACCTGAACGGCTGCTGCCGATTCGCAGGCCGATGCCTACATCTTTCAGCACACCCAGGCTCGGGCTGCCCACCGGCGACTCGCCCCAAGTTCGACCGATATCGAAGAACGCGGCACCACCGATGCGAAACAGGCGGAAGGGATACCAGTCCGTGAAGTAGCGCTCTTCCACTGTCAGCAACGCGCGTGAGTCACCCGTCTGATAGCGCAGGGGATATCCGCGCAACCCATTGTCGCCGCCGAGCAGAATCTGATTGTCCAGATCGAGATTGCGCCCGGCGCTGCCTTCGAGGGTCGTGAAGAACAAGCGCTTTGGCGATTGCTGATGGTAGTAACGAACGGCGCCGTTGATGAGCGTGTTGCTGAGTTCGCCGTCCTCCAGACGACCCGTAACTGATGTGCTCAGAAGCAAAGTGGAGTCGGTTCCTGCGCCGAGTCCGTGACCAGCCGTTCCCGAAAATATCAGCGCGCTGCGATCGGAGCCGAATGAAGGGTCGGCCCAGCCGATCTTCGCGCTGACGCGGGTGCCCAGGTAGAAGTCTTCAGTGCGCCCGATCTGGTCGTGGTCGCGCATTTTCTGAAACTCATCCTGGATCAAGTCCACGCCGATCCACGGATACACCAGCTTTCGATCCTCTGGAATCAATCCAACATGGGACCACTCAGGCAATGCAGAGAACTGCGCCTCGTCGTAGCTGGCGCCCACCGTCCAACGTCGTGTCCAACCGTTGACCAGTCCCTTGGACCAGCCGCCGTATACGGTCGCGGTTCGAGTATGAGCCCCGAACTCATCCACGATCTCGCCTCGGTCGTAGAGAGGTTCAACACGCTCGTCATCCAATCCCGAGAACCCTGTGGCGACTGGGGTTTGCAGAGAAAAGAACGGGCGCTCGATCTCGAATCCTCGTGTCGAACCATCGCTGCTGTTCGCATAGATGGCATGCAAGCCGACCCAGCTGCCCGCCACGTGAGGATTCTTGTACTCGAGCGCATTCGTATCCCGATCCACGCCCGACTTGTGTGATGCGGAGATCGACGTGCCCGTGCCCAGGATATTCAGCTCTTCGAGTTCGAAGCCGAACGTGTTTGTGCCGCCCCGACGTCCGAAGGAAAGGCCGGGATTGAGCGTCCACACGTCACGAGTCGTAACGACGAGGTCGACGACTCCGTCGTGATAAGCAGTGGGCCGAATCCATGCGTCGTAGAGATACCGAGCTCCGCGCAAAATGCGTTCGGACTCATCCAACGCACGCTGCGAATAGTGATCGCCCGATTTGAACAGCAACTGCTGCCGCACCACGCTTTCTCTCGTTCTGATGTGCAGCTTGTTCGCCGCGCGGAAGATTTTTGTGTCTTCCTTCGGATCCTCGGTATTGAAAATGTTCTGTGGATCGATCTGGATGTCGCCGATCAGCGCGCCGCTGCGTTCCAGCTCAGCGGGATCGGGAATCGCAGTCGGTGCAAGCGAGTCCTGTGCTGGCGTCGCGAAGCTCCAACAAACCATGAGGAGAAGGTGTAGTGCCGCTGGCCAGAGGACCTTACGGCCGCGACGGTTCTGATTGGCAGGCTGCATGCTGAGAGAAAGAGATGACATTCACATGTTGCGTTTCCTCGTTTGACGTCGGCCATCAGATGGATCAATCGCGCAGGCATGGACAGGTGCGCGCCGCACGCGCATGCGGCGATAAAAGAGTTGAAAGTCCCTGCTTGGTGCGGTGCGTTGGCCTGAATGGCCACACCTTGTTCACCTCTGCCCGACCGTCTGCTCAGTCCATTGATGAACAGTACGTAGGATAATCAGTGAGCTGAAGATGAACCGCTGCTGGAGCAAATGCTGCCGTTCGCGAGAACTTCGGGCACGCGCCGAAGTTCACGAGCTCGTCTGTCATCGTCAACCGAGTACTAGCGCTCGCCGCCCAAGTTGTACTGCGAGCGCAGTCGTGAACGAATGTCGTCAAGGATCTTGCCCGACTCTTCGGCTCCCAGGCCGAGAATGCTGTCGCTCGTGAGCGCGTAGTGCATTTGGATGAGGCCTCGCAGGCGACGAAAAGCCTCTGGGCTTTTTCTGCCGCACACTGTTTCATCGTGAGCAATCACGCGCTCGATGATGCCGGGGTCCAGGATCTTCACGTCGCAGATGGCGCAGAGTCGGGCGATTTCGCTATCAACATTGCCGAGCTGGGTTTGATGCCACTGGCGACCGAAATCCGGCGTAGGCATGACTATCTCCTGGAGGTGATTGAGGATCTTCTCCTCACATGCAAGCGCGGCCATCGCGTGTTCGTGCGCGCGAACTTGCCCCTGGTTCGTACGTGCTCGTTCAGAACGCTGAGTCGATGTACTTGAACGGGTAGTCTGGTTCGCGGTAGTCGCCGCGCTTCTGTCGCTTCGGTAACTTCACCTTATCTCGCGACAGTTTCTTGTAGGGAATCCTGCTCAAAAGATGCGTGATGATGTTGAGTCGACCGCGACGCTTGTCATCTGTGTGAGCGACGTACCACGGTGCGTAGGGTGTATCGCTCGCCGCAAACATCTCGTCACGCGCACGCGAGTAGTCGTACCAGCGGCTGTACGATTTCAGGTCCATCGGAGAGAGCTTCCAGGTCTTGCGACCGTCGCCGATCCGCGATTCGAGTCGACGCGTCTGCTCTTCGGCGCTCACCTCGAGCCAGTACTTGATGAGAATGATCCCGGACTCGACCATCAACTTCTCGACGAGCGGCACGATTTTCAGGAAGCGCTGCGCCTGACCGTCGTCGCAGAATTCCATCACTCGTTCAACGCCAGCACGGTTGTACCAGCTGCGATCGAAGATGACGATTTCGCCCGCCGCAGGAAGATGCGGCAGATAGCGCTGCACATACATCTGGCTCTTCTCGCGTTCGGTCGGTGCGGGCAGTGCCACCACTCTGAACACGCGCGGACTCACTCGTTCGGTAATCGCCTTGATGGTGCCACCCTTGCCGGCGCCATCACGCCCTTCGAAGACGACGCAGACCTTCAGGCCTTTTTCGACGACCCATTGCTGCAATCGCACCAACTCAACATGCAGATGATCGAGCGCTTCTTCGTATTCCTTGCGTGACAGATTGCGCGAGGATTCGTCGGATTTGCTGCTCGGCTTCTTCTTGCCATTGCTCTTCGTCTTCGGACGGTATGCGGGCGAACTGCGTGAATGCTCCACGTTCGTTTGCTCTGAAATGGAATTAGCCATGAGGCACCTCTCTTTGTGGCTGCAATGCAGTGTTTCCGGGGGGCTGCGCTTGCAGATGCTGGTAATTCTTCACTGCAACTTCGAGATTGAAGAGCAATCGATCTCTCCCGAGGGATGCAGCCAAAGGTGAGCGTCGGATCACGGCCAACACCTCGGGACTGAGACCCACGAGCCACAGCTGCACGCCGGCTTCGCGCTGTCGCCTCTCTGCTTCGATCAGCATCTTGAGCGCGGAATACTCCAGATCGAACACACCGCTCAGATCGAGAGCAACCACTCGCGGCTTCATTTCACTGACAAGCGGCCGAATCTTTTCGGCGATCCGTTCTGCGTTGAGGAAGAACACGCGCCCACCAATGCGAAGCAGGAGTAGTCCGGAGAAAGATTCGTCCTCGGGATGTTCGGAAGAGGATCTGCGGAAGACGTTGGTGCCTGGCTTGCGCCTCAGCGCATACACAGGGGGATCGGCGGTTTGCTGTGCAAGCGCAACGATGGAAACAATGATGGCGACGAGAATGCCTTTCAGCGTTCCGAGCAACACGACTCCAAGCAGGGCCGCGATTGCCCACACGAATTCCGTTCGACGGATCTGCAGGATCGCGCGAAAGTCGGCCGGCTTGATGAGCCCGACCGAATAGAAGATGACGATGCTCGCGAGTACGACGTGCGGCATCAATCCGATGAGAGGTGCGAGCAGCAGCATCGTCATTAGGGACATGGATGCCGTCACCAGACTCGCGACTGGCGTGCGTGCACCGGTGAGTCGGTTGATGGCCGTTTGCGAAGTCCCGCCACCAGCAGGCATCGAGCCGAGAAAGGCTCCGAACACATTCGACATGCCCGTTGCGAACAGCTCGGCGTTAGGTCTCGGTTGTGGTTCATCGCTGCGCGCGAATGCGCGACCCGCAGCGGCTGTCTCGGTGAAACTCATCAGTGCGATCGCAAGCGCGCCGGGCCAGAGTTGTTCGAGCAAATCCAGGCTGGGTATAGAGGGCGCGGGGAGACCTGATTGAATCGTCCCTACCAACTCGATCCCATGCCGATCCCAGCCGAACCAGGCGACTCCCGCTATCGCGACAGCAACAGCGATCAACGGTGCAGGCCAGCGCGGTTTGAATTTCTCGATCGCAGCAATGCCGGCGATCGTCACGACGCCTAGCACGAATGTGGGCACTGACATATGCGAGAGCCCACGCGCGATCTCCTGCAGGTTGTGAATGAACGAGCCCTTTGTGAAATGAATGCCGAGGATCTTGGGCAACTGGTCGATTACGATGATGAGTGCGATGCCTGCTTTGAAGCCGACGAGAACCGGCTCGGAAATGAAATTGGCAACGAAGCCAAGTCGCAACGCGGAGGCTACGATCAGGATTGCGCCCACCAGCAACGTGATCAGTGCAGTCGCTTGCAGCAACGTTGCAGTGTCCGCGTTCGGTGCGACTTCACCCAATTGCGCCGCAGTCAGAATCGCAATCGTGGTTGTCGTGCTGACGCTCAGCGGACGCGATGTGCCCAACAATGCATACACGATCATCGGAATGAAGGCAGTGTAGAGGCCGACCTCCACAGGCAAGCCGGCAATGGTTGCGTAACCCATTGCTTTGGGAATCACCACTGCAGCGGTCGTCAGACCGGCAACAACATCAGCCTGTACCCACTGCCTGCTCAGTCGGGGCAACCACTCCAGAAACGGTGGGGACCAGCGCAATGTCAGGGACTCCCCCCAAAAACCGGGCTCACGTCGTGCACTGTAGGGCGCTCGCGCGGCAGCCTCTCGTGCAAAAGCCATTGTTGTCGATGGGACCTTGCAGCGCAGTACGTACGTCGGGCTGAACTCACGCGCCCATGACCGACGCTTAGCTCGTGTGTTTGTGGAACCCGCTCGGGAAAAGGTATGAACTCGAGACGCTACTTGGCCGCGATGGTGGTGTACTTGTTTTTCGAATGCTGCGATCGCCAACGGGCCGATCGATAGAACCTTGTCTTCTGCTCGAGGGCCGCATGCGCGACCTCAGGATCGAGCGGTTCGTGGGTTGGCGAATACTCCGAATCAAGCACTCGCATTCCCGCATCGCGTACGAGTGCGATGCGTCCACGATCCACGATGGCAAAGTCTGCGTATTCGCTCAGGAGCAGCGGCTCTCGATCTGTCGGATCGAACAGTGAATGTCCCACGCTGAAAGCTGAAAACTGCGATGTGCAGCCCAGATAGTCATGCAGCAATGTCGGAGCAACATCGAAGTGAGTCGTGCGATGACGCACCACGGATCCTTGCTGTCCTGGAACGTACAGCAGCATCGGCACGCCCGTCTGATAGCGGGTGAAGTTGCTGTTATGACCCCAGTAGTTCTTGCCGGCATCGTTGAACTCCTGACCATGATCTCCAGTGATCACGACAATCGTGTTCTCGAGCAGGCCACGTCGTTCGATATCCTCGAGCGCTTCTCCGATGAGCTCATCGACGTAATGGAGTGAATTGCGATACAGGTTGCGCAGCGGAGCTGGATCGGTGTGTGCGTTCAAACGAATGTAATTCACATCGGATGCGCTGGGCTGAAAGGCGAGGGGATAGCCCGCGGGCACCTGAAAGTTGTGCGGAGAATCGTAAAACAGGAGTGCAAAAAACGGACGCTGCGCATCGCCGCGTTGTTGCAGATAGCGATGGAAATCATTGGTGAGGTCCCGATCCCAATCGGTCGGCCCGGCACCCTTCGAGCGCAGTCGAGGAGCCTTCACGTTTGCAAAGATCGTTCGGTCGAATTCAGGACTGTAGAGCGGCGCGCTGCGAAACACCTGTACGTCGTAGTGCTGACGCTGCAGTTCGTCGATGAATACGGGACTCTGCTGTTCGCTGAGAACCTGGTGCCAGTACGTTCCCGGAATCGAATAGAAAAGCGAGAACACGCCAATGCGTGTCGCATTGCCGCCGCTGAGATGATCGGTAAACCGGGTGGTCCGTGGGGCGAATTGCGCAACGTGAGGCGTCACTCGTTCGTTCATCTCGTCGAACCGCCACGAGTCGACCAGGATGAAGACGATATTCGGGGGCTTGGTGTTCGCATTGCATTGAAGCGGAGCCAAGGGATAGGACAGCGGTGAAGCGTCTTGCCGCTCCGCCGAGCGCAGTGGGTCGCCGTAGCGAACCGCAAATCCCATTTTTCGCAATGACTCCTTCGCGGTCGCCGGATAGCTGAGAGGCAGTATCGCGGGTTGTTCGAGCACCGGCTCGTAGCCCATCGCATCGGCCCAGATATGGCCCAAGTGAAACCCTAACAGCCCAACCACGATCAGAGCGGCGACGTTGCGCGGCAGAGTGACCCAATGGAAACGTGCAACAGCTCGCCACAGGAGAACGGCGGCGAATGCCGCTGCAATCACCACCATCGCCACGATGGCGCATGCGTACAGATAGACTCTGTCGGAGAAAATGAAAGTTTCGCTCGCCGCTCCAGCGAACAGCAGGTTCATTACCCCTGCGTTGATGTGGAACCGATACAGCTGATAGACCTGAGTATCGAGCAGCAGCAACACGAGCATCAGCGCTGCACAAACGATCCCCACAGCGAGCACCGCACGTGGCCTTGGCCAGATGAAGGTCAATAGAAGCGCTGGGGCAAGGAACAAAGTGCCAAGCAGACCAAAGTGCCCAATCATCATCGCCGCGCGGAACAACAAAACGATTCCGGAGGAACTCAGGTCCGCTACATCGATGTAGCGAGTGGCGATCGTGGCACAAGCCAGCATCGTGACCAGCAGGAAGCCGGCCCACCAACGTATCAAGCGGTGTCGTAATTGCTGTATCTCGCCGATATCCATAAGTGCAACCACTGTCGAGACGATTGAAGCTCCTGCCTCCGATGCATGTTCCCGAGTTCACACCTGAGTCCGGTCCTCTGACCGGGTGAACGGATTCACCCTTCAGATTCACCGTGACTGCGCTGCACACGTGGCTTGCTGCACTTCACTCGCGTGAGAATGCGTACACAGGGAAGGGAAATGCGCCCTTGGCGCGAAGTGAAGCTTGCGGCGATAGCGGCATGTTGGCGGGGTGTCGATCCCAACCGCTTCACGACTCAACTGGAACTTGCGTCACTGCAAGGCTTTTCAGCGAACTTGCGCTGACATCCTCTTGAGGTGCGTCGTCTGCTGCATGTTCGTCTCACCGACGATTCGCGCAGAGTCGGTTGCAGATCCTGTGGCGCTCGCGATTGAAGGACAGTTCGATCGCTTGATGAGTCCCGGAGTCGATACGGTGCACGGCGCTCGCATTGCTTTGCGGGAGCCGGTGCAAGAGTTCTACATGCGACGCGGCTTCAGACCAGCATGGCTCAACGCCGACAACTCGGTGCAGCTACGCAAGGCGCTGGCGGACAGTGAAGCGGACGGACTTGCTCCAGAGGACTATTACCGTTCGCTCCTCGATGAGCTGTCGCAGCAAGTTACCGAACCCACGGCCACCGATGTTCTGCGTGCCGAGTACGACGTGCTCCTGACCGAGGCGTTCCTTCGCCTCTCGTACCACCTGTCGTTCGGCAAGGTCGATCCGGAATCTTTCGATGCTCAATGGAATTATGGACGCACCCTTGCGAGCAGAGATATCGCGCAAGAGATCGAGACAGCGCTCGCTGCCGATGACATCTATCAGCGTGTCGAAGGGTTGAAGCCAACCCACAAGTTCTACACCGAACTGAAACGCGAGCTGGCTCGCTATCGAGCCGTGGCTCAGGAAAGCGAGTGGGTTGCGATACCGCCGGGTGCCACGCTCAAACCCGGGATGAGTGATCCGCGCGTGCCGAGCTTGCGTGCTCGGCTCATTGCAAGCGGCGATCTCGCATCATCACAGGCGAATGACTCTCTCGACTACGATTCGGCGCTTGCTGATGCGGTGCGCGCATTTCAGCAACGCATGGGGCTGGATACCGACGGCGCTATCGGCGGTGGCACGCTCGCGGAACTCAACAGATCTCCACGGGAGCGCATTCAACAGATTCGCGTCAATCTCGATCGAGGTCGCGTGTTGCTGCACGATCTGCCCGATGAGTTCGTGATCGTGAACATTGCCGGATACACAGGCTACCTGGTCCGCGGCCAGAAGATCGTGTGGGACGCCCGCGTTCAAGTGGGCCGAATGTATCGCGAAACACCGATCTTCCGGTCCGAGATGAGCTATCTCGTATTCAATCCCACCTGGACCGTTCCGCCGGGAATCATCGAGAAAGATATTCTTCCCGAGGCTAAGCAAGATCCTGGTTCGATCACACGCAAGGGGCTGAAGGTGATCGATGCGAGCGGACACGAGGTGTCACCGGAGTCGGTCGACTGGTCACAATTTTCGGGAGGGCACATTCCTTATACGTTAAGGCAGGATCCCGGACCGAAGAACGCGCTGGGTCGCGTGAAGCTCATGTTTCCGAATCCATATCTCGTCTATCTTCACGACACACCTTCACAAGCGCTGTTTGATCGGGCGGAACGCACGTTCAGTTCGGGCTGCGTACGGGTCGAGCGTGCGTTGGAACTCGCAGAGCTGGTGCTCAATGATCAAGAGCACTGGAACCAGCAGTCGATCGCAGATGTGATTGCGGCTGGCACGATCCAGAACGTCACGCTCAAGAACAAGATTCCAGTGCTGCTCGCTTACTGGACCGCGTGGGTGGATCCGCAGGGCCGAACCAACTTCCGTCGTGACATCTACGGTCAGGATGAGAAATGGGCGAAGGCACTGGATGCGGACTTCAAAGTCCGCGCGAAGCCACTGTTCTCACCATCGGTGGCAGCGAGTTCGTATTGAGCCACTGGCTCGATGCCGGCCCTCGCACCTCACATGGACACCCTCGCCGAACAACGCGCGCTGAAATTCTCGATCGCGATGACGTTGCTCATTGGGCTGCTCGGCGTGGTCACGGGACTGCTGACAGGTTCGCAAGCGATCATCTTCGACGGCATGTACAGCTTCGTGGATGTCGTGCTGACGATCGTGTCGCTGGCCGTATCGAAGCTGCTCGCAAACGAAGGAAGTCGCCGATTCCAGTATGGCTATTCGCATCTGGAGCCCGTCGTGGGCACATTTGGTGGAGCCGTCCTCGCTCTGGCATGCGTTTACGCAGTAATCAACGCAATCAAGGATCTGCTCGGCGGCGGTCACACGGTCGACTACGGATTCGGCGCGATCTGGGCCGGCGTGCTGTGCATGATCGGCAGCGCGATGGCGTACTACATGAGCCGCATGGCGAGCCGTTTGGCCTCGGGTTTGCTGTCACTCGATGCACGAAGCTGGCTGGTCAGCGCAGTCCTGAGTCTCGCTGTCCTGTTGGGATTCGTGATCGCCAGTTCCATCCAAGCGACTGCGTTCGCGGGCTGGGTTCCGTATGTCGATTCGCTGGTTCTTCTTTGTACCGCGCTGGCCATGCTGCCGGTGCCGATCGCAACCATCTGGCGCGCGATGCGAGAAGTATTGCAAGTGGCTCCGGGCGAGCTCGACCAGCAGGTGCGTGCTGTCATGAAGCAGCTCGTCACCGACCGTGGCTTCCTCGACTATTCAAGCCATGTGGCCAAGATCGGGCGCACTCAATTCGTCGAGATCCATATCCTCGTGACACCCGATTCCGCAGTGAACATGACGATAGCCGATGGCATACGGCGAGAGATTGCAGGGCGGCTGAATGCAGCGTGGCCGCAGTTCTGGCTCACCATCGATTTCACCGCGGACCGCGCATGGATGTAGCCGAGCAAAAAACAAGGATCTGAATTCGGCTACTGCAAAGGCATGTAGAAGAGCGTTGATGCCGAGAGACGGGTCCCGCCTGTCTTGATTCTGTTTCACGCTTGTTCGCCGACCCGCGACGCGATTGAGGTGTTCAGTGCATGGGCGGAGCGACGGGACGAAAGTTGATCGTCAAGCCAACGTAGCCGTCTGATCCCATATCAGTGTTCGGGCCTTCCCATTCGGTACCAGCAAAGGTGAAGCCGCGCAGACCTGCAAGACCCGCTGCTGCTCCCACCCAGAAGTTGTGCCAAACGCGTCGCTCCACGCGCAAACCAAAATTCCAGGACCCAAAGTTGAGCTGCGGCTTCTTCGGATCTCCCTGAACATCCACGTCTGCAGACCAGGACGCATCGGAGGGTGAAACGCCGAGACGGATAAGCCAATTCTGATCAGGCGAATACAGCAGAGCGGGCCAGGGCATCACTGCACTCAGGGTCCAATGCTGATTGATGGTCCAGGTGAGTCCCGCATAAGGGATGTAGTACTCCTCGAGCGAAGTGACGTCGGCGTACAGGCCGAATAGCCAGGTGAAGTGATCGTTCTGCAGCCAGCGCGCGAAAATCCCGCCCATGAATTCCCAATACCAGTCATCGTCCTGCGATGCGTGGCCCAAAGGCGCAATGAATGCTGCGATTTGCCAGTCTGGTGAGCTTTGATGAGCCCAGCCGATCGGTATTCCAATGCTGATGACTTCTTTGTCTGAACCATCGGAAAGATCGAAGCGCGTCCAGCTCAGCCATTCCCCGACCACGAGCGCATCGCGCCTTCCAAGCAGGAGCGGCAACAGGCCGCCTTGCGAGATCGTCTTCTGTTCGAATGAAATCTCGCTCGTCTTGCCCGAAGGAAGTAGAAATCGGCTCTGGTCGTAAACCGTTGAGTCGACCCACGCCAGCGGCACGAATGGAATGTCGCTGCGGCCGCGGGCAAAAACGAAATCACTCTCGGCGAAGCGTTGTGCTGCCGCCTCCATCGCGCCGCACCAGCCAACTGCCGGTAGCAGAGCCATCACCAGTGCAAGCAAAACATTCGGAACCGCGCTGGATATCGCCCGACTCATGCTGCGTCGTGCGTGCGGCGGCGGCTATTCACCGTCACTGACCATCGCACGTTGCTCTTCCCGCGCTTGAACGATGAAGCGCTGCGGTGCAGAACCGACGAAATAGAAGGGATAGCAGGTGACGAGAGTGATGGACGAATGATCGGTGGCCGAGAGCACATCTACATTGTCAGGCTCGACGATCCACACCTTGCTTACTCGATACACGCGCCTGCTGGACCGTGAATCTACGTAAAGCGCATCGCCGACCTGAATGTCTTTCAGCGGACGGAAAAATCCATCCCGGTGGGCGGCAAGGCCGACATTTCCTGAACCATCTTCGAGGCTGGCCGTGCCTTCGATACGGCCAGCACCGAGATTCAGCGTGTGATCGCTCGTACCCTCAAATATTGGAACACTCACCTTCAGCCTGGGAACTCGCAGGATCGCATCTGGCGGAGATGAGTCCGCGCGAGCTGCTTTGTACCCGGCGATGCGTTTGCGGTCCCATCCCGTCATATCAGGTTCCGCAACCTGCAATCGATCCAGCTCGACTACGGCCAGATGCTGATCCGCTGACGTTTGCGACTCCGCAAGAGGTTGCTCGCTCGCAAGCGCCGAGGACGACATGAACCCAATAGACGCGCAAAGCAGCAGCGCGTAACTGATCCAGGCCGGCGAAGCATCAAGTACTGGAATCGACAATCGCATGCGTGATCAGCCACTCAGCGGCGCAAGTATCGACAAGGTCCACATGAGCACCGACTGGATTCGCAGGATCACCAGTATCGCGGTGCCATTCGGTCTCATGCTCTAACGCCACTGCGTGCGTGACACTCCGTAATGAGGGCAACGTGTCGGGTGACCTCGCTGCGAGGACGCCATTGCTTCGAGGAGCAGTTCACCTTAGCGACGTCGATTCGGCCCACTCATGGGCGGATCGGTGTGATGCACGATGCAGCAGAAGTGCGTCCTGCTTGCACCGCGACGTTTCCACGCGATCTGTCGAGGCGGGCGGAATCGCTGGTGCAGTGCGATCAAGAGCGGCTTGGTGACAAAGAGGTCTTAGGCGCGGCGATAGTGTCTTCGACGCGTAAATTTCGAATGATCAGGTCTTGCTTGCGCACCACAGAAATCATATACCGCTTCTCAGAGTGAGCTGGCGACAACTCAAAGCGATCCTTCAGCCCTGTTTCGAAGGTCGTCACTACCCAGTTCACCTCGCCATCATGGAGGGTCGCGTGTCGCAGCTGGTTTATGGATTCGGGAGCGTCAAATGAGGCGCTTCGCCGCGCAACTGACTCTGAAAGCTGACTCAACGAGCTCGGACGTCATGCCGAGAGGGTGCAGGCCGTCTGTTGTTTGCTCAACGCCGGTTCCACTTCAACGCGAGGCAATGTGGCACGAAAAACCAATCCCCTCACTGGCAAGAACGCGATTGTGCGTGGAAGTGCACCTCAAATACGTATCGGAGACAACTTGCGAAACGGCTACGGTAGCGGGACTCCAAGCGGGGAGGAGTGCCACGTGAGCCGATTCGTTTACACCGACTTCGATGAGTTCGCCGATTCCATCAGGGGATTGGACGGCCGCTATATCCCAACGGCGAGTTCTGAAGATAACTGGTGGATCGACCGCGAGCCAATCGGTCAACTGACTGTGCAGCGGACGCAGATTGGTGCACCCGTAACATTTGCTGGAGACGGGTCTCCAGATTCCATCACCGTTGGCATTCCGCTCAGCGATGCATCTGAACTGCGCATCGATGGGCAGCCGATGTCGCCGAGCGGATTCATTGTGATTCGACGTGATCGGCCATTCACCTATGCTGCGCCACGAAAAAGCAAATGGATCGGCCTGACGATTCCAAAGGTCCTGTTTGAAGATCCGTGCTTCGCCGATGCGGCACAGCTCTTGGACCAGCGTCTGAGTGAGACCCGCGCGTCGACACTCATGCCATCGCTGCGCCGCGTTTCCCAGCTTCTCGATCTGCTCTGCGGTGAGAAAACGCCTGTGCATATCACGGGACCGCAAGCACGCGCCGCGGCTCAGGAACAGGTGTTGCTCTCGGTCGCACAAATGCTTCGAGACAGTTTTAGCGATTCGCGGACGCAGCGTTTCGGCCGGCCGCGAGTGATGCGCGATACGGTTCTTGCCCGCTGCGTGACAGTGTTCCGGGAAAATACCGGTCAACCCATCCTGGTCGGAGATTTGTGCAAACAAGTCGGAGTATCCGAGCGAACGCTACGCAACGTATTCCACGAATATTTCGGCGTGGGTCCGGTTCGCTTTCTCAGAGCTCGACAGCTGCATGAGATTCGCGGTGCACTGCTGCGTGCACAGGTGGGTCAGGACACCGTCACCAGCGTGGCAATGCGTTTCGGGGTGTGGGACTTCAGTCTGTTCGCGCGCAGTTATCGCGCAATGTTCGGCGAAGCGCCATCGGAAACCTTGCGGCAGTCCCGCACTGCGACTGAACAGCCGGAAATGGACACGAGCTTCGAATCCATGCAGTCGTGGATGAACTATGCGTCCCTGCGCTTCGAGCATCGTCTGTCCGCTGCCGATAACGCAGCATTCGAAGAGGACTGAGAGTCGAGCGTCAGTGGGGTGAGCCGCTTTCTGCCGGTTGCATCAGCGGCGATCGCATCCTGATTGTCAGTTCGCGCCTTGAGCTCACAACGAATCTTGGCGTCTTGCCTCGCCTTTTACTTCACCTCTCGATAGCAGCCTGGATACGGCATCGACCAGAGCACGCCCCGAGAATGGCTTCGCCATATACGCGAAGGCACCAATCGATTGTGCGCGCACGCGATTCGCCGCGTCGTCGTGAGCGGTAATGATGATGATGGGTGGAGCATGGCCTTGCGCCGCCAGCCGACGTTGCAAGTCGTACCCGCTCATATCGCCCAGATTCACATCCACGACCAGGCAGTCTGCGTCGCGAGTCGCGTCGCTGTGCAATGCGGGCAGTGCTGCGTTGAAGCCGGTGACCGCGAATCCCGCAGCCTGCAGGACTCGCTTCAATGCTTCGTTGAGGCCCCAGTCGTCCTCGACGATGACGATGTTTCCTCGTTTAGCAGCCATGCGGTCCTCTGGTCCAGTCCAGACGCATGACGCGTGCGCCTCCCTTACCGAGAGAGTCAGCGTGACAGACACACCGCAGCTGTGCATCCGTACTGAGGGCGCAGAAAATTACCGGCCTAGAGACTTGTCTCTTGTATCTCTTGTGTGGCTGCTGACCAGAGACCAAGGAGCCTGCCCATCCGAACCAGGTCGACGATAGATTTCGCGCCCATCTTCACCATGAGGTTGGCGCGATGATTCTTGATGGTGCGCTCGCACGTGTACAAGGTAGCCGCGAGTTGTTTGTTGAGTGTGCCGCGAATCACGCCTGCGAACACAGCCCTCTCCCCGCGTGTGAGTTCCTCGTAACGACGGCAGAGATCCTCCTTTTCGCTGTGCGCTGCCCTTCGTTCCGCGTCGACTTGCAGCGCTCGATGGATTGATTTGAGCAGCGCAGCTGTGTCCACAGGCTTCGTAATGAAGTCCAATGCGCCTGCCTTGAGCGCATGAACGCTCGTCGGCACATCGTCACACGCAGTGACAAAAATGATCGGAGGTGGGAGTTCGCGCGAGGCCAGCGCATCGAGCAACTCCATACCGCTTGGACCGGGCATGGAGATGTCCAGCAGCAGACATCCCGGTTCCGCCGCCGCGGCGGCCCGCAGGAACTCTTCGGCGTTTCGATACCCAACCGCTTTCACACCTGATGCGTTCAGCACACGAGTCAGACTGATGCGGAATCTGTCGTCGTCATCGACGACGTGAACTGCGCCCGGGTTTGCGTTTTCTGGGCTCGCGATCTCTGGGTTTGCAGTCTCGGGGCTATCCATGCTCAGTGTTCTCGACAAGAGATGAAACCGTCGCGACTGGGACGGTGAAATTGAAGACGCTGCCTCTGGGTGATGCTGTTTCCGCCCAGATCTGGCCACCATGGCTCTGGACGATGGTGCGAGCGATCGACAGTCCCAGACCCATGCCCTCGAGTTTGGTCGTGTAAAAGGAATCGAAAAGCTTCGGCATGGACTCAGCTGGAATGCCACAACCTGTGTCTCGCACTGTTACCACCGCGGCTTTATTGCCCTTCAGCGCCGTCGAGATTTCCAGGTGTCGTTCGGAACGACTGACTTGCATCATCGATTCGTTCGCATTCACCAGCAGATTGAGAATGACTTGCTGCAGGTGAATCGGATCTCCGATCACTCTGGGCAGAGTGGGATCCAGTGTTCTCTTGATGGTTACACCGCGTTCCGCAGACTCCGATGCAGACACTGCGAGTGAAGCAGTGACCACTTCATTGAGATCAAGGATCTCTGAGCTCATTTCGCGTTTGGCAAGCAGGCGCCGCAGATTGCGAACAATCTCGTAGGCTCGCAGATCGTCACGCCGTATGGCCTCGAGAATCTGCCTCACATCGGTGAGCTCCGGCGGATCCGCCGCAAGCAACATCTCAGCCGCATCGGCATTACTGAGAATCGCGCCGAGCGGCTGGCACACTTCGTGAGCAATGGAAGCTGTCATCTCGCCGACAAGTACCAGGCGGGCCGCATGCGTCAGATCGATTTGTTGTCGCCGCGAATTCTCCTGCTCTTTACGGTGCCGACGGTTCTGCACCAGGAGCAGAACGATCAATGCGGTCTGCAGGATCAGCAGTCCGATAATCCCGAACTCAAGAGCGTTGTGCACGACGATGGCGCCCGGTGCGAATTCCGTCGCTTGCGCGGGCAAACCTACGATGAGCAAAAGAGGAGCACTGGTTGCGGCGTATGCACCATGCCGCAGCCCTCGTAACGCTTGTTCAAGGTCCGCTGAACTGCTGAGTGTCAGCGATCTGAGTCGAGTGAGGGCCATGTGCTTCGAATGTAGGCAGGGCTTCCGAAATTGAGCTGTGATCAAACGGCAACATATGATCCATGGCCACACTCAACAGAGTTAGATGTTACGAGGCTCGCCGCAAACGGTAGCGTTAACAATCAAATTGACCGAGCGTGATCGAAGTAGATGCGCAAGCAGCGAGCGAAGAACGTGAGTTGCGACGTGCGAATCTGATTGATATGGCTCGTACGCTAGCGCAATGCAGCGATCTGAAGATTTCAAGAATCATCGCGACTGATTGTCATTTAAGCGTGGTAGCGCTCTGCCTCGCGCTGGTAGCCCTGGATGGGGCATGAGATGGCGAGCGATCGCTTGCCACCTCGCAGGTACTAGCCCTGAGCGATTGTGCCGCCAAGCTGGGCGCGTTCGTCATTGCACGACCGGCGAAATTCCGAATCTTCACATCCACCCGGAAGTGAACAGCGGCGGCGGAGAAGTGGGAAGCAGGAAGCAGCATTCAAGACACTGCACAAGGGACGTGTTTTGCTGAAAGTCGTTACCGTATCAGAGCCACTTCTTAGGCTTGTTCTTCAGCACATACTCACACGCATGAGTGCGATCGCACGTCTCGCACACAGCTTCGCCACAGTACTCGCAAAAGCTCCACGATCGTCCCTGATCCTTTGCATCGAGTCGTTGCTCGCAATCCATACACCAGTGTGGCTGGTCCGGCTCCATCGCGTGTTCTGGAAATGAGTCTTGCTGCATTGGTGTCGTCAGCCGTGATTCTGGTCATTCAACAGCAGTGATGCGCGATGACTTTCACGACGCTCGGCCGGGTGTGCGAGTCTCACGAATCGCTCTCGAGGAGGCTCGCGGTGGCAACGTCGATCATGCATTCTTCTTGGCCAGAGGCAGTGCAACATAGAAGGCGGCGCCGCCCTCGGCCCTGTGTTCCGCCCAGAGCCTCCCGTCGAGCGCAGTTATCAGTGTGCGGCAGATCGAAAGGCCCATGCCCAAGCCGCTTTCCTTGGTGGTGTAGAAAGGCTGGAACACGGTCTCTACATCGTCCGGCAAACCGACTCCGCAATCGAGCACGCCGATTCGCATCTCATTCTGCTCGATGAAAGTCGTGAGCGTGAGCTTGCGATCCTCTGGTGGAATCGTTTTCATGGCATCGCACGCATTCACGATCAGGTTGAGCAGAACCTGCTGGAGTTGCACGCGATCCGTCATTGCGGGGGGAAGGTCGGCCGGGGTGAGGTTCGACACGGTGACTCTTCGTCCAATGAGATCGTTGCGAGTGAGGCAGAGCAGTTCTTCCAAACACTCGTTTACGCTAACGGCCCGGCGTGCGACCTGACCGCCGCGCAGCAGAGTGCGCTGACGCTCGATGATCTCGCCCGCCCGTCGATGAGCGCTAGCGATCTCCGCAAAGACGGTACGAATCTCGGCGACGTTGGGAGGGTTCTGCGACATGAAGCGTTGGCCCGCTTCTGCGTACATGATGATGCTACTGAGCGGCTGGCTCAGCTCGTGCGCGAGTGAACCCGAGAGCGCACTCAGGGCGGCCGCGCGGGAAAGATGCGCCAGCTGCTCCCGCTGTAGCTGCGCCTCCGCATCAGCTTGCTTTTGGCGCGTGACGTCCATCGAGACGCCGAGTACTCGCGGTGGTGTGTCATTCATGACGGGGCTCGCCCTGCGGCCGCGCGCGACGATCCATCGCACCGAGCCATCAGGCAGGATGATGCGATGTTCCCCCTGATACGGATCGCCAGTCTTCAGCGTGTGCTGAATCGCGGCTGCACGGACTGCGCGGTCATCGGGATGGACGCGTTCGGCCACGCTGGCGTAATGCAGCGGCTCCTCGGGCGCGAAGCCAAAGAGAATCCGTCCTTCGTTTTTTATCCACACGGTGTCGTTCACCACGTCCCAATCCCACAGCGCCAATTGCGCGCTCTCCACGGCCAGGCTCATGCGCTCCTCGCTGACCCGCAACGCATCCTTCGATCGCCTTTCATCATCGATAGCCACTGCGAGCAACATCAGAGGAGTGGTCGCCGTCAGGATGAACAACTGGAGAGCCAGGGCGTTCTCCGCAGGCGTTTGCGTCAGGAACGGCCCGCGACCATGCATCGTCCCCCAGATCGCCAGACTCGTGATGAACAGCATCGAGGCGCTCATGCCTCCACGCCCAAAGCGAAGGGTCGCCCAGATGAGCAGGGGAATGGGCGCATAGAGAAGCGCGGGAGGCGTGTTCGGCCCCGCTGATAATCGATCGAAGCCGAGATATCCAACCACGAGTGTGCCCAAGGCCAGCAAGCATGCTTCCGCAATGCGAGTGGGTGCTCTGTTGAACCTCTTCGCTTGGAAAGAGTGGACGCCAAGCAGGACCACGGGCACCAACACTAATCCTGTTACTCCATTCGAAACGCCGAGGTTGCGCCATTCGACCCAGTACTGAGTTCCAAAGTGATTTGAGACGGTAAAGGCGGCGCCCCAAAAGGCGGTCCCAAACGGGACGATCACGACCGTAATCAGAACAAAAATGATGGCTTCACGAAGGGTGATGCGATGGAACGGTGACTTGATGAAAAAGCGAATCCCGGCTGCCAGCAAAACTGTCTTCACAGCATCAAAAGCCTCGCACTGCAGTGCGTAGGTAGGTGCCCAATTTTCCTGCTGCGTGGCGAGAAAGTGAGTGCAAGCGGCGGCCAGCACGTAAGCCCACCACTGCCGGGTGGGAACGAGCAGCAGAATGGAAACGAGGATCGCGTGCGGAAAAAAGAAAAGGGAGACCTTGCTGTCTGGGAAACACAGCACCCACGCGGCTCGCGTGGCCAGGTAATAGCAAGCAGCACTCGCCAGAATCCAGAAGACCGTGCGAGGAGAGAAACCAGGCTGCTCAGTCGACCGTGTGCCAGCGTGGAATTCCAGCTCGCTTCCTTGCTGCACCGACTCCGTCGCCATTCCATCTGCTCCAGGTTGCAAGAGAGTGCGTACCGGTGAATCAGGGACTCATTCGACGGGAGAACACGCACTCATCGGTTCCGTCGACGCGTTCGAATCGTCCGGATTTTGTACCGCGACTTTGTCCGCTTCGCGTCGATCCACGACCCCATGTTGATCCCATTGCTGCAGGAAATCTTCTTCTTGCGAGAAGAGCGTTAGATAGATTGCGCCTTTGTCAACCATGGCCGGCGCGCGCTGCGCCAGCTGACGCTGTCCGAAATCGTTCCCGACGATTGTCGAACTCCCTTGTTCGCTGCGTACAGCGAATCGGGAGTT
>JBJMWN010000082.1:0-9227 GCA_045810085.1 Povalibacter sp. | reverse complement strand
GCGAATGCGTCCGTCACCGCGAATGGCTTCGGGACCGAACAGATACTCGATGCCTGAATGAAATGCAGTCAGGTCATTCTGAGTTTGAAAACCAATGACGTCGTAATGCGTGAGATCGCGCAGCAACTCCGCATACGGCGGCAGTACACGCAGCATCTCGATATTCGGGAAAGGAATGTGCAGAAAGAAACCGAGAGGTCGGCGCACACCTAACTCACGCAGCTGCCGGCCCAGCGGAATCAGATGGTAGTCGTGCACCCACACCAGATCGTGTGGCTGCAACAGTGGCAGCAACTTCTGCGCGAACATGCGGTTGACGTTCTCATAGGCATCGCGCTGTTCACTGCTGTAGCGCATGCCTTTGAGAAAGTAATGGAACAGCGGCCAGAGCACTTCGTTCGCGTAGCCGTTGTAGTACAGATCGAACTCGCGCTTGCGCAGATCGATCGTGGCGTAGGTCACGCCCTCGCGAATGTGCAGATCGGGATCGCCCGGATCCTGTTCGACTGTCTCACCGCCCCAGCCGAACCACAAACCGCCCGTGCGCTTGAGAGCACTCAACACACCCACCGCCAGACCGCCGGGTGCACTAGACCTCCGCGGCAGACTGATCCGATTGGATACACATACCAGCCTTGTCACTCCGCCTCACCTCCGCTGGGTGTGGGCGACAAGCGTCGCCGTCCAACCATAGACAAGCCTTCAAGCCCGGGATTGTTCCGATACGCTGGCCGGCGCGAGCGATCAATCATCTTTTCTCGCGCCCTCAGTGCCTTACGCGCTGGATTCGCTTCGGCCGGTTCTCGCTGCAAGGCGCTCGGGAATGGCCGTGTTTGCGGCTGATCCGGCTATCGCTTACGCGAATGCGAGCCGATCCGCAGCACTTGCTAGAATCCGCGCCCCATTCGACAAAGCCCCGCGTTGGAGAGCGAGAAAGCCCATGAAGACTCCCGTGAATGTCGCCATCACCGGTGCAGCCGGTCAGATCGGATACGCGCTTGCGTTCCGTGTTGCCTCCGGTCAATTGCTCGGTCCCGATCAGCCGGTGAATCTGCATCTGCTCGAAATCACGCCGGCGCTCGGCGCTCTGCAAGGCGTCGTCATGGAGTTGAACGATTGTGCGTTTCCCACGCTCAACAAAGTGATCGCGAGCGATGACGCGAAAGTCGCTTTCAAGGATTGCGATGTCGCATTGCTGGTTGGCGCGCGTCCCCGCGGCCCGGGGATGGAACGCAAAGACCTGTTGCTGGCGAACGCGCAGATCTTCTCTGCCCAAGGCAAAGCACTCGATGCTGTAGCCAGCCGCAACGTTCGCGTACTCGTTGTGGGCAATCCTGCGAACACGAATGCACTGATCGCTCAGCGCAACGCGCCGGGATTGAATCCGCGCAACTTCACCGCGATGGTCCGGCTCGATCACAACCGCGCGCTGTCGCAGCTGTCCGAAAAGACGGGCGTGCACTTCAACAACATTCGCAAGGTGACGATCTGGGGCAATCACTCAGCGACGCAGTATCCCGATCTGCATCAGGCACTCGTCGATGGAAAGCCAGCGTTGTCGCTGGTCGATCAACAGTGGTACGCCGATACGTTCATCCCAGTCGTACAGCAGCGTGGTGCCGCGATCATCAAGGCTCGTGGCGCTTCTTCCGCAGCGTCGGCCGCTTCAGCTGCAATCGACCACGTGCGTGATTGGGTGAAAGGCACGCCAGACGGTGACTGGGTCAGCATGGGCGTGCCGTCAGATGGCAGCTATGGCATTCCTGCCGGTGTGATCTACGGTTATCCGGTGACCTGTAAGAACGGTGACTATCAGATCGTGCAGGGACTCTCGATCAATGAGTTCAGCCGGCAGCGCATGGATGCCACTCACAAGGAACTGCTGGAAGAGCGCGATGGAGTGAAAGACCTGATCTGATCGTCGCGTCTTTGGACGTTTGACTAACGGCGAGTCGTACAAGAGAACGGCGGGTCGAGATGATCGGCTCGCCGTTCTCTTTTACGGCTTGCCGTTTTTCTTTTACGGCTCGCGGTTCTCTTGTACGGCTCGCCGTTTCCAATCTGGAAGAAACATAACCGCGACGATCGACCGACTGTCGGACAATGCTGTGCTTCGTGCACACCTTGATGCGCCTCAGCTTGCGAGCTAGTGTCGTGACAAGATCGCATTCTTAAAACGTCAGCCGTGTGGCACCGTAGCCATGCCGTCCCATCAGGCTTCCTCGTAAGCCTTTCGAGGTCCCCGTGAGCAGCGTCATCTGGTTTCTGGTTTTCGCGCTCGGTGCTCTGATACTGGCTTATCAGCGTGTGTCGCTACTCACTGCGACCGTCGCGTACGCAGGTGCACTCCTTCTATATACCTGGTTCGGTGCCGGCAGCTTTGCGTGGCATGTGACCCTTTGGTTACTGCTGGTTGGCCTGGTACTGCTCAACCTCGACGCATTCCGAATTCGCTTCATCAGCCGTCCTTTCCTGAGAACGTATCGCCGCATGCTGCCTTCGATGTCGCAGACGGAGAAAGACGCACTCGAGGCAGGTACGGTCTGGTGGGATGGTGAATTGTTCACCGGCGGTCCGAATTGGGAAAAGCTCATGACGGCCGCACCGCCACGGCTGTCTCCAGAAGAACAGGCGTTCCTCGATGGTCCCTGTGAAGAGATCTGTCGGATGGCCGATGATTGGGACATCACGCATCGACGCGCAGACTTGCCGCCGCACATCTGGGATTACCTGAAGTCGAAAGGCTTCTTCGCGATGATCATTCCGAAGAAGTACGGCGGCCTGCAGTTCTCCGCATACGCACACTCGTGTGTGTTGGTGAAGTTATCGAGCCGCTCCGGCGTGCTCGCCTCGACGGTCGCGGTACCGAATTCGCTCGGCCCTGCCGAACTGCTTCTGCACTACGGCACCGATGAGCAACGCAACCACTATCTGCCGCGTCTTGCTCGTGGCGAGGAAGTGCCTTGCTTCGCGCTGACAGGTCCACGTGCAGGTTCAGACGCAGGTTCGATTCCTGACACCGGCGTGGTGTGCAAGGGAATGTACGAAGGCCGCGAAATCATCGGCGTGCGTCTGAACTTCTCGAAGCGCTACATCACACTCGCACCAGTTGCCACGGTCATCGGTCTCGCGTTCAAGCTGTTCGACCCCGACAAATTGCTGGGAGGCGAACGTCTCGAGTACGGGATCACATGCGCATTGATTCCGCGAAACACACCGGGCGTGACGATCGGTCGCCGGCATTTTCCCTTGAACAATCCTTTTCAGAACGGGCCCATTCAAGGAAAGGATGTGTTCGTTCCTCTCGATGTATTGATTGGTGGCGTGAAGATGGCCGGACAGGGCTGGCGCATGCTCGTCGAACAACTGTCGGTCGGGCGCTGCATCTCGCTGCCTTCAAGCGCAACAGGCGCTGCAAAAGCCGCAGTGTTTGCCACGGGTGCGTACGCGCGTATCCGAAGGCAGTTCAACGTCTCCATCGGTCAGTTCGAGGGCGTGGGCGAAGTGCTCGCGCGCATGACCGGCTACACCTACATCATGGACGCAGCACGTTCGGTCACCGCAGGCGCGATCGACGGCGGCGAGAAACCTTCAGTGCCAGCAGCGATGCTGAAGTATCACGCAACCGAAATGGCCCGCAGTGTCGGCAACGATGCGATGGACGTTCACGGCGGCAAGGGCGTTTGTCTTGGCCCCAAGAACTATCTCGGTCGCGGCTACGAGATGGCTCCTGTCGCCATCACTGTTGAAGGCGCGAATCTGTTGACCCGCAACCTCATCATCTTTGGTCAGGGGGCGATTCGCTGTCATCCGTTCGTACTTCGCGAAATGGAAGCTGCACGCGAGAAAGATAAACGCAAAGGCGTGAAGGAATTCGATGCAGCCTTGTTCGGTCACATCGGCTTCACCATCAGCAATGCGGTGCGTTCACTCGTGATGGCGTTGACTCTCGCACGCTTCTCGCGCGTGCCGGAGACCGGAGCTACGAAGCGTTATTTCCAGCACGTCAACCGATTCAGCGCATCGTTCGCGTTCGCGACTGACGTCGCGATGCTGTCGCTCGGCGGATATCTCAAAAAGAAGGAGAGTCTCTCGGCTCGACTGGGCGATGTTCTGTCGTGCATGTATCTCGCCTCGATGGTTCTCAAGCACTATCACAACCAAGGTGAGCAGGAAGAAGATCTGCCGGTTGTCGAATGGGCCTGTCGCAATCTGCTCTATCGCGCCCAAGAACAATTGCACAGCTTCCTGCGCAACTTTCCAATTCGCCCGCTTGCGGCCTTCATGCGTGTCTTCATTTTCCCGCGCGGTCAGACATACCACGCGCCGAGCGATCCGCTCGGACAGAAAGTCGTCGATGCAATCTTGCATCCGACGATGGTTCGCGATCGCGTTTCGCACGGAATCTATCGCACGGTCGAACCGACGAATGCGCTGGGTTTGCTGCATGAAGCACTGGTGCTTGCGGACACCGCCGAGCCACTCGAGAAACGCATGCGTGTGGAAGGCGTGAAGACGGGCCGTGTAACTGCATTGGATCTGCCCGGGCAGATCCAGCAGTCGCTCGCGCTCGGAATCCTGTCCGAGACTGAAGCGGCCGTGCTTCGTGACTACGATCGTCGCGTCATGGATCTGATTCACGTCGATGACTTCGATAGCAGTGAGCTCGCAGCGGGTAGCATGCCGCGAGAGGACGTTCGTCTGGCACGCGTGGGCAATGCCTGAGTTGCGAACAGCTTCATCGATTCACGGTGGATCGTCCGAAAGGTGATCTGCCGTGACACGCGCGATTCTTCACGTCGACATGGATGCGTTCTATGCATCCGTCGAGCAACTCGACAACCCTGAGCTGCGCGGCAAACCCGTCATCGTAGGCGGTGAAAACAATCGTGGTGTCGTTGCCGCAGCGAGTTACGAGGTCCGACCCTTCGGAGTGCATTCCGCGATGCCCACGCGTGAGGCGATGCGCCGATGTCCCCACGCCATTTGTGTTCGGCCTCGCTTCGATCGCTACAAAGCCGTCAGCAGTACCGTGTTCGGTATCTTTCGCGAATTCACGCCACTGGTTGAGGGCCTCTCGCTCGACGAAGCATTCCTGGATGTGACCGCGAGTCAGTCCGCGCTCGGATCAGCCGAGGAGATCGGTCGCAAGATTCGTCAGCGTATTCGCGAGCGCACCGGGCTCACGGCTTCTGTCGGCGTCGCGCCCAATAAGCTCGTCGCGAAGATCGCCTCTGATCTGCGCAAACCCGATGCTTTGGTGGTTGTCCGCCCAGAGGACGTGACTGCCCTGCTCGATCCGCTTTCCATTCGCAAGTTGTTCGGCATCGGGAACAAAACCGCGCCGCATCTGGAAGGTATCGGCATCCGCACGTTTCGTGATCTGAGAACGGCACCGGAGGCGAAGCTTCGTCCGATGTTCGGCTCCCACGTGATGAGCATCAAAGCGCGTGCCGCTGGCATCGACGAACGGCCCGTCATCGCAGACTGGGATGAGAAGCAGATCAGTGCTGAAGAAACTTTCGACGTCGACATCACGGATCGCGCGCAGCTTCACGCTGAGATCGCGCAATTGACGGACCGAATGGCAACGCGGCTGCGTGCAGGAGGATGGTTATCGAGTCGTGTGACCGTGAAGATCCGTCGCAAGGATTTCAAGACTTACACACGTCAGTGCACCGTGAAGCCTGCAACTCAGGAGACGCGGCCTTTGGCTGCAGCTGCGGCCGAACTGCTGAACGAGTGGCTGAAGGAGCAACCGCGAGCCGCGATCCGACTGCTTGGTGTCGGCGCGAGCGATCTTACGCAAGCATCACAGCTGGATCTGTTCGCGATGCCGGAGTCGCAACGCAACCAGAATCTGGATCAAGCGATCGACGACATCCGCAGCCGCTTCGGCTCCGATGCACTCGCTCGAGGCAGTTCGATCAAGCGTCAACGCTCCTGAGTTCGATCACTCTCTCGTACCAACGCCACGCTGCAAGAGCCAGACGCAGGCAACGTACAAGATCACAGCGGCACCGATCATGATGCTGTAGGAGAAGCCTACGTTCACGTCGGACACACCGAGGAATCCGAACCGGAACGCGTTCACCATGTAAAGAATCGGGTTGGCATGCGAGACGCGCTGCGCCCATTCAGGCAGCAGTTCGATCGTGTAGAACACGCCCCCCAGGTAAGTCAGGGGCGTTAATACGAACGTCGGAATAAATGAGATTTGATCGAAGTTCTTGGCGAAGATCGCGTTGATCATTCCTGCCAACGCAAACACGATTGAACTCAGCAACACGGCGGAAGCGACGACGAGCACGCTATAGATGTGCAATCGCGTGAAGATCAGCGTGACGATCGTGACTACACCCCCGACGATCAGGCCGCGCATGACGCCGCCCATGGTATAGCCCGCCACGATCAACCAGTTCGGCAGGGGCGAAACCAGCAGCTCCTCGATGTGCTTACCAAACTTGGCACCGAAGAAAGATGAAACGACGTTGCCGTACGAGTTCGTAATCACGGACATCATGATCAATCCAGGCGCGATGTACTGAATGTAGTTGTATCCGCCCATCGCGCCGATGCGACGGCCGATCAGGCTGCCGAAGATGATGAAGTAGAGCGTCGCGGTGATCGCAGGAGGCACGATCGTCTGGCCCCAGATGCGAATGATGCGACTGAACTCACGAATGAGAATGGTGCGAAAGCCGACGATGTTGGTCTGCGTCAGATTGGGCGTCGCTGTGGACGGTACGGCCGCGAGTGAAGTTTCTGGTGTCATGAAAAGTTTGTCCGTGAGGGTCGTCAGACCGAAGCAGCCTGCTTCTGATTGCCTTGCTCGACCAATCTCATGAAGAGTTCCTCGAGTCGATTCGACTTGTTGCGCATCGACAGCACCTCGATGCCGTTCGCGGACAGTCGCGAGAAAATTTCGTTGAGGTTCTGCTCCTTCGACACTTCGATTTCGAGCGTGTGATCGTCCGGCATGTGGACCTGATAACCCGGCAGCTCTGGCAATGCGGCAATCGGGTTGCGCAGGTTGAAGACGAATATTTCCGTCTGCAGTTTGCGCAACACACGGCTCATCCGATCGTTCTCGATGATCCGGCCCTTATCGATGATCGCGACATGCCGGCACAGGTTTTCGGCTTCCTCGAGATAGTGCGTCGTCAGGATGATCGTCGTACCTGCCGTGTTGATGTCGCGCATGAACGTCCACATGGAGCGACGCACCTCGATGTCGACGCCGGCTGTGGGCTCATCCAGGATCAGCAGTCTGGGCTCATGCATCAGTGCGCGCGCGATCATCAATCGGCGCTTCATGCCCCCAGACAAACTGCGGGAGACGGAATTGCGCTTGTCCCAGAGCTGCAACGCATGCAGATACTTTTCGAGTCGCTGATGCGCTACGTGCCGCGGGATCCCGTAAAAACCCGCCTGGTTCACGAGGATCGTGGTGACTGTTTCGAATTGATTGAAGTTGATTTCCTGAGGCACGAGGCCGATGCAGGATTTGGCTATGGCGAGCTCGCGGTCAATATCATGACCGAACACCTCCACGGTGCCCGCGCTCTTGTTCACGAGCGAAGTCACGATCCCGATCGCAGTGGTCTTGCCAGCCCCATTCGGTCCCAGGAGCGCAAAGAAATCGCCCTCATCGACGTCCAGGTCGATGCCTTTCAGCGCCTGAACGCCATTCTTGTAAGTCTTCGTCAGTTGTCGGAAAGAAAGAGCTTTCATGAAACTCGTGGAGCAACCAGCCGAGCCCAGAATTGAGCGGGCGGCATTCTAACGCGCCGACTCCGACGCTCCGCCGCCGTATTACAGCGGGATTGGAAAGAAGCTGTTTCTAAAAACCGATCCGGCTCAGTCGCGTCGCAGCGATGGGGAACCCAGTTGGACGAAGGTTGCCTAATCCGGCCACCGGCTGCTTCACTCGCCTACGCAGCATTCCGGTGGCATCATGCGTTCCCCGCCGTCGGCGGCATCAGCCACACACCGCAAGCCATTATGTACGCGAGCTTTTTTGGCCTGAGCGAAAAGCCGTTCGCTATCACGCCCGATCCGCGCTACCTCTTCATGAGTGAGCGTCACGCGGAGGCTCTGGCGCATCTTCTGTATGGCATCACTGAAGCAGGTGGCTTCATTCAGCTCACGGGCGAGGTAGGCACTGGCAAGACGACCGTCGTGCGTTCCTTGCTCGAACGCATGCCTGGTCATGCAGACGTCGCCGTCATCCTTAACCCACAACTCACGCCGATTCAGTTTGTCCTGACGATCTGTGAAGAACTGGGCATGTTCGTCCGCGACGAAGATGCGGAGAGTCTGAAAGACCTCATCGACCTCTTGAACAAGCGACTGCTGGATGCCCACTCGAAGGGACGTCGAGTGGTGGTGATCGTCGATGAAGCACAGAACCTTTCGCCCGAGACGCTCGAGCAGGTTCGTCTCCTCACCAATCTGGAAACAGCTTCGCAGAAGCTGCTGCAGATCATCCTCCTCGGTCAGCCCGAATTGCGTGAAGTGCTGGATCGCGTGGAGCTCCGACAGCTGGCTCAGCGAATCACCGGCCGTTATCACCTGGATCCTTTATCGAAAATCGAGAGCGCGTCGTATGTGACTCATCGACTGCGCGTCGCCGGTGACAGTGGAGAAATTTTCACCGCGGCTGCGCTGCGCGAAGTTCATCGTCTGAGCAAAGGCATTCCACGCATCATCAATGTGATCTGCGATCGCGCGTTGCTCGGAGCATTTACCCAGGAGTTGCATCGAGTGGGACCGCCACTAGTGCGCGCCGCTGCAGGTGAAGTGTATGGACGAGCATTCTCCGCGCCATGGCTGAAAGGCGCAGTGAGCCTCGCGGCGCTTGCCGCCGTCACCGTCATGGCTGTGGGCATCTGGCTGCTCATTCGCACACAGTCGCCACAAGCAGCGCCTCTCACAGAAGTCGCTGCGAATCCTCCACCTGCTTCCGAGGTGGTGCCGTCGCCGTCCGTTGAACAGGTCGAGCCTGCCAAGACCCAGTCACAAGACATCGCCGAGCTGTTGCGTGATCACCCCGATCAGACGACGACCGAAGCTGCCTTCGCACAGATCTTTTCGCTTTGGGGTGGCAAGTTCGATCCAGGTGCGGGACGTCCTTGCGATCAGGCACTGCGTCAAGGTCTCGAGTGTGTCTATCAGCAAGGCTCCTGGGGACAGCTGCGTACGCTGAACCGACCGGCAATTCTTAC
>JBJMWN010000081.1:0-21489 GCA_045810085.1 Povalibacter sp. | reverse complement strand
CTGCGTGATTGGCCTTGGCTTCTTCGGTTGTGGAATCGGCAAACTCCCCGAGCCCAATGGGGAGTTGTTCAAATCAATGAATGATCCCGATCGGCCGCGCAGTTCGGTGCCGGATCCGAACGAGCAAACGACACGCTAGTGGCGCGTAACAACTGGTTGTGTACAGGCAGCGTATTCGGCACAGGATGTGCCCGCCGCTCGCACTGACCCACCGACTTGCGTCGGAAGTTCTTTTCAAACGCTCAAAAACATGGATGTTTTTGTGCGAGCCTACAGGGACGTATTCACGGCGTTTGCGGAAAAGAACTTGCGGCGCGAGGCGGTGCGCGCCACAGCGATCTTGAGATCGTTCTAGTACTTGTCGCGAATTCGTTCGAGGCTTCGGTCCAGGTGATAGAGCGTCTGCAGAACTGGCATCGCAATATCGAGACGCTGCGCTTCGCGTAACGCGTGACCGATGGTCTCTTCGAGCTCGAGCGGACGACCTGCATCGAAATCTTGAAGTGACGAAACGCGATGGAGCGGGGCGACGTTTTTCAGATTCGCATTCATGCGCATTACGGCAGCCGCAGCGTCGGCTTCACTCCCGCGACACATACTGTCGACGGGGAGAATGGATTCATCGCTGAGCGCAACTCCACGTGCGCGAGCCAGTGCACCCATCTCGCGGACAGTGCGTGCAACGATCAACGCGGCATCGGGATCCGTCATGAACTTCCACGTGACCACGCGAGTTGCGACTGCCATCGTCATTGAACCTGCCCAGCCAACGAACTTCGACCACTCGCGCGTGACGATGTCGGGTACGGCCGTGGAGCGAACTCCTGCTTCGTCGATTGCTTTGGCGAGTCGTTGCGAGCGGTCGCTCAGTCCACCCGCCAGTTCGCCGATCAACAGGTTCACATTGCGCGTAAACAGAACGCTGCCATCGGGCTGTAATTCACCGCTGGTATCGGCCAACGAGCCCAGCACACGTTCAGCGCCGAACGCCTCGACCAGCGTGTCGTTCTTGAATGCGCCGTTCTGAATGGAAAACACGTTGTCGATCGGCACCTGCCGTAAAGGTTGAAGTGCCTCGGCAGTGCCCAACGTTTTCATGCCGACGATCAGAGTGCCGATGTGTTTGAGACCCGACGCATTCGTCAAGGCGGGCACTTGCACGTTCAGATCGACCAGCCCTTTGACTCGGAGTCCCTGGGCGCGAATCTGTTCGGCTCGACGTTCGCGAACGAGCAGCACGACCCGATGGCCCGCATGGGCGAGATGCGCGCCCAGAATGGATCCGATGGCACCGGCGCCGAGAATTGCGAAGTCCGCAGAATCAACGATGTTGGATGAACTCATGGTTGCGAAGCATACGCGAGGAGCCAGGGCTGCAGCGTCGTAGGATTTTTCTTGCAGGCGGGCAGCAACAGACCTGTCGGTTCGCGAGGTCCAGGTTCGTCCTTGAAGCATGGTGACAGGAGACGAACATGTGTCCAGCTTGTTTAGGCGCGGCGGCCTGGGCTGTCGCAGGAACCACATCGGCGGGAGGAATTACGGCGATGTTGGTGAAGCGGTTTCGTCGTAGCGACAAGCCTTCACGTACGAAGGCGACAGAAACCAAGCTCTCTGCTCCGCCCACCGATGCGCCACCCAGACAGGACTCCTGATCGCGCGAGTTCATGCGGCATACTGAGCACCTTGCTTGAACAAACAACGAGGTCGTCATGCTCTATGCCATTCTTTGCTACAACGACGAAGCTGCGGTGGGTGCCTGGTCCAAAGAAGAGGATGACGCAGTGATGGCTCGCCATCGGCAAGTGATGGAGGGACTCGCCAAGGAGGGAAAACTCGGTCCCGTCGCGCGACTGCTTCCCACGAAAACGGCATCCACGGTTCGCGACAAGGCTATTACCGACGGTCCGTTCGCGGAGACTAAGGAACAACTGCTCGGCTTCTACATCATCGATTGCGTCACGCTCGAAGAAGCGCAGCAAATCGCGAGAAAATTTGTCGCGGCGCCCGGCTGTACGGAAGTCCGCCCCGTGCATAGTTACTTTCCTGGAAATCCAGCCTCATGACGGACATCGCCTGGATCGATGCGGCCATCACCAAGGCGCGGCCGCAAGCCATCGGCGCGCTGTTGCGCTACTTCCGCGATCTCGACACCGCGGAAGAAGCGTTTCAGGAAGCGTGTTTGCGGGCGCTCAAACGCTGGCCCGTCAATGGTCCGCCGAACGATCCGGTGGCGTGGCTGATTCTGGTCGCACGTAATTTCGGAGTGGACGAGGCGCGTCGCCAGAATCGTCTCACCGATCTGCCATCCGACGATGTGATTTCAAACACTGATGACGCGGAGACGCCGCTCGCCGAACGCCTCGACAATTCGCGTTACCGCGACGACGTGCTGCGTCTGTTGTTCATCTGCTGTCACCCCGATCTTCCGGCCACGCAACAGATTGCTCTCGCGTTGCGCGTCGTCTGCGGTCTCTCCGTGAAAGAGATTGCTCGCGCATTCCTGGTGACTGAAGCGGCGATGGAGCAACGAATCACGCGGGCGAAGCGTCGCGTCGGTGCTGCCGACGTTCCCTTCGAAACACCGGGGGCTGCTGCTCGGGCAGAACGTCTCGCGACTGTCGCATCGATGTTGTATCTGCTGTTCAACGAAGGCTATTCGGCGACTGGCGGTGAAAGTCACTTGCGAGTGCCTCTGTGCGATGAAGCCATTCGCCTTGCGCGACTCCTGCTGCAATTGTTTCCTGGCGAGAGCGAGATCCTGGGCCTCGCTGCGCTGCTGCTGCTTCAGCACGCGCGTGCTTCGGCCCGGCTCGATGCGGCGGGCGAAATCATTCTGCTTGATGCTCAGGATCGCACGCTGTGGAATCGCGAAATGATCGCCGAAGGTCTCGCGTTGATCGACGCCGCGCTGCGCATTCAAAGGTTGGGTCCTTACCAGGTGCAGGCAGCTATCGCAGCGGTTCACGCTCAGGCTTCGCGTGCTGAAGATACGGACTGGAGTGAGATCGATCGTCTGTATGCGATCCTCGAAAAACTTCAACCCTCGCCGGTCGTGACGCTCAATCGCGCTGTCGCTGTCTCCAAAGTTCATGGTCCGGCCGCAGCGCTAGCCATGATTGAGCCACTCGCTGAGAGCCTGTCAAGCTACTTTCATTTCCATGGTGTGAAGGGCGCCATGCTGCAGCAACTCGAACGCAACGACGAAGCCCGCGTCGCGTTCGAACGCGCAGTGGCACTCGCAAACACAGCCGCAGAGGTCGCCCACATTCGCTCGCAGATCGATCGCCTGACGGGTGCGCCCGGTAGCGCTCCTGAAGCCACTTCATCTCGCAAGAAGAGTCCGCACTGCGCGTGAACCGGGCGCAAGTTCCGCAGCGCGTTTTCTGAAGGCGAAGCCAGCTTCGCGAGATTCGACACGCGTTCTTACACGCGAACGCCTCCGGGGCCCGGACATCGCACGGTGCGACAGCGCCATCGAACATTCATCGACGACTGACAGCTGCTCTACAGCTGCGTTAGTAGAGGACCTCTGACACGCACCCGAGTTCGACGCAGAGGCTAGTGGGTTGCTGCGCACGGCGGATGCCCCTCCCACGAATAGCGAGACACTGGACCGCCACAGACACTGCGTCGAATGATGCAGGGGTCTTGGTGATGAACACTCGAACAGCGGCCGCAGTGGCTTTGGTCTGCCTGCCGGTGTTCGCAAGCGCGCAGACGCCTACGCTGGAATCGATGGAGCGGCGTCAGCAGGATCTCGAAGCGCTTGTGCGTGAGCAGGGCGCTCGCATCAAAGAACTCGAGCAACTGTTGCGTGAACGATTGCCTGCGCCCGCATCAACACCCGCACCTGCATCCACGCCCACGGGCGCTGGTGCAGCGGTTCCAGCGGCAAATCAACCTCAGTCCTCGCCGGAGCCAGCCGATACCGAGCCGCAGGCATCTGCTGCCAGTGCCGGCCCGGAATACATTCCCAATCTCGGGTTCAAACTCTATGAGAGCGATATGGCGCAGATCTACATGCGCCTGTTCTCGTATGCGCGATATCTGAACCAGAAGGGGCTCGATGCCACTTACACCGACTCCTTCGGCAACGAGAAGACTGTTCAACGACGCGAAGACTTTCAACTCAACAAATTCTTCCTGCCGTTCTCGGGCTGGTTTCTGGATCCCAAATGGCGCTACTACCTTTATGTGTGGTCATCCAACCCATCGCAAGGCGATCCGGCGCAAGTGGTGGGCGCAGGAAACCTGAGTTACGTCGCGAACACTCACGTGACCATCGGCGCGGGCATCACATCCTTGCCCGCCGTGCGCAGTACTGAAGGCCAATTCCCGTACTGGCTCGGCGTGGATGACCGCTTGATCGCAGATGAATTCTTTCGCGCTTCGTACACGACCGGCATATGGGTCAAAGGCCAAGTCGTTCCGGGTGTGAATTACATGGCGATGCTGGCCAACAATCTCAGCACGCTAGGCATCAGTGCCTCGCAGCTCGACAACACGTTGGACACCTACTCACTGATGCTCAACTGGTTGCCCACTACGCAGGAGTTTGGGCCCATCGGCGCGTTCGGAGATTTCGAGGGTCACGAAGAGCTGGCCACTCGTCTCGGTGTTCACTTCACTCACAGCACGGAAGACGCGCAGTCGCAGCCTGGTACGAACAGTATTGAGAACAGTCAGATTCGCCTGACCGATGGCAACGTCATCTTCACGCCAGGGCTATTCGGCCCCGGGATCACGGTGCAGAAAGTGCTCTACGAAATGGCTTCGTTCGACGCCGGCGCGAAATATCGCGGGTTGTCGCTCGAAGCGGAGTACTACCGACGCCATCTCAGCGATTTCGTCGGTCCCGGCACGGAAGGAATCCAGGACATCACGGATGACGGATTTCAGGTGCAGGCCTCCGCGATGCTCATTCCGAAGATGCTGCAATTTTATGCGGGGCATTCGCAGATCAGCGGTGACTATGGTGATGCATCGGAGTGGCGCTACGGCGTCAATTACTTCCCGAAGCACATGCGCGGTATTCGACTAAACGGCGAGTGGCTCGTACTGAATGACTCTCCGGTGGGTTACACCGCGGTGCCTTATCCAGTCGGTGGCAATGGAGATGTGTTCCATCTCAATTTCGAAATGAATTTCTGATGTTCACGAAGTGACTCGGTGATACCGCTCGAGAATCGCTTCTACACAGTTCCGGAGAGATCCATATGAGTGAGCGTACTTTCCCAACCCTGTATCGCGCATGGATGATGAGCGCCATGGTTGCTTTGATGTGCATCAGCGCTCTGCCCGCGCGGGCACAGTCCGCACGCGACATTCAGCCGGCGTTGGATGCGGCGTATGCGCAATACAAAAATCTGCAGGAGGGCAAGAACGCGGACTACATTCCCGCGCTGGCCAAAGTGGACTCCAATATCTTCGGCATCGCATTGGTCACCAACGACGGCAAGGTCTACACAGCGGGCGATGTGAAATCCGAGGTGTCGATCCAGTCGATTTCTAAAGTCTTCACGATGGCGCGAGTCATCGAGGATCTGGGTTCTGACGCCATCATTCAGCGCATCGGCGTCGATGCAACCGGCATGCGTTTCAATTCCATCGTATCGGTCGAGTTCGCGCAGAAAGTACTCGGCGGGCCCGAAATCAATCCACTCGTCAATCCAGGAGCAATCACGGCGACGAGCATGGTGAGCGGGAAAAGTCGCGATGAGATCTTCAAGCGCATTCTGGATTTTCACTCGGACTTCGCTGGACGACCGCTCTCAGTGAACAAAGAGGTATTCGATTCAGAAGCAGCGACCAACCAACGCAATCAGGCGATCGGCGCGCTCATGTACGCATACGGCTTCATCAAGGAGAAGCCTGAGCAGGCGACCGACATCTACACCGAGCAGTGCGCTATCAGCGTCAATGCGAAAGATTTGGCTGTCATGGCTGCAACGCTGGCGAATGCGGGGAAGAACCCGGTCACGCGCAAGCAGGTGATGAATGGCGCGAACGTTCCGGGCGTGCTCGCAGTGATGGCGACCGCGGGACTGTATGACGATTCTGGCAAGTGGCTCTTCCGCACCGGTCTTCCTGCCAAGAGCGGGGTCGGCGGAGGCATTCTGGCGGTGTCGCCTGGAAAATTCGGCATCGCCGTGATCTCCCCGCCACTCGATGAAGCGGGCAATAGTGCTAAAGCACAGCGAGCCATCCAGAGCATCTCGAACGCGCTGGGAGGCAATCCTTACGCGCCCTCACTGAAAGCCATGTAAGGACGATCGATCGTGCGTGCACAACCTGCGTTGATTGCATTCCTTGCGCTGTCGATGGTGAGCGTTGGTTCGGATTCGCAAGCGGCCGAGAAGACCGAGTCGCAGTATCTGTTTAACGACTCACACTTCCATCTGACGAACTACATTCAGAAGGGCACTGACATTCGCGACTACCTGCGCATCATGGGCGACAAGGTAGGGCGTTCCACGCTCTTTGGCATTCCCCTGCAGCAGACATGGTCTTACGAAAACTCTGGAGACTTTGCTCCGACCTACTACCTGCAAACCGACGCGCCGCTCTATTACTACTCGTTCACTGATGCATACATCGCGATGGCATATCGCTCATTGCCGCCGGAGCAGCAGCGCAGACTTGACCCGATGATCACCGGTTTCAATCCTGCTGATATGTATGCGGTCGATCACATTCGCCGTGTGCTGCAGGTCTTTCCAGGTGTGTTCAGTGGCATCGGTGAATTTTCGATACACAAGGAATTCGTGTCATCGAAGGTAGCGGGTGACACGGCGAGCCTGACCGATCCGGCACTGGATCGGATCCTGGATTTTGCGGCGGAAGTCGGGCTGGTCGTCATTCTTCACTGCGACATCGACATGCCGTTCGCGAAACCCGATCAGGAACCCGTGTATGTGCGTCAGGCGATCGAGCTGTTCAGGCGACATCCGAAGACGACCATCATCTGGGCACACACGGGGCTCGGTCGCGTCGTGCATCCGCAATCGATGTCAGGCACACAGCAAATGAATCCATCGCATTTGCAGATTCTTGGCCGACTGCTGGCGCATCCGGATCTCAAACACCTGTACTTCGATATTTCCTGGGATGAGGTGGCCAAATACGCGATCAGCTCGCCCGAGACGCAACGAAACACAGCGGACCTGTTTCGACGTTATCCAGATCGTTTCCTCTTTGGCACCGACAATGTTGCGCCGGCGGACCAGCAGGCCCAGCTTCGAGTATTCCATCTGTGGGATGGCATCTTCGCGCAGATCGACGCACCGACAAGCGCAGCGATTCGCATGGGGAATTACCAGCGCTTGTTCGACAAGGCACGGGTACAAGTTCGCGCATGGGAACAGGCTCACAAAGAATGAATCACAATCCACGCGCTCAAACGTTAGCGTGAGTTCTCGACCGATCCGGTCAGAGCCGTTCAGTGATCGCGTCTGATAACAGGTGAATCGAGGGTGACATGACAGGTTGGCGGGCGGGTCTGGTCGCTCGCAGCGCCATGCTCATACGTCCGTCGTTAAGCCGTTCATCCTCGAAATCCTTCCTCCCGCAGTTGTTGGGTGTCGCCTTTCGCCGCCACCAAACGTCCTATGAACGTGGATCAGTGTTGGAGAGCGTTCATGAGCCATCGCGTTGTCAGTGAAAGTGAGTGGGTGCAGGCCCGGAAGCATCATCTTGCGCGCGAGAGGGAATTGTTGAGGCAATTGGACGAGCTGCGGCGACAACGTCGCGAGTTGCCTTGGGTCCGCATCGAGAAGCCCTACAGTTTCCAGAGTGTCACGGGCACACAGACCTTGGCGGATCTGTTCGGTGATTGTTCGCAGCTGGCCATTCAGCACTTCATGTTCGCGCCGGATTGGGTTGAAGGCTGTGTCGGCTGTTCATTTCAAGCCGACCATGTCGATGCTGCGTTCGTGCATCTCAAGCATCACGACGTGGCATTTGCGGCCGTATCGCGTGCGCCGATCGACAAAATTGAGAGCTTTCGCAGACGAATGGGTTGGCGATTTCACTGGGTGTCATCTGCAGACAGCGATTTCAACTACGACTTTGGCGTGTCTTTCCGGCCTACGGATCTGGCGCGCGGTCCGGTTCAGTTCAATTTCGAAGCGCGTGAGCTCGATAGCGAGGAGATGCCGGGCATCAGCATTTTCCTCAAACACGCGGACGGCGCGATCTTTCGCACGTATTCAGCGTACGGGCGTGGCGTCGAGCAACTGGTGGGTGCCTACAGCTACCTGGATTTAATGCCGAAGGGTCGTGAGGAAAACGGCCCTGCGTTCGATCTTACCGACTGGGTCAGGCACCACGACAAGTACACGAATACGCAGGAGCAGCCCGCCTGCTGCCGCTAAGTCCTGCTACTTGCGGGACTTTGTTTTCTTTTGCTTCTTGCGCAGCTCGGCATTGCGTGCGCGCTGCATCCGCCGCTGTTCCTCGATGCGATCGCGCCTTGCGAGCTGAAAGGCCAGACGCTGCGCTTTGCGATCGAGCTTCGCCGCCTCGCGTTCGCGCTCTGCTGCCTTTCGGTCCAGCGTCTTGGCGATGCGCATCGCAGCCATCGCGATTTCTCGTTCTTCGCGGGCCTGTTTCAATTTGGCTCGGGCTGCCGCACGCTCACGGCCTGCCTGTAGCTTGGCAGCGATCTTTTCGCGGGCTATACGCACGGAGGCCGGGACGAGGATTTCTCGCTTTCCGGCAGGTTCGCCGCGTTCAGTGTGGACGTCTGTGGCAGTTTTTTTCATGGCGTTGTCTGCACATTCATACATCGCCGTGCCGACTTGTCCACTCCAGCCTTAAATGGGAGAGTTCGAGTCGGGTGGGAGCCGGGTCATCGGCCTGAGGGGATTCCCGCAGTAGCCTTCCCCGTAACGTGACCCGTTGCACCCTTTCATCTTGTCCTGCGCTGTCTGAATGCGGGCGACGTCACGAATTTTGGAACCATGACTGCTATAAACTTCGCGGCGATTGAACAGAAGGGGTGGACACTTGGTTAGAAACGACGAAGTCGTCCGGCTCGCAATGTCGCTGCCGGGCACGGAAGAACACGACCACTGGGGGCATCGGGGCTTTCGGGTCGGTCCGCACACCTATGCTGTGCTGTGGCCGGAATCGATCGCCATCCTGAAGCTGTCTGAAGATGATCAGCATGCGCTGCTCTCCATGGATCCCTATACGTTCACGGTCGATCAGTGGGCCGAGCAGGGTTGGACCAAGATCCTGCTGAAAGGCGTCACCAGCGGCGATTTCGCTGAACAGCTGGAACGAGCCTGGCGAATGATTGCGCCCAAGAGCGCGCTCAAGGCGCTGGAAGCCAAACGGGCTGTCTGACCTCTCTTTCCCGGGCGGCTCTCGGCCGCCCCGTCATCCACAACCCCGGATTCAGAACTGCTCCTCACAACGCGAACGGTCCGCCGGGCTGATTCGCGCATTTGTTTGCGGCGCAAATACCCGCAGTGCAGTGGTCGGGCTCGCAGGGATCCATTTTTTTCCCTGCTTGCCTGATCGATGCTGCAAGGTCGCATCTCAGTCACGCCGTGCGCATCGTCATCCGCTCGAGTTCTTCGCGATGCTGATTGTTACAGCCATGGCGAGGGTGATGATGATTCACTCAGCCGGTCAGTTCGGCCGGAATTTCCCACACAAGGGTTCCCTCACTAGAATGCGCCCCACGCTGACGCGCCTCAGGCGCACATTCGAGTGAGAACCTTGAGCACACCGTTTCTGGATCGCAGAACTTTCTTGCAAGGCTTGGCGGCAGCTTCGCTACCCGCTTCGCTTTGGTCCTGTTCGGAAGCGAAAGCCAATTCACTGATCGTGGGTGGATTGCCGGTTACGTGCAATCTGACGCTGCCGGTCGCTTGCGTCGCGAAGGCTGCTTCCAACAAGAACGCGCCGGCCAATGCGCCTCGCTACGAATTCACGTACAGCAAGTACAGCGGCTGGCCTGAGATCAAAGAATCGTTGATGACCGGCCGCATCCAGGCGGCTTACATGCTCGCACCGCTGGTGATGGATCTCGCGGACAAAGGCATTCCCGTCAAGATCGTGTCGCTCGGTCATCGCTCGGGTGCGGTGATCATGGTGCGCAGCGACTCGGACATTCGCAGCTTCAAACAGCTCGAAGGCAAGCGCATTGCGATTCCCAGCCGTTTTGCCGTGGATTTCCTGTTCCTGCGCAAAATGCTGGCGCAGGAAGGCATGAACGTTGATCAGATCCAGATCGTCGAGATGCCTCCTCCCGATATGCCCGCTGCACTCTATGCAAATGCCGTCGATGCGTACTGCACGGGTGAGCCGTTCGGTGCGGCAGCACAAAGCGCAGGTTACGCACGGCCTTTGCGCATGACGCGGGATGAGTGGCCCAGGTACATCTGCTGCGTGCTGACTGTGCGCGAAGAGTTGATCGCCGAGAACAGTGCGATGGTGCAGGACCTGGTGAATCAAGTTCTCGGCGCAGGTGCGTGGCTGGATCAGCAGCAAGCGAACCGCGAGAAAGCGGTTCAGATTGCCGCTGGTCGTGATTTCTTCAATCAGGATCCGAAGATCATCAGGTTCGTGATGGAGAACCCGACGGATCGCGTGACCTATGGCGATCTGCGCATGATCCGTTCCGAATTCGAGGAGCTGATGCGGCTATCCATGGAGGCGGGCACGCTCAAGCATCCTGTCGCTTATGAGAAGTATGTGGACGAGCGCTTCGCGAAGAACGCGCAGGCAGGGCAGATTCCCCTGTAAGGAAGAGTGCGGGGGCCAGCCATAGCCAGAATCAATGGGTCTGCGATTGTCAGGCCCGTGCCCCTCTCTCTATAACTTGGTCCATGGCGCGCGGGTCATGAGTTAGTGCGCGTCGCTTATGACAATCACAAGATCAATCGCACGTTGTGCTTGCTCACGCGTGCCCACTGAATTTCGATGATCAAACGAATCTTCAATCAGCGGGCTGAGAGCGCTGGCCGTAATCGGCTGCTCGCGCTCACGCTGTTGTGGTTCGGAGTTGTCCATGCCGACCCATCTGCGTTGAAGGCTGGCGTGTTTGATCCGCCACGCCAGGCACCTGATTTCACCTTGCAGGGCTCGAACGGACAGGAACTGCGGCTCGGCAGTTTCAGAGGCAAAGTCGTGGTGCTGGGATTCGGCTTCACGTCGTGTGCGAATGTCTGTCCCACAACGCTGGCCACACTCGCGGCGGCGCGTAGAAATCTCGGCGCGGCTGCCTCGGACGTGCAGGTCGTCTACGTGACGGTCGATCCACAGCGCGATACGCCAGCGCAGATGAAAAAATATCTGGCCACTTTCGATCCGACGTTCATGGGCGGCAGTGGTACTGAGAATGCGCTCGCTAAGGTGCGCTCCGCGTACGGCATTCAGGCCGAGAAGAAGCTTTTCGGTAACGACTACACCTATGCGCACTCTTCGTACACCTATCTCATCGATCGCAAGGGTGTATTGCGCGCGTTGATGCCGTACGGTCATGCGCCGAGCGATTACGTGCACGACTTGAACGTGCTGCTGGCTGAGCGCTGATCGTGAGAAGTCGCGCTGCTCGCGTGGGTGTGATCGTGCTCGCCGGCTTGGCAATCGGAGTGGTTGTCTGGGCTGCATTCGCGCCGCTCGAGCAACCGCAGTCTCGCGAGCAAGTGTTCGAGATTCCGAAAGGTACCTGGGCGCGGCGCATGGCGGGCGACAAGGTGGAAATACTTCCGAACACCATTCGCCTGACGCTCGGCATGAAGGACGTGTTGTTGCTGCGCAATCTCGATGATGTGCCGCAGACGTTCGGCCCCGCGTTGATGATGCCTGGTCAGAGTTTTCGGCTGCCGTTCGAAGTCGCATCGGACTATCAGTTCGCGTGCACTGCACATGCAAGCGGGCAGATGACTGTGATCGTCGAGCCCGATCCGCAGACGCCGTGGAGGCGCATCGGTTGGCGAGTGCGTGAGCTTTTAAGATCCGTTAGTTGAGTTGACATGCAAAGTTTGAAACAGGCACTTCCCGCCGTGGGTGTGCTCATCATGTTGATAGCGCTGTGGTGGGTCGCGGTTGCGACGACTCACAGCGTCATATTCCCGTCACCTTGGCAGGTGGTCACGGGTACCGCTGAGTTGATGAAGGACGGCACGCTCTGGATGCACATCGGTGCATCGCTGATGCGCGTAGGCAGCGGATTCCTCCTGGCCGTGATCGTCGCGATTCCGCTGGGATTGTGGATGGGCTGGGTGCGCGGTGCTTACGCAACGCTGAATCCCTTGTTTCAGATCCTGCGACCGATCTCGCCGATTGCCTGGATTCCGATTGCGATTCTCTGGTTCGGCGTCGGCAATGCGTCACCGATTTTTCTGATCTTCATCTCATCGGTGTTTCCGATGATCGTGCAGACCGTCGTCGGCGTACACACGATCGAAAAGCGCTATCTGCGAGCCGCAGAAAATTTCGGCGTCTCGCGCTACACATTGTTCACACAGGTGGTGATTCCCGCGGTGCTCCCGCAAATCATCGTGGGAATGCGTATTGGTCTGGGCGTGGCCTGGCTCGTCGTAGTCGCGGCAGAAATGATCGCGCTGCGTTCAGGGCTGGGCTACATGATCATGGACTCGCGCAATGCTGGTAACCGCTACGATCTCGTGATCGCCGGCATGATCATTATCGGACTCATTGGTCTCTTGCTCGATGGCTTCATGCGCATGCTCGAAGGACTCAAAATGGTTCGGTGGCGATATGCGCACTAAGATCGAAGTCAGAAATCTTCACAAGGGTTTTCGCGCCGGCACCAGTGCGTTGCCGGTCGTGGATGACGTGAGCTTCTCAGTGAGGGACGGCGAATTCGTCGCGATCGTCGGGCCTTCGGGCTGCGGCAAGTCGACGCTCATGAACATCATCGCGGGGTTCACGCCTCCCGATGCGGGTGGCGTTCTGATTGATGGCGTCGCGCGGACGAAGCCGAGTGCCAAAGGCATTTTGATCTCGCAGCACGGCTCGGTGTTTCCGTGGCTCACGGTGCAAGAGAACCTGATGTTCGGTCTCAATGGCCACGCACCGGATAACAAGTTGCAACTCGCCGATCATTACGCAGAGATCGTGGGCTTGAAGGGTTTCGAAAGAAGCTATCCGCACGAGTTGTCGGGCGGCATGCTCAAGCGCGCGGAGCTCGCGCGTGCGCTCGTTGTGAAACCCGAAGTGCTCTACATGGACGAACCGTTCTCGGCACTGGACGCTCTAATGAGTCTGCGCATGCGCAACGAGCTGCTCCGCATTCTTGCGATCGAGAAGCACACCGTGATGCTGATTACGCACGACGTCGAGGAAGCTATCCATCTTGCGGATCGCATCATGGTGCTGTCGCCGCGACCCACCCGAATCCAGGCTTCCTTCGAAGTGCCCTTTGCGCACCCGCGCAAACTCTCGAGTCCGGAAGCTCAGGATTTGCGCGTGAAGATCCTGCGCGAGCTTGGAGTGGAGAGCTACGGAGAGTAGTCGCTGCATCAGCGCGCTGACTTCCGGGGTCAATCGGCAAGCGCTAGCTCGGCGGCCATTTGCGCGGACCACGAGAGGCGAGGGAAGTCATCGATTGAGCGAGCGTGCTCTCATCCGATGATGTGCCGATCAGAATGGGCACACCGCGGTCCGCGACCGCAACTTCAAGATGGCTGCTCAGATTCGCGTAGCGATCGTGAGCATCTTTGACTTCGGTTCGCTTTCCAAAAATGGCATCGGCTTCATCGAAGAACAGGATGCTGCTGGTGCGTTCAGCTTCATCGAGCAGACGATCCAGATTCTTTTCCGTTTCCTCGATGTATTTGCTGATCACTTGTGAAAGATCGACGTGCACCAGGTTCATGCCTGCCGATTGCGCATATTCGCTGGCTGTCTGCATCCGCTGCTGTGCCGTTGCACCCGTGATCACGCGTGCATTTCGATGAGAGCTGAGTGCGATCTTCGGGATCAGCGTCATACTGTTCACCCTCAGAAACGTTCGACCGCGCCCCATCCGCCGATGCTGTTTTACCCGCTGGCGAGAGCCAAAGCATCCGTAAAGATCTTCGCGAACTGCGGGCCGATGCCAGATTCTTCGTGCTTGAAATACACATACACGTCTTTGCAGTGAGCCGTCGATTCGCGAATCCTGCGTGCCCACTCGCCAATTTCCGCGGGCGTGTAACCCTCGTCGCGTAACCGAAAATATCCGTACTCGGCAGTGATGACGATGGGTGTGGCCATCGTTTCACTATCTGCGACGCACAACGCCAGATTGCGTTCCCGCAAACGAGCGTAGACCTCTTCGTTCAACCATGAGCCGTGTCGAAATTCGAAAGCCGCACAGGTCCCAGGCGGTAAGGTCGTCAGGAACGTGTCGAGCAGCGGCAGATCCTGCTTGAACGCTGGTGGTAATTGAAAGAGCAGGGCGCCCAGCTTGGGTCCGAGCTTGATGGCGGTGTCCGTGAAGAACTTGACACTGTCTGCACAATTGCGCAGACGTGCGTCGTGCGTGATGCGCTTGGGCGCTTTGAGCGTCAGCTTGAACTGCTGTGGAGTCGCGTCATCCCAGCTCTGCAGAATCTTCTGATTCGGCATGCGGTAGTACGTGTAGTTGATCTCGACGGTGGAGAGCCGCTGCGCGTAATAGGGCAACATTTTGGCAGCAGGCAACCGTTGCGGATAGAAGCTGCCCTTCCATTCCGGATAGTTGTAACCCGAGGTGCCGACCCAGATGGCCATTGAAAATAATGATCGATATGACGCTGCGCTAAGGAGGCGCGAGCACCCGCTCGCACAGTGATCAGTTTCAGCGCGGAATCCTCACGATCCCGCTCACGATTTCTAATTCAGACTTCTCGAACCAGACGTCGATACTGCCCGAGATGACGGATCGCGTGCTGCGGTTTGCCCAGGACTTCGTAGAGGCGGGCAAGATTGAAGTGGCCGTCCGCGAGATTCGGATCTTCGGTGATCGCTGCCTGGTACGCATCGACCGCAGCACCCGTGCGGCCAAGGTCTTCGAGCAGCACACCGAAATTAAACATGAGCACGGGGTCGGGCCCGCATTGCTCCAGCGCGCGTTCGTAAACCTTTTCGGCCTCGCGCGTTTGATTCTGTTCATGCAGCAGGCGGCCCCAGTTGATCCAGGCCGCGCAGTTCTCCGGATCCGCATCGATGACTCGCGCGTAGGCGGCGGTAGCCTGGCGCGGATCCTGCTCTTCGAGTTCGAGCGCCTGATCGAACAGATCTTCAGTCTGGTCTTCTGCGGCGGCAGGTATCGGTTTTGCCGTTTCGGGCTGACGTTCGACAACTCGCAGTACGCCGGCTTCGATGCTCACGTCAAAGCCGAGCACGTACTGACCGCTGTCGGCGTGGAAATGATTCTTGCCTTCGCGGACGACGACCTGATCGCCCACCGCGCTGATGCTGAGACCAGACAGCGGCGCTTCTTCAGGCAGGTGACGTCGTAGATCTTTCAGCGACTGATTGATCCGGCGTCGCGGGACTTTGGCTTCGATCAGCGCGCGAGCGGTACGCAGGACGATCAGATCCTGGAATGAAAATCTCAGTTCGCGGCGCGGACCCCGCTCGGGTTTGACGAAACCGTTCTTGATGAGCGCGCGCAAGGTGCTGCGGGTCAGCCGCAGAATTCGCTCGATGTCGTTGGCGCTATAGGTCTGCATCGGTGGCGCCCACTGTAAGAGAAGATCTCCACGCGGGCCACAGGGTTGACAGGATAGCGATTCCTGGAACAACGCAGTCCTCTTACAAATGCCGACCCGAACTTATCTCTTCGCGGCCTTGCGCGGAGCCTTGGCGACCTGCTCCACGCGCTTCGGCGCCTTGCGGGGTCCCAGTTTCGATGCGGATTCTTTCGCTGCTTCCGTCTTTTCCAGACTTGCACGCAGCGCTTCCATGAGATCGATGACCTTGCCGCTGCTTTCGGGCTGCGCTTCGGCGACAGAAATTTCCTGGCCTTCGACTTTCTTCTGTATGGCAGCTTCGACTCGCGCGCGCACATCATCCGTGTAGGCATTCGGATCAAAGTCTGTCGCGGTCTGTTGCTCGATGAGCTGACGTGCCAGCTTCAATTCCTGAGGTTTGACGTCAGGCTTCGCCACATCCACTTCAGTCGCGGGACGGACTTCAGTCGCGAAGTAGAGTTGCTGCATCGTGAGCACATCGCCCACCGGGCGCAGCGCCACGATGTATGACTTGCCGCGCGAGGCCCAGCGAGCCACTGCACAGCGCTTGGTTTCCTTCAGCGCCTCGTTGAGCAACGCATAAGGCTTTGCAGCACCTTTGTCTGGTGCGAGGTAGTAAGTCTTGTCGAAGTACACCGGATCGATCGACTCGATCGGAACGAACTCGGAGATATCGACTGAATGTGTGCCGACCTCTTCGAGTTGCTTGATCTCTTCGCCGGTGAACTGCACGTACTGGTCTTTGGCAAATTCGTAACCTTTGACCATCTCGTCGCGTTCAACCACGACGCCTTCCTTCTGGCAGATGTACTGCTGCTTCAGCCGTGAGCCGCAGCCCTTGTGAAGCAGATTGAAGGAGATGCTGCTGCTCGACTGCGTGGCCGAGTAGAGCTTCACCGGAATTGCGACAAGCCCAAAGGAGATGGTCAGTGAACCGATTGAACGTGCGGCCATGTCTGCCTCTTATATGAGTCGTGGGGACTGTCCCCGTTTTCTGATCAGCGGGAAATGGGGACTGTCCCCATCTCAAGTCCTTTTCAGGTCTCGGGGGTTAAGACGTCTGAGCCACCCCAAGACCGACCGCTTACCCACCTATTTTCGACCGTTACTTCCGAAGACCTTCGCAAGGTTCTGTTTTACCGAGAGAACATCATGCCACCGGTCCCCGGCCTTTTCCAAGCGCTCCAGCACATTTCGCATGGTGAAGTGCATCGGTTCAGCGGCCTCCAGCTCCTCCCAGGTGAGCGGCATCGAGACTGGAGCGCCCGGAACACCTCGCGGGGAGTAGGCCACGTTGAGAGTCTTGCCCCGGACATTCATGTTGTAGTCGATAAAGATCTTGCCCGTGCGCTTCACGATGGCCCATTCCATGGTGATGTCCTTGGGATGAGCCTGCATCACGTGCCGCCCGACCATTTCGCATAGGTGCCGAGCCTCATCGAACGTAACAGTCCGATCGATGGGCACGAACACGTGCAGGCCTGTCTTGCCCGAGGTTTTGACGCGTGCCGTCAACGACATCTGCTTCAAAACCTCATGGATCCAGAACGCCACGCGCTTACCCATGGCAAAACCCTTCTTATTGAGTTCGGGTTCCGCGCCCTTGGGCTCCTTGCCGGAGTAGATGTAGGGATCGATGTCGAAGACCAGGTAGTCGGGATAGTTCAGCACTGAGGCTTCCATGCTTTCGATGGAGCTCGAGTAGTCGTCGCTTTTGCTGGTCGCATCGGGCGCGAGCTTCGCGCGCGAGTGCCACACGTGAAATTCGAGCGTGCCGACCTGCCCCAGCCAGAGCAGGGTTGGCAGGTTGTTGCCCAGGATGTAGTCGTGCGCTCCTTCGTTGTGTTCGGAGTACACGGTGATGGTTTCGACGAAATCGGGTTTGGCCTGTTCCCAGTGCTTCTGGAAAAACCGTTCACCATCGATGCCTTCGGGCATGCGGATCATGGTGAGTGGCCGATCGCGCAGATGCGGAATCATGAAACGGCCCACGCGCGCGAGATATCGCAAATGATCTCGCTTCGTGAGTGCAGGCAGCTTCGCATTCTTGTCTGCTGGCCAGTATTCGCGATCGAGATTGGTCACACGGATTTTGGCGTCGCCCACATTCAGATCAAGTGACTGAGTCTTCGCATTGAGTTGCTCGAGAATGCCTTCGACTTCGTTCGAGGGTGTTCGTGTCGGCTTGGCTGTGGGTCGCTTCTTCTCTGGCCCGCTGCGAATGCTGTCTGGCTCAATGTCGTCACGCAGTCGCAGGAACACAGGACTGCGCAGATGCCCATCGGGTGTCCAGCTGTCGAACCGAATTTCCGCAACCATTTCGGGCCTCAACCAGGTGACGGGTGCATTGAGCGGCGGCTTCGTGACGAAAGGTGATGATTTCGTTTTGAGCTCTGCCGCGCGTTTGAGCGTTTCGTCGATCGCTTGATCGTTGAACCCCGAGCCGCTGTGTCCGACGTAGTGAAGCTCGTTTCCTTTGAAATAGCCGAGGACCAATGCGCCGAGCGCACCGCGGCCACCACGACCTTGCGTGTAACCACCCACTACGAACTCGGCCGTCTGGGTGGATTTGAACTTCACCCAGTTCGCAGTTCGCTTGCCGGGTTGATAAGTGCCTTCTTTGCGTTTGGCGACGATGCCTTCGAAGCCGCTTTTGAGCGATGCTTCGTAGAGCTGCTCCGCGTTGGGCGAGGTGTGAACCAGCTGAACGTGAGCGGAGGGCAACAGACATTGCGTGAGATAGCGTCGGCGCTCTAGATAAGTGGCGTTACGCAGATTCAATCCAGCGAAATGCAGCAGATCGAAGCACAGATAAATGACTGGTGATTCGCGTTGTGCGGTGGCGAGCTCTTTTGCACCCTTCACCTGCGCTCGATTCTGCAGAGCGTTGAATGAGGGCCGGCCATCCTTGTCGAGCGCGACGATCTCGCCGTCCAGAATCATGCTCTCGATGTGCTGATCTTTGAGTTCGAGGACGAGTTCGGGGAAGAGCGGTGTCAAATCCAATCCACGGCGGGATTGCAGGAAGACAGTCTCACCTTCGATGTACGAGATCACGCGATAGCCATCGAGCTTCGGTTCGTACATCCAGTCTGCGTGTGAACGCGGCTCATCGCCTGAATCGGCGAGCATTGGAAGAACCTGCGCGGGCATTTCTTCTTCCGGTCCTGTCGGCGCAAGCAGGTTTGCAGACATGCGCTCACGTGCTTCTGCCGATGCGATTTCATCGAGGGTCACGCCAGAAAGCACGGAGGTGTTTTGCGCGAGCAATGTGTCGACGCCTGCGAACCGGTCTTTGTGTTTGATCAGCAGCCATTGCTTCTCAGTGGACGTGCGCACCAGCGCGAAGGAGCCTTTCAACTTTTCTCCACGCAGAAAAATGCTGAGCTTGCCGTTGGCCAGCTCGCGTCGAAGTCGATCCTCGGCTTCGCTGCGATCTGCAAAAGAATACTTTCCGCCTTCATCCGGCGAGTACACGCCGCAGTCCCAGACGATCACGTTGCCCGCGCCGTACTCCTTCTCGGGGATCACACCTTCGAACGAGGCGTAATCGAAAGGATGATCTTCGACCTCAACGGCCAGGCGCTTTTCACCGACCTGTAACGAAGGACCTTTAGGGATCGCCCAAGATTTCAGGACGCCGTCGAGTTCGAGTCGGAAGTCATAGTGGAGTCGCCGTGCAGCGTGCTTCTGCACCATGAAAAGCAAAGGACCTTTGCGGTCGACGACCTTCGGAGCCGGCTCGGGTGTCTTGGTGAACTTGCGCTTGGCTGCGTATTTTTCTAACGGCCGCTTCATGCTTGCTTGCAGGTGCGATTACTCGAGCTTGCCGACGAATCTATAGATCGCGATCAAAACACCGAACCCGCAATACAGGCCGAATAGCGCGACCAGCGACAGCAAGGCCATTTGAAATGTGATCACGTGGTTCATCAACAAGGCGATGACCAGCGCGATCAGTGCACAGAACGAGATCACAACGCCCATCACGATCCAGAGCTTGCGTCGGTACTGGGGATCTTCGCTCATGATCGTGCATGCTCGATTCGATCAGGACGATGCGCCGGCTGAGATCATCCAGCCGAGTGTTGTGTTCAGTGCTTCTTGTCGCACGTCGGCGTCGCGACGGCCGCTGCGTGCAGGCACGTGAAACGAATGATCGGCACGATCGAGCAGCTTGAGTGTGGCAAGGGAACCCAGGCGTGCGATGACAGGTTGCAACAGGTCGAGTGATGCGAGGTCGTCGTTCGTGCCTTGCAGAAACAGCATCGGAATGCGCACGCTGTCTAAATGTGCTGCACGTTCATCGGAGGGCTTGCCTGCTGGATGCAAAGGAAAAGCGAAGAACACCAGACCGCGCACGTTCGGTAGCGGTTGCAATGCTTGCGCCTGCGAGGTCATGCGTCCCCCGAATGAGCGCCCGCCCGCAAACAAGGGCAGCGATGGCGCGAGTTTCGAGGCGGTTTGAACCGCGGCTCTGACCGTGGCGTGACAGATCGGCGGCGCGTCCGTTCGCTTCGAGCCTCGCTGCATGTAGGGAAACTGATAGCGCAGAGTGCTGATGCCGAGCTCTTGCAGTTCGCTCGCCAGCGTGACCATGGACGAGTGCGTCATTCCGGCGCCAGCACCGTGAGCAAGCACCAGACAAGCCTTCGGATTTGTCGCAGGACCATACAGTGCATCGACGCTTTGCGAGGCGTCGATCTGAATCGTGAGGGGCTCGGCCGCCATTGAATTCATCAGGCGAGGCTACACCAGCTCCGGGTTTGCCGGCATCGCTTTTCTCGGAACCCTCCTCAAGCCAGCGTCTGATTTCGCGTGCCGCATCTTTTCGAAGGTGGCATCTGTTCCGTCGGCAGAGGGCTGTGTGAAACTGCAGCGACTCAGCTTGTCGAACGCCATGCCACTTCATATTCGCCCAGCCACGTTGGAAGAAAAACCTTTGCTCGAGAAGCTGATTGCGAGATCAGCGAGGGAACTGAGCAAAGGCGATTACACCAGCGAACAGGTTGAAGGCGCTCTGCGCGGTGCGTTCGGCGTTGATACGCAGCTGATCCGCGACCGCACCTACTTCGTTGCCGAGTTGGACGACAAGATCGTGGGGTGCGGTGGATGGAGTCATCGCAAGACATTGTTCGGTGGCGACGCGCGTATCGATCGTGAAGCGGGAGAATTGGATCCGAACACCGATCCGGCGAAGATTCGTGCGTTCTTCATCGACCCTGATTTCGCCCGGCGTGGCATCGGTCGCGCAATACTCGAGGAATGCGAGCGCGCGGCACGTGCTCACGGCTTCACACGATTCGAAATGATGGCGACCTTACCTGGCGTGCGCCTGTATCAAGTGTGCGGCTACGTTGCAGAGGAAAACGTTCAGTATCCCGTCGGCGGCGGGGTGAGCATTCCTTTCGTTCGCATGAGGAAAGAGTAAGTGAAGATTTTCCTATTGTGGGTCCGCTTTAGCCGAACAAGAGAGTGTCTGGCGGAAGTCAGCGATGTTCTTTGCGGCTGCTTCTTGCTCAGCAAACTGGCCACTGAACCCTGAAGCGCGCACCGCCGAGATCCGATTCCTCAGCGGCTACGGTGCCGTGGTGCCACTGCACCATTCGCTGAACAATGGCGAGACCGAGCCCGAATCCTTTTTCATCGCCGGGAGGCTGGTCCAGCCTCACGAACGATTCGAACACGCGCAGTCGATCCGATTCTGGAATGCCCGGTCCATCGTCGTCGACACTCAACTGGTACTGTCCACCGCTTTCACGAAAGCTCACTCGCACGAGGTTTCGCGCGT
>JBJMWN010000080.1:0-6260 GCA_045810085.1 Povalibacter sp. | reverse complement strand
AAGGTTCAGCAGGAAGTGTTCGAATGTGCGTGCAGCCAATTCCGCATCCGTCGTAGTCATCGTTTCATCCGGATGGTGGCTAATGCCGCCGTTGCCGCAACGAACGAACAGCATGCCCACCTCTGTGATCTCGGCCATTTTCATGGCGTCGTGTCCCGCACCACTGGGCAGATGGCGGGGATTGGGTTCACCTGTCACCGATCGAATGCTCTGGCTGAATCGCGCTTGCATGCCAGTGGAGCAGGGTGCCGCTGCCGCTTGCATCATCTTGTGAGACTCGACGATCACAGCGCGGCGATTCGCGATCCGTTCGATGTCACTGAGCACGTCACGCAGCGCTGCATCGCGAATCGAATCGTCGGGTGCACGCAAGTCGATCGTCAGATCGCACCTTCCAGGGATCACGTTGATCGCGCCGTTCGGAACATTCAGCTTTCCGACCGTTCCCACGAGACCCGGGATGCCAGAGCAGCGCTTTTCGACTGCCAGAACGATCTCTGCCGCCGCGGTCGCGGCATCTCGTCGCAGGTTCATGGGAACTGTTCCGGCGTGGCCGGCCTGACCGACGATCGAAACTGCATATCGCACACTGCCGGCGATTGAAGTCACCACTCCGAGCGCGCGATTCTCGTCGAGCAGGACCGGGCCTTGCTCTATATGCACTTCAACGAATCCGAGAAGGCGAGCGGGATCTCGTGCCAGGCTCGAAATTTTTGCTGCATCGAGCTTCGCGGATTCGAGTGCTTGCCGGAGCGTGATGCCTTCGCTATCGATCTGATCGAGCAGGGAAGTATCGAAGCTTCCGGCCAATGCACTGCTGCCCAGGAAAGTGGATTTGAAACGAACACCTTCCTCATCGGCGAACGCGACGATTTCGAGATCGAACGGCAACGACAGGCCTTTGTGAAGTAAGGCGGTCGCGACCACGATCGGAAGCACGATGCCGAGTCGTCCGTCGTACTTACCGGCATCGATCACTGTGTCGTAATGCGAGCCTGTGATCAGCGTTTTCGCATGCGGAACGTCTGCATGCAGCCGTCCGACGACATTGCCGATCGCATCGATCTGCGCATCCATGCCAGCAGCGAGCATCCAGTCGCGAATGCACTGCGCTGCTGCGCGATGCGCTGAAGACAAGAACGAGCACGTCAGCGCATCCTGCTGCTCGGAAAATGACGCGAGCTGATCGACCATCGACATGATCTCGGCTCCCGCAGGCGAGCTCACACGTTCGGCAAGACGAAAGCCTGCGATGCGCCCGATTTGTGTGAGTGCTGTCTGGTGCTCCACTTCAAGCGTGTTGTCGAGCCGACGTTCCATGTCTTCGATGATTGAGCCGGGCGTGTGTCCGCGCACTGCGAGGATGAACGGGAAATCGAATTTTTCGCGATAGCTTGCATTGAGCTCATGCAGGCGCCGGAATTCTTCAGCCGTGCACGACTCCAGTCCTGCGCCTTTCTGCTCGCGACCCGACTCGGCTGTCAGTTGCTTGCGAACCGCAGCCCGGCCGGCGAGTTCGGGGTGTGCACGAATGAGTTCGAGCTGTGTCTGCGGGTCAGCAGCCAGCATTGTTGCGCACAGTGCCTGATGGAGTTGAATGCGCGAATGAAACGGGCGCATCGATGCGGCCCCCTCCGCGACCCAGGGTGAATGCTCGAAGATTCCCTGCAGTGCTTCGACGAATGCTTCAGGCACTGCGCGATTCAGTTCTTCGATCGAAATCACGGCTGCACCGGGTACGGATAGGTGTTGATCCAATGCTGCGCGATGTCGATGCGTCTGCAGATCCAGACCTTTTCACGCGCGAGCACGTAATCGAGAAATCTTTCGAGAGCCGCGATGCGTGCGGGGCGTCCGACAATGCGACTGTGAAGTCCGATGGACAACATCTTGGGTCGATCCAGGCCCGCCGGATCGCCTTCAGCATAGAGCGTGTCGAACGCGTCTTTCAGATAGTCGAAGAACTGTGTTCCGGAATTGAATCCTTGAGCCGTTGCAAATCGCATGTCGTTGGTGTCGAGTGTGTAGGGCACGACCAGGTGCGACACCAGTCCTTTGCTCGTTTCGACACGCGTCCAATAGGGCAGATCATCGGCATACGAGTCAGCGTCGTAGACAAAGCCGCCATGTTCGATCAGCAAGCGGCGAGTGTTGGGACTGTCGCGGCCGGTGTACCAGCCCAGAGGCGCATCCCCTGTAAGCTCCTTGAGAATCGCAACCGCTTCGCGCATGTGAGCACGCTCAGTGGCTTCGTCGATCTGTTGATAGCTGATCCAGCGCAGCCCATGCGATGCGATCTCGTGCCCGAGCTCACGAAAAGCTGCGACTGCGTCGGGGTGTCTCTGAAGTGCACTCGCCACTGCGAAGATGGTTAACGGTAGATTGCGTCGCTCGAAGGCTCTCAACACGCGCCACAGACCCGCGCGCGAACCATATTCATAGAGCGATTCCATGCTGAGATGGCGCATGGGAAACGCCTGCGCGCCGATGATCTCGGACAGAAAGGTTTCAGACGCTCCATCGCCATGCAGCACCGAGTTCTCGCCACCTTCTTCATGGTTCAACACGAACTGAAGCGCGATGCGCGCGTTGCCTGGCCAACGTGCATGCGGAGGCATTCGCGAATACCCGATCAGATCGCGAGGGTAATTCATGTTGATCGTGTCACTCGTTGCCCCAGGATATGCGTGGCTGCGATGCTGCGGTCATCGCCCAGAATCATCGCGAGCAAAAGCTTTTCGCTCAGCGATTTGCATTGAGCGTTACGACGGGCGAGCAAGGGCGTCGCATTGAGATCGAGCACGACGAAGTCGGCTTCGGCTCCAGGCGCGAGATGACCGATTCGATCTTGCAGGCCGAGCGCTCGCGCGCCACCCAGTGTCGCGAGATAGAACGCGCGCAATGGGGTGAGACGCTGGTGACGCAGCTGTGCGACTTTGTATGCCTCGCCCATCGTCCGCAGCATGCTGAAACTGCTGCCACCGCCGACATCCGTGGCAAGAGAGAATTTCAGCCCTGCAGCATCGGCAGCCTCGATATCGAAGAGGCCGCTTCCCAAATACAGATTGGAAGTGGGGCAGAACGCCGCAGTGGCGCCGCTGTTGGCAAGACGCCGTCGATCGAGCGCGTCAAGGTGCAGACAATGCGCATAGGTCGCGCGATCTCGCAGCAAGCCGAACCGATCGTAGACCTCGGTGTAGGTATCGCAGTCCGGAAACAGCTTTCGCACCCACGCGATCTCTTCATGATTCTCTGCGAGATGACTGTGCACATACACGGTCGGGTATTCGGCAGCGATGCGTCCGGCACTCGCGAGTTGCTCATCGCTCGAAGTGGGCGCAAAACGTGGCGTGATCGCATAGTGCAGGCGATCCTTGCCGTGCCACTTGTCGATGAGCTCACGCGTGTCGCGCTCGCCTTGATCCACAGTGTCGCGCAGATTCTCCGGCGAATGCCGATCCATCAAAACTTTTCCGGCAATCATCCTCAGGGAACGGCGTGCTGCACTCTCGAAGAATGCATCGGTAGCCTCCGCGTGCATCGTCCCCAGACCTTGCGCTGTCGTCGTGCCATTCGCGAGCAGTTCATCGAGAAAAAACTCCGCGACTTCACTCGCGTGCTCGCGATCCACGAATCGGGCTTCAGCGGGAAACGTATAGCGCTCCAGCCATTCGAGCAGACTGCGGCCGCCTGAGGCGATCACATCCGTTTGCGGAAAGTGGATGTGAGTGTCGATGAAGCCCGGAATGATCAGCGAATCACGGTGTTCTGTCAGGTCCTGCACATTGCGCGACGCCAGCAGATCGCTCGCCGCGCCCACCGCTTCAACTTTCCCGTTGGCGACGACGAGCACACCATCGGGCCAGTAGTCGAAGCTCCCGGCATCGTCGCTCTCGCCGGGATCCGAACGAAAGGTCAGGATCGACGCGCGATGTGCGGTGCGTTCAGCGGGGCGCGCCATGATCGATCCATGTGATGACCGCAGCGCGTTCCTCTTCCGTCATGCCCGTGAGATTGCCGATCGGCATCGTGTGATTGCTGAGCTGCTGACGCGTTTGTGTCAGTCGCGCTTCGATGTGCTCATGCGAATCCAGCAGAATCCCATTCGGTGCCGTAACGAATCCTGGTTGCGTTGGCGCGGCCGAATGGCACGGCTGGCAGCGCTCGCGGAAGATGACTGCGATCTGATCGAAACTTTGTGATTGCGATGCTTCGGAGGCAATCGATCTGGATTGAGCGGGCGCCAGGGCGAAGGCAACGACTGCGAGTGCACTCACACCGACCGCGATAGGCAGCGGGGATGTTCGTCCGCCACGCTCGTGTGCTTTGTGTCGCGCGACGAACCAGGTGCGGATTGCCGCACCCGCGATGCACATCGTGATGAGCACCAGCCAGTTGTGCGTGGCGCCATACGTCATCGCATAGTGATGACTGATCATGGTGAAGAGCACCGGTAGCGTGAAGTAGGTGTTGTGCACCGAACGCTGTTTGCCGCGCACACCGTGCACCGGATCCGGTTCACGATGCTCCTGCTTGGCCTTCACCAACTCGCGTTGGCCGGGAATGATGACGAAGAACACGTTCGCGACCATCACCGTTCCCAACGCCGCGCCGAACTGGATGAATGCGCCGCGTCCACTGAACAGATGACAGAGCGCCCAGGCTTCGAGCGCTAGCAATCCTGCGATGGCAACGCTTAAGGCTCGTTCGTTGCGACCGAGGGATGAGCGACATAGAAAGTCATAGATCACCCAGGTGCCGGCGAGAAAGCCAAGTCCAGTAGCAATAGCAATCGGTTTGGTCAGTGCCGCGACGGAAGGATCGATCAGATAGATCTCAGCCTGTCCGTAATACAGGAGAGACAACAAAAAGAAGCCGGAAAGCCAGGTGGAATAGGCTTCCCAATAGAACCAATGCAGTGTGGGCGGCAATGTCGCTGGCGCCACACGATACTTCTGCGAGTGATAGAACCCACCGCCATGCACGGCCCACAGTTCGCCTGCGACACCTGCATCTGCAGAACTCTTCAGCGCAGGCGTGAGCAGATGATTGTCGAGCCACACAAAATAAAATGACGCGCCAATCCAGGCGATGCCGACGATCAGATGCAGCCATCGGCCCAGCAGACTCAACCAATCAACCAGATAAGCTTCCATGCACGCTCAGCCGTTCGGGTGGAAGCTGCGACCGAGCGATGCCGGTTGATTCAGCAGAATGGTTTTCGGATTGCGGCAGATGATCACCAGCACCACGATCGTTGCTGCGTACGGAAGCATCGAGAGGAACTGGCTAGGTACTGCAATGCCGAAAGCCTGCGCATGCAGTTGCAGCACAGTGACTCCGCCAAACAGGTAAGCACCCAACAGCACGCGCAGCGGACGCCAGGTGGCGAACACCACCAGCGCCAGCACGATCCAGCCACGACCGGCGCTCATCCCTTCGACCCACATGGGAGTGAGTGCCGTCGACAGATACGCACCCGCAACCGCACTCATGGCGCTGCCGAACATGACCGCGAGATATCGAATGCGAATTACTGGGTAACCAAGCGAATGAGCAACCTGCGGTGACTCACCGATCGCTCGCAAACGCAGGCCCGCCGACGAGCGATTCAGAAAACGGGAGACCGCGAAATACAACCCGATCGAGAGATACACTACGGCGTCGTAGCGAAACAGTAGCGGGCCGATGAACGGGATCGCACTCAGCAGCGGAATCTCCATGCTCGGCACACGATCGATCGGCATGCCGACGAAAGACCTGCCCAGGAAAGCACTCAATCCCACGCCGAATAACGCCATTGCGAGGCCGGTCGCAACTTGATTGGTCTGCAACGTCAGGGTGAGGAATGCGAACAACAGACCGAGTGCGATGCCCGCCGCGATCGCGGCAACGTAGCCAACGAACAGACTGCCCGTCATCGTGCCGACTGCGAATGCAGTCACAGCACCGACAAGCATGATGCCTTCGACGCCCAGATTCAGAACGCCCGCACGCTCGCTGATGAGCACACCCAGCGCTGCGATGATGAGTGGCGTTGCAGCTGCCACCGTACTCGCAACGATTGGGATCCACGCGTCCATGATTACGTCTGTGCCTGCACTGTCTGTGATGTTTCGATTGCGCTGGCGGGCTGAGTCGGACGATGCACGCGTCGCAGACGATAGGTGATGAACAAATCCGCGGCGAGCAGATAGAACAGCAGCACGCCCTGGAACAAGCCAGTGATAGATGCGGGCAATTGCAGTTCTATCTGCGCT
>JBJMWN010000079.1:0-4708 GCA_045810085.1 Povalibacter sp. | reverse complement strand
TCAATCCACAATTTTTCAAAGATGCGAGCGTCAGTGCGGGCACGCTGACAGCCGATCGATGGACTCTCCAACCTGGAAAGCTCAATGCGACTCTGCGTGGCAAAGCCGTTCTCGCCGAGAAGCCCTGGAGACCAGAGCCTTCGAAGTACAGCTACAAACAGGCTCCGCTCGTCAAAACAGCAGCCACGGCGGAGTTGCCGGCGGGCTACAGCGTCGAGAACTACTATCCGCCAAAGGACAACTACGGCCGCGATCAATTGTTCGAAGCGTTGGGTCTCTCATTGACGAAGGACGACACGCTCGTTGTCGCAACTCGAACAGCGGGCATCTGGCGTCTCGTCAAAGGCGAATGGCGTCTGTTCGCTGAAGGTCTGTTCGACAGCTTGGGCGTCGTCGCGGAAGACGCCAAGGGCCTTACCGTTGTCGCAGGTCAAAAAGCAGAACTCACTCGAATCAGCGATACCAATGGCGATGGCATCGCGGACAAATACGAGACGCTCTTCGATGCGCATTCGTTTCACAGCAACTATCACTCCTACATGCACGGCCCCGTGCGCACGGCCGACGGTTCCTACTATTTCACGATTAATCTTTCGCACGACGGCACCGACGGTTTTTACACGGCGGGTGGCAAGGTCATGGGCACGTGGGGCGGGTTCGATGGCTGGGCCGTGCGAGTCGATCCGAGCGGCAAGTTCGAACTGTTCGCGAATGGTCTGCGAAGTCCCGCGAGTCTCGGTGTAAGCCCCGACGGGCGAGTGTGGTACACGGACAATCAAGGTGATTTCGTCGGCACTTCGAAAATGTACGAGCTCAAGAAGGACAAATTCTATGGGCATCCTGCCGGACTGGTGGACTTGCCTGGCATGACGCCGGACTCCCCGGAGATTCAATGGACGCAGGTGCTCGGTCGAAAGGAACAACCTGCAATTCTGTTCCCTCACAACCGAGTTGCGAATTCGCCAGGCAATCCTGCGTGGATCACGCAAGCGAACTTCGGTCCGTTTGCGGGACAGATTCTGATGGGAGATCAGACGCAGTCGAACCTGTTGCGCGTCGTGATGCAGAAGGTCGATGGAATCGAGGAAGGCAGTGTCATGCCATTCTTCGAAGGATTGGAATCTGGCGTGATGCGTCCGGTGTTCTTGCGCGATGGCAGTCTGTTGTTGGGACAGACGGGACGCGGATGGCAGGCCAAAGGTGGCAAGGTCGCAAGCCTTCAGCATGTTCGCTGGGATGGCAAGACGGTTGCTCCGCAGATCGTCGCCATGCTCGCAACGCCAACCGGGTTCCGCATCGACCTCACTCAACCACTTGCATCGAACGTCACCGAAGAGAGCTTGCGTGCGGCCTTCGCACTCGAGTCATGGACGTATCGCGATGCGCCTAACTATGGCTCGGACGAGCTCGATCTTCATGCAGAAGATGTCACCGCGCTGACCGTGAGTCCTGATCGAAAATCGGTTTCGATTGTGCTGGGTTCGCTCGAGCAGAAGAAGGTTCATCCCCAGCAGACTCCTCGTGTCTATCACGCGAAGCTCGGAGCGCAAACGCTCTTCCAATCAAACGCGCCCGCACAATTGAACGCGTACTACACGTTGCGAAACTTCCCAGCAACGCACGAGTGAGCGCTTGAACCATGACTCGCTGACAGAACAAGCATTTCATTTTTTGGGGGACAACAATGAACTGGACGCATCGATTACTGTGCTCGGGCCTTTGCCTCGCGAGCCTCGCGGTGAACGCCGCAGACAACTCAGCTGCGTGGAAGCCTCTCTTCAATGGCAAGAATCTGAATGGCTGGATTGTCGATTACACCTCCAAGGCACCGGATGGAGCACCGCCAGCCGCGAGTCTGTTCGAGGTTGAGAATGGCGAGATTCACGCTTATCGCGATGAAACTGCAGGAACGGCCCAACCCAACGCGTGCTTGGTGACGAAGGCGGACTACAAAGACTATCGCCTGAGCCTTGAATACAAATGGGGCGAGAAAAAGTTCGCCCCGCGGCTGGAACTCGTTCGCGACGCGGGCCTTCTCTATCACGTGTACCGCGATCGTCCGAGTGACTGGCCCGCGTCCGTAGAAGCGCAGATCGAGGAAGGCGACACCGGCGATTTGTGGGCCGTGTCTTCTCAAGTGTCGAGCTTCGTCAACCCGAAGACTGGCCTTTACGCATTGCCCGAAGACGGCGGTGTTCCTGTCATCGTCGGGCACGAAGGCAAGAACGAGCGCAACCGGCATAGTCGCGTGAATGAGTATCCGGGCTGGAACAAGCTCGAGGTGATCGTTCGCGGCGATCGCGCGACGCACATTGTGAATGGCGTGGTGAACATGCGTGTAGCGGATATCAAGGCTTGGGATCCCGCTACGAACAATTGGGTGAAGCTTGATCACGGGCGGATTGCGTTGCAGGCAGAGGCTGCTGAAGTTTTCTATCGCAACATTCAGATCCGTCCACTCACGAACGAGGATGACATGCCTCCGGATCCTAAGGTGACAGAGGTTTGGTTCCCGGTCCCGCCGAAAGTCACTCCGGGTGCAACGCCAGGCGCAGCTCCGTCAGATGCGATCGTGTTGTTTGACGGAAAAGATTTGAATTCATGGAAGAGTGCGAACGGTGGTGGCGATGCGAAGTGGCGAGTCGATAACGGCGAACTGGTGATCGCACCCGGCACGGGCGATATTCAGAGCAGGGAAAGTTTTGGTGACGTGCAACTGCACGTCGAATGGCGCACGCCCAAGCTGCCTCCCGACAAAGTGAACCAGGATCGGGGCAACAGTGGCATTTTCTTGCAGGATGTCTACGAGGTGCAGGTTCTCGATAACTACGAAAACAAAACCTACGTGAATGGCATGGTGGGCTCTATCTACAAGCAGTTCCCGCCACTGGTGAATGCGACGCTGCCTGCGGAAACCTGGCAGGTCTATGACATCGTGTTCACCGCGCCGCGCTTTGCAGGCGATGGCTCGCTGGTCTCACCTGCTCGCGTGACCGTTCTGCACAACGGCGTGCTGGTGCAAAACAACGTTTCGCTCAAAGGCGCCACGACGTATATCGGCACACCGAGCTACAGACCTCACGGCGATATGCCTCTGCGATTGCAGGATCATTCTCATGAGGTGCGCTATCGGAATATCTGGCTGCGCAAGCTCTGAGCTGCTCGCGCGAGATCGGTCACGCAGTCAGGCAGTTACTCACCTGTTTGACTGCGGCGTCTCTGCTCGTATCAGTGCACATCAGTGCTGACGCAAGCTGACGGCACAATCTGATCAAATGAGTTCCGCCATGTGTTACTCAGCTCAAATCGAAGCAAGCATCAAGAAGATGATGCGTGAGTGGAATGTCACGGTCGACTACGCCGTGGCCGAGGCGATGTTCCTGCGACGACTGAATGATCCCAGGATCAAGATTCCAAAAGCTTTCGAAGCAAACTTCGATCGGCCGAATACGCCTGAAGAGCAACGAGTGAAGGACCTCATCGAGCAGTACCGGGCCAGGACCGAAACTCAGTTGCAGCAGGATGTTTTCAAGCAGGCCAAACGACTCGCGGATGCGGAGCGCTCACTTCAAAGCAAGGACACCAAGAAGGCGAGGGAAGAAGTTCGCATTGCGACCGCAAAGATCGATGCGAATCGCGAACGCCTGGCGCGGCTGCGAGCGCCCGATCTGAACCTCGACGAGCAACGAATCTTTCCGTTTCACTACGCTCCTGTGATCGTCAACACGAACGGCGTGAACGTGCTGACACTGGCGCGTTATCACTTGCGTCAGAAGGGTTCTCCCGAGTTCGTCGACCGCAAGTATCCCGGCCTGTACAACGCTCGTCGCGATAACCTCGAGAAGTTCTGGCGCAATGAATTCGGTCATTCACACGCGTTGATGCTCGTGAGCTCTTTCTTTGAGAACGTAGAGCGCGAGGGAAAGAACGTGGTGCTGCACTTCAATCCGCGGCCAGCTCAAACGATGCTGATCGCGTGTTTGTACAGTGCATGGACGAGCCCGACTGAAGGTGAGATCCGGTCTTTTGCTGCCGTCACTGATGAGCCGCCCGCCGAAGTTGCGGCAGCGGGACATGATCGCTGCATCGTCAATATCCAACCCGCTAACGTGGGGCGATGGCTGACTCCCGAAGGCCGAAGTACGGCGGAGCTGCAAGCCATCCTGGATGACAGGCAGCAGCCTTACTACGAGCATGCAATAGCAGCTTGATCTCGCCGAGGCCGATCTCACCGTCGCGACAGCGCGCGTCTCAGCCGTGGCGAATGGCGTCCGGCTGCTTCACTCAGTTCTGCGCCACGCGATTTCGACACCCGCTGAATCCCGACAGCGGGTAGGTTTTGGCCGAAGCGCGCCAGATTTCCAGCTGCTCATTGTGGCCGGAGCGGGTCGCGGGCCTTTTCAGCCAGCTATTGTGCGCCGTAATAAGAATCGTTAGCATTTGCATCCCGGTTGTGCAGCGGCTCAGCTGCCCTCGTCAGACTTGCGACCTCAATGCCAACAACGATTCGGATCGCGCTCGCCGCTGTTTTTCTTGCTTCTTTGTCCGCAACGACGAATGCGGACGAGAACCTGTTTGGCTACGTCCGCGGCGCCGAGCCTCTGCCCAAAGAAGCGGTCGAGTTTTATGCAATCGCGACCTCCAGGCAGGGCAAAGGCGAGGGTGACTACAGCGCATTGGATTTCGAGGCGGAACTCGAATACGGCGC
>JBJMWN010000078.1:0-12267 GCA_045810085.1 Povalibacter sp. | reverse complement strand
GCATCACACGTCGCGAGTCCAGCCGTTACGGTTGTGTAGTACGTGACACGCTTGTGCACGGCCTCGCGACGAATCGAACGCGATTCGAAAATAGCCTGCTTGCCTTCGGTCGTATTGACGATCAAAGAGATCTCGTCGTTCTTGATCATGTCGACGATGTGCGGCCGTCCTTCGCGCACCTTATTGGCCCTTCGACATTCAATTCCGGCTTCAGTGATTGCATTGGCAGTGCCTTCGGTGGCGACGATCTCGAAACCCTGCGCGACCAGACGTCGGGCCAAGGTAACGGCAGCCGGTTTATCGCGCTCACGCACACTGATCAGACATACACCTCGCGTTGGCAACGTGACGCCTGAAGCCAACTGAGCTTTTGCATACGCTTCGCCGAACGATTTGCCCGTACCCATCACCTCGCCCGTCGATTTCATTTCCGGACCGAGGATCGGATCAGCCTCAGGAAATTTGGCGAATGGGAACACTGCTTCCTTCACTGAGAAGAATTTCGGAATGCGCTCTTCCGTCAGGCCGAGCTCTTTCAGCTTGCTTCCCGCCATCACGCGCGCAGCCATCTTCGCGATCGGAACGCCGGTCGCCTTCGAAACAAATGGGACAGTCCGTGACGCTCGAGGATTGACCTCGAGGATGTAGATGATCCCGTTCTGGATCGCGAACTGAATGTTCATCAAGCCAACAACGTTCAGACCGCGAGCCAGCTTGCGAGTCTGCTCGCGCAGCTCCGTCTGCAACTCGGGGCTGAGACTGTTCGGCGGCAAAGAACATGCTGAGTCGCCCGAATGCACACCTGCCTGTTCGACGTGCTCCATGATGCCGGCGATAAAGACATCCTCTCCATCGCAAACAGCATCCACATCCACTTCGATCGCAAGATCGAGGAAACGATCCAGCAACACGGGGCTATCGTTCGAGACCTTCACCGCGTCGGTCATATAGGTGCGCAGATCATCTTCGTTGAAGACGACCTCCATCGCGCGTCCACCGAGCACGTACGAAGGACGAACCACCAGCGGAAAGCCAATCGTGCGCGACATGGCAATCGCTTGATCTTCCGTGCGTGCCGTGCAATTGGGCGGCTGTTTCAGATTGAGTGTATTCACGAGCTGCTGGAAACGCTCGCGATCCTCCGCGACATCGATGGCATCAGGCGTTGTGCCAATGATTGGCGCGCCAGCCGCTTCGAGCGCACGGCAAAGCTTTAATGGTGTCTGTCCGCCGTATTGCACAATCACACCCGCCGGCTTTTCCTTATCGATGATCTCCATAACGTCTTCGAACGTTAGAGGTTCGAAATAGAGGCGATCCGAGGTGTCGTAGTCGGTAGAAACTGTCTCCGGATTACAGTTCACCATGATGGTCTCGAACCCGGCTTCGCGCAGCGCAAGCGCGGCATGCACACAGCAATAATCGAATTCGATACCTTGACCGATGCGATTCGGGCCGCCCCCCAGAATCATGATCTTCTTCCGATCGGTAGGATTGGATTCGCACTCCTCGTCATAGCTCGAGTACATGTAAGCCGTCGAGGTCGAGAACTCGGCCGCGCAGGTGTCGACGCGCTTGTAGATCGGACGAATGCCCATCGTGATGCGTCGACGACGCACGCTCATCTCGTCCATACCCAGGAGCGTCGCCAGGCGCCGATCGGAAAAGCCCTTGCGCTTGAGCGTGCGGACGCGATCTCGATCGAAAGCTTCGAGTCCCTGGGATTGCACCACTTGCTCTTCGCGGACCAGATCCGCCATCTGAGCCAGGAACCAGCGATCAACGCGACAGAGCGAATGAACTTCTTCCAGCGACCAGCCCGCGCGCATTGCATCGGCGATATAGCGGATGCGATTGGGACCGGGCATGCGCAGCTCTTCGCGAACGCGCTGACGTTCTTCATCTGACAGCGGCAACTTCACGATCGGATCCAGTCCGTCGGCACCCGTCTCAAGACTCCGCAGCGCTTTCTGCAGCGATTCCTGGAATGTTCGCCCAATCGCCATGGCTTCACCGACAGACTTCATCTGGGTGGTCAGTCGATCGTTGGCGCCCGGAAATTTCTCGAACGTGAAGCGTGGAATCTTCGTGACCACATAGTCGATCGTGGGCTCGAACGATGCGGGAGTGGCTCCGCCCGTGATGTCGTTCTTGAGTTCATCGAGCGTGTAGCCGACCGCGAGTTTTGCCGCGACCTTAGCAATCGGAAAGCCTGTCGCCTTGGATGCGAGAGCAGAAGATCGCGACACACGCGGATTCATTTCGATGATGAGCAGCCGTCCATCTTCGGGATTCAGCGCGAACTGAACGTTTGATCCGCCGCACTCGACGCCAATCTTGCGCAGCACGGCAATGGATGCGTTGCGCATCCGCTGATTTTCCTTATCGGTCAGCGTCTGTGCAGGCGCGACGGTAATCGAATCACCCGTATGAACGCCCATCGGATCGAAGTTCTCGATCGAGCAGATGATGATGCAGTTGTCCTTGCGATCGCGCACGACCTCCATCTCGAACTCTTTCCAGCCGATCACCGATTCTTCGAGCAGTACTTCGCTCGTCGGTGAGGCATCGAGTCCACGTTCAACGATCTGTTCGAACTCTTCGCGGTTGTACGCGATACCGCCGCCGGATCCACCCATCGTGAACGACGGCCGAATCACAGTCGGAAAGCCGATTTCCGCCTGCACGGCGAGCGCTTCTTCCATGCTGTGTGCGATGCGCGATCGAGGTGATTCGAGTCCGATCTCGCGCATGGCATTGCGAAAGCGTTCGCGGTCTTCAGCCATATCGATGGCTTCACGCGAAGCGGCGATCAATTCCACACCGTGTTTCTCTAGCACGCCTTCGCGCACGAGATCGAGCGCGCAATTCAATGCCGTCTGCCCGCCCATTGTCGGCAGCAGCGCATCGGGTTTTTCTTTTTCGATGATCCGTTCAACCGCGCGCCAGTTCACGGGCTCGATGTAGATGGCATCAGCCATCTCTGGATCGGTCATGATCGTTGCTGGATTAGAGTTCACCAGAACAACGCGATAGCCCTCTTCTCGAAGTGCTTTGCACGCCTGTGCGCCGGAATAATCGAACTCACACGCCTGCCCGATGACGATGGGACCGGCGCCGATGATCAGAATGCTTTTGAGGTCAGTGCGTTTAGGCATCTATCTGTATCTGCGTTTACTTCAGCGCTCGCCAACACGGCGCGAACTATCCTTCGCTGCCGTCTGAGTATTGAGGCGCTCGTTGATCATTGAAACGAAACGCGTGAACAGCGATCGCACTTCATGCGGTCCTGGGCTCGCTTCGGGATGTCCTTGGAAACTGAACGCTGGACGATCGGTACGCTCGATCCCTTGCAGAGAGCCATCGAAGAGTGACTTGTGAGTCACCTTGACGTTCGGACCCAGCGTCGATTCATCGACTGCAAAGCCATGGTTCTGACTCGAGATCAGCACGCGCCCTGTCTCAGTCTCGAGCACTGGATGATTCGCACCGTGGTGACCAAACTTCATCTTCACAGTCTTCGCATCGCTTGCGAGACCGAGCAGCTGATGCCCTAGGCAAATGCCGAACACAGGAATGTCGGTCTCAAGGAATTTGCGAATCGAATCGATTGCGTACGTGCACGGCTCCGGATCTCCGGGTCCGTTCGACAGGAAAATGCCATCGGGATTCATGCCGAGCACCTTCTCGGCCGGCGTCTGCGCGGGAACAACCGTCACCCGACATCCATGATCCGCGAGACATCGCAAAATGTTGCGCTTGATGCCAAAGTCGTAAGCAACAACGTGCACGCGTTGACCCGGCCGCTGCTTCGCACCCGTTTCGATGCCCCAGTTGGTGCCCTCGTTCCACTGATAAGCACGCTTGGTCGAAACGACTTTCGCCAGATCCATGCCCTTCAATCCCGGGAATTTCCGAGCAGCGTGCACGGCGGCGGTCGCGTCCGCTTTCTCGCCCGTCATGATGCAGCCGGCTAACGCGCCCTTTTCGCGAAGAATGCGCGTGAGTTTGCGTGTATCGATATCGGCGATGGCGACAACTTTGCCGCGCTGGAGAAAACTTTCCAGAGATTCAGCGGCGCGCCAATTCGCGTACGTCGCAGGCAAGTCCCGAATGATCAACCCGGCGGCATAAATGCCGGGGGCTTCGAGATCTTCAGGGTTCGCACCGGTATTCCCGATGTGCGGATAAGTGAGAGTGACGATTTGCCTGCAATACGAGGGATCCGACAGGATTTCCTGATAACCGGTCATCGCGGTGTTGAACACCACTTCACCGGTCGTATTGCCTTTGGCGCCAATGGATCGGCCAAAAAAAACTGTACCGTCTTCGAGAGCGAGTACAGCGGCCACTCTATCGTCTTGGGTCATCAGGCCTCCGTTTCAGGCGCGCGCGAAAACAGCGGGAGGGGTTATCACCGATCCCGCTGCACAAGAAAATCGTCACGTGCTGAAGACGGCAGTTTACGCGAGTGAGTCCGGTGTGGGAAGCGAAACTTGCCCTGCGAACTCGCTGTCTCGAGCGACAGAACACGACGAGTGTGACGGGCGCAATGGTTGCCGATCACGCGTGTCATATGGCATCGATCGCTCGATGCTTCAACCCAAACGAGGCCTGAATTGATTAAATCGAAATCTTGTTCAGTTCGAGCACGTCTTGCATCGAGTACAGGCCCGGCCTTTTGTCGACAAGCCACTGAGCGGCTCTGACCGCCCCTCGTGCGAAAGCGAGTCGATCACTTGCGCGATGCGTCAGCTCTATTCGCTCGCCAAGGCCTGCGAATGTCACGGTGTGATCGCCCACAACGTCTCCACCACGAAAAACGGAAAAGCCGATCGATCCGCGACGACGCGCACCTGTGTTGCCATGCCGGGTCATGTCGGAAGACTGCTCGAGGTCGATCCCTCTTCCTTCAGCGGCAGAACGCCCCAGCGCCAGCGCGGTACCTGAAGGCGCGTCCTTCTTGTCGCGATGATGCGCTTCGTAGATCTCGATGTCGTAACTCTCATCGAGAGTCTTCGCCGCCAATTGAGCGAGCTTCAGGAGCAGATTCACACCCAAGCTCATATTGGGTGCACTGACGATTGCGATCTGCCGGGCAGCTTCTGCGATCGCCTTGCGTGTCGCCTCGTCATGGCCGGTTGTTCCAATCACAACCGGGCACTTGGCCGCGATGCAGGCGCGAAGATTGCCCGACGTCGCTTCTGGAAGACTGAAGTCGATGGCCACAGCAGCGTTGTTCAGTGCACCAGCGGCTTCGTTCGCGATCGCAATGCCGCGACGTGGACCACCGCTGGGCTCGGAGACATCCGCGCCAGTCCATCGACTCTGCGCTGACGCCGACGCGCCAGTGAGCATTGCGTCAGGCACTTCGTCGATCGCAGACAGAAGCGCACGGCCCATTCGCCCTGAGACGCCGAAGATCGCGATTCGCAGCCTGGAGGTGTCCTGCATGCGTGTGTTTCGATGCCTAGTTGCGAATGGTGTCGAAGAAACGTTTCACACCATCCAACCAGGTGCGCTCGCGGGGACTGTGGTTGCGTGAGCTGTCGCGCATGGTCGAGTCGAACTTACGCAGCAGTTCACGCTGATCTTCGGTGAGGTTCACGGGTGTTTCGACCACGACGCGGCAGAACAGATCGCCCGTCGGACCACCGCGCACGGGTTTGACGCCCTTTTCGCGCAGCCGGAAGACGCGACCCGATTGCGTCTCGTGCGGCACTTTGAGATCGACACTTCCACCCAAGGTCGGCACCTCGACGGTACCGCCCAATGCGGCGGTCACGAAGCTCACAGGCACTTCGCAGGAAAGATGGCTGCCGTCGCGCTCGAAAATCGGATGCTCGCGAACACGAATCTCAACGTAGAGATCTCCAGCGGGTCCACCGTTTCGTCCTGCTTCACCTTCGCCGGCGAGCCGGATGCGATCGCCATTGTCGACTCCGGCAGGCACCTTCACGGAAAGTGTTTTGCTGCGTCGAACGCGGCCCTGTCCGAGGCAGGAATCGCAAGGCTGGCTGATGACCTGGCCGCGCCCTTTGCAACGGGGACACGTCTGCTGCACAGCGAAAAAGCCCTGCTGCATTCGCACTTGCCCCTGACCATTGCAGGTCTCGCAAGTAACGGTCTTGGATCCAGGTGATGCACCGGACCCTTTGCAGGTGTCGCATTCGCCTAATGTCGTGAATTCAACGGAAGCTTCGTGTCCGAAGACGGCTTGTTCGAGATCGAGCTCGAGGTCATATCGCAGATCGGCGCCGCGGAAGACCTGCTGGCGACCACCGCCGCGACGTCCGCCGCCAAAGATATCGCCGAAGACATCGCCGAAAATGTCGCTGAAAGCATCGCCAGGATTGAACCCTGCTCCGCCCTGTCGAGCCGCCAAACCTTCATGTCCGTGCTGATCATAGATGGCGCGCTTCTGCTCATCTGTCAGCACCTCATAGGCTTCCTTGCATTCCTTGAATTTCTCTTCGGCCTCGTGATCCCCCGGATTGCGATCCGGATGAAACTTCATCGCGAGACGTCGGTATGCCTTTTTGAGCTCGACCTCCGTCGCAGTGCGAGGAACATCGAGAACGGTGTAATAGTCGCGCTTGGACATTTCTTAGCAGTCGTCAGTGGGCCAGGCTCACGATTCCAATCGACAGAGAACACTCAGCCGATACAAGGCGGCCGCCGCGAGCGCTAGTCCCGCGGCGGCCTGCCGATCCCATCATGCCGTCTTTGCGGCGGCATTCATAACCGACCCGCACACATTCCGACATGGTCAGAGTGCTGCACGGGGACAGCCGCTTACGCGCCTGTCTTCTTGTCTTTCACTTCCTCGAACTCCGCGTCGAGAACATCATCCTTTGCTCCGCCGCCAGCATTTGCTCCTTGCGCGCCACCCTCAGCACCCTCACCCGGGTTTGCCTGAGCGTAGGCCTGCTGAGCCAGAGCACCTGCTGCTTCAGACAACGCAGCGGCCTTCTTGTCGATGATGTCCTTGTCGTCATTCCCAAGCACGCGCTTGAGATCGGAGATGGCAGATTCGACCTTTGCACGATCGCCCGCCTGCACTTTCTCGCCCAGATCCTTCAGCGCCTTCTCAGTCTGATGGACTAGCGCATCCGCTTTGTTGCGCGACTCGACCAGCTCGCGGAACTTGCGATCTTCCTCCGCATGCGACTCGGCGTCGGCGACCATCCGCTTGATGTCGTCCTCCGACAAACCGCTCGATGCCTTGATGACGATCTTCTGTTCCTTGCCCGTAGCCTTGTCCTTCGCTGACACATTCATGATGCCGTTCGCATCGATGTCGAAGGTCACCTCGATCTGTGGCATGCCACGCGGCGCCGGCGGAATTCCTTCCAGATTGAATTGGCCCAGCGACTTGTTGTCTCCAGCGCGCTGCCGCTCGCCTTGCAACACGTGAATGGTCACAGCGCCCTGATTGTCGTCTGCAGTCGAGAAGGTCTGATTCGCCTTCGTCGGAATCGTCGTGTTCTTCTCGATGAGCTTGGTCATCACACCGCCAAGGGTTTCGATACCCAGTGACAGCGGAGTCACGTCGAGCAGTAACACGTCCTTCACTTCGCCAGAGAGCACGCCGCCCTGAATCGCAGCACCGACTGCAACAGCCTCGTCCGGATTCACATCCTTGCGCGGCTCCTGACCGAAGAAATCCTTCACCGCTTTCTGCACCAGCGGCATGCGAGTCTGACCGCCGACCAGAATCACCTCAGAGATATCCTTCAACGACAGGCCCGCATCCTTGACCGCGATGCGGCACGGCTCGATCGTGCGCTGTACGAGTGCTTCGACGAGCGACTCGAGTTTGGCACGCGTGAGCTTGATGTTGAGGTGCTTCGGACCTGATGCATCAGCCGTGATGTACGGCAGGTTCACTTCGGTCTGCTGGCTCGAAGACAGTTCGATCTTTGCCTTTTCTGCAGCTTCCTTCAGGCGCTGCAGCGCGAGCGGATCACGACGTACATCAACGCCGCTTTCCTTCTTAAACTCATCGCCGAGATAGTCGATGATGACCTTGTCGAAATCCTCACCGCCGAGGAACGTATCGCCGTTGGTCGCGAGCACTTCGAACTGACGCTCGCCATCGACGTCCGCGACTTCGATGATGGAGATGTCGAACGTACCGCCGCCCAGGTCGTACACCGCAATTTTGCGATCGCCGCCCTGCTTGTCCATTCCATAGGCCAACGCAGCCGCGGTCGGCTCGTTGATGATGCGCTTGACGTTCAGACCCGCGATGCGGCCGGCATCTTTGGTGGCCTGGCGCTGCGAATCGTTGAAGTAAGCAGGAACCGTGATGACTGCTTCAGTCACCGGTTCACCGAGGAAGTCCTCGGCAGTCTTCTTCATCTTCATGAGCACACGCGCGGAAACTTCCGGGGGCGCCATTTTCTTGCCCTGCACCTCGACCCAGGCGTCCCCGTTGTCAGCCTTGGCGATCTTGTAGGACACCATACCGATGTCCTTCTGCACGACGTCATCTTCGAAGCGGCGACCGATCAGACGCTTGACCGCAAAGAGCGTGTTCTGCGGATTGGTCACTGCCTGACGCTTGGCCGACTGGCCAACGAGAACTTCCTGGTCTTTCGTGAATGCAACGATCGAAGGCGTGGTGCGATCACCTTCGCTGTTCTCGATCACGCGAGGCTTGCCGCCTTCCATGATCGCGACGCACGAGTTGGTCGTGCCGAGATCGATGCCAATGACTTTAGCCATGACCCGCAACTCCTGAAAAGTTTTATGAACTCAATTCGGTGAATAAAATCTGCAACTTAAGCGGCTTAATGCGGACCCTGTGCGCACTTTCAAGACGAGCGACGAACATTTGATGCAGTCAGCTCAAGCGCGGCCGGATCGCTTCTGCGATGACGATCAGGGTTCGCGAGCTACGATGACGCGCGCAGGACGCAGCAGCCGGCCATTCAACTGGTAGCCCTTCTGCACCACCTGAAGCACTGAATTCGGAACGTGGTCGGCTGAGGGCTGAGAAACCATGGCCTCGTGGAGCTCAGGATTGAACATCTCGCCCTGAGGAATGACCTCGGTCAGACCAGCTTTCTCGAAAGCTTTGGCGAGGAGCTTCAGAGTCGCATCCGTCCCCGCTCTCAGGGTCTCCACATTGCCTGAGGCGTTCAGACCCAGCTCCAGGCTGTCTTTGACCCCAATCAGGTCGTTTGCAAATCGGTCGATCGCAAATCTGTGGGCCTGCTCCACTTCTCGAGCCGAGCGCTTTCTGACGTTCTCGAGCTCTGCGAGTGCCCGCATGTAAAGGTCTTTATGCTCCAGGGCGCGAGCCTCCGCCGCCTCGAGAGCCGCCTTCAGATCGGCCGTCCCGTTAGCGCCGGCGGCCACTTCCGGGCTGGGTTGCGATCCATTCTCGGACGGGTGAGTCTGCTCTGCGCTCATGGTCTGATGTTCTCCATTGCCAATAGTCGACCTCGGCTCGCTAGCCGGGTCGGTGATTTGGGGGAATCTGCGGCTGAGTGCCGCGAATTCAAGACCGCAGGTTCAGCGCTGAACCCAGCAGTTTGGCGGTGATGTCGACGATCGGAATCACCCGTTCGTACGCCATGCGCGTCGGCCCGATGACGCCCAGGACTCCAACGACTTCCTGATCGAGCGTGTACGGGGCCGTGACGATACTGCAATCGTCCAGGATCGTGTGCCCCGATTCGTGGCCAATGAAAATCTGCACCCCGTCGGCCTTCAGACTGTTGTCCAGCAAATTGAGAATGTCGCGCTGCTGGGTAAAGGCATCGAACAGGCGCCGCAACTTCTCTACGTTCGACAGCTCGGCGAAATCCATCAGATTCGTCTCGCCCGCCATCACATATTCCATGCGTCCGGCGCTGGGCCCGACATCCACCGCCTGCTGCGCAAGCTTGATGGCATCGAGCATCAGCTGGTTAAGGTGCTCGCGTGTTTCCTTTAGCTGGCCGACCAAGTGATCGCGAATGGCACTGAGCTCCTTCCCGGCTAACTCCTGGTTCAGGTAGTTAGACGCGCGTCTGAGTTCATCTGCCGAATAGCGACGCTCGAGCTGCAGGATCCGGTTCTGCACTTCACGACCATTCACGACGAGCACAGCGAGAGCGCGATTGTCGGAAAGAGGAATGAATTCGATCTGGCTCAGTGAGGAGTGACTCTGGCGCGGAAGCGTCACTACACCCGCGAGCCTTGTGATACTCGAGAGCATTCGCGAAGCCGCGCCGACCAGTGCTTTAGGATTGTCGACGTGTTCGCCCAGATGACTCTGAATCTGAGCAATCCTCGTCTCATCCAGAGGTTCGTACTTGAGAAGCGTATCGACGAAGAAGCGATAGCCTTTGTCAGTGGGTACGCGACCCGCAGAGGTATGCGGCGACGTCACAAACCCGGCAGCTTCGAGATCAGCCATCACGTTGCGGATCGTGGCGGAACTGAGTGTGAGTCCCACGTCGCGAGAGAGAGTGCGGGAGCCAACGGGCTGCCCGTCGCGAATGTAGTTCGCCACCAGGCGCTTCAGCAGCTGCCTGGCACGTTCGTTCAGTTCCTCACCCGTTTCTAGGCTCATCTCTATTAACAGTGCGATCAGTCATTGGGACCACCCCGCGACCCCGACAGTTTCCAACGGGACTGACAGGCGACCTCTGCGACAGCGCATCAGGTTTACTCCTGGCCCATGCACGCTTATTCAAGCCCATGTGACAGAAGGCATTTTGCGCGCATCGAAGCGGTACGCGGGCGAAACTAGCACGGCAACCGACAGTGTCAAGCAAGCTCCCGCGAGCTCGGGTTCGATCGCCAAGCGACTGCACGAACATCGTGGCCGCATGCTAAAAGACAAGCCATGTCCGAGCCCTCAGAACAATTCCAATCCATCGCGCTGGTCGGCAATCATCAGGACTCGCGAGTCGGCGAATCGATGGTGATCCTGGCAGCGCACTTACACGGTCGTCACCGGCGCGTGCTTCTCGCCTCCGAGACAGAGGTCGATTTCGGATCGCTGCCAATCGAACGCCATTCCGAGCAGAACCTTGGCAGCGTGGTCGAGCTGATCGTCGCAGTCGGTGGCGACGGCACCATGTTGCACGCTGCCCGGTTGGCGGCACCTCACGGAGTCCCTGTTCTGGGCGTCAATCGAGGTCGCCTGGGTTTTCTGGCTGACGTCAGCCCGGCTGACATTCGCGAGCGCCTGGATGACGTTTTGAATGGCCGCTATGTGAAGGACCATCGGGCGATGCTTCAGGCTCGCATTCTCGGTCCTGATCGCGACGTTCACGTCTCGCATGCACTGAACGACATCGTGCTGCAGAAATGGCAGACCGGCCGAATGCTTGATTTCGAAACCTGGATCGACGGTCACTACGTGAACACTCACGGTGGCGACGGGCTCGTCATCGCCACTGCCACCGGCTCAACTGCGTACGCTCTTTCGTGCGGCGGTCCGATTCTTTATCCAGAGCTCGATGCTTTCGTGCTCGCACCGATCTGCCCGCACACACTTTCCGATCGACCCATTGTGGTTCGCAGCTCATCCATCATTGAGGTCCGTCTTGTAGAACGACCTGACACTCAGGCCCAAGTGACGTGCGATGGCGTCTCACTCGGCGAATTGACTGGAGAGGATCGGCTGGTCGTAAGCCGTGCTGATTCGACCGTCACTCTGCTGCATCCATCCGATCACGACTACTACCGGATCCTACGTTCGAAGCTGCGATGGGGTCGCGGCGATCGCATGATGCCAACTGCTTCGGAGTAGCGCGCAGTGCTCACTCATATTCAGATTCGCGATTTCGCCATCATTGACTCGGTCGAGCTCGAGCTCGGAGCTGGCCTGACAGTACTCACCGGCGAAACTGGTGCGGGTAAATCCATCCTCGTCGATGCACTCTTGCTTGCCTCGGGCGGTCGCGCGGGCTCGGAAGCCGTACGTCACGGATCAGAGCGTGCCGAAGTCTCTGCCACATTTTCTCTCGAGGGCAATCCTTCAGCGTTGGAATGGTTTCAGGAGCAGGCGATCGAGCATGAAGGCGAATGTGTGTTGCGACGTGTCGTGGGTAGCGACGGTCGTTCACGCGCGTATGTGAACGGACAAGCCGTCGCCGTGCAATCGCTACGTCAACTCGGCGAGCTGCTCGTCGATGTGCACGGGCAGATGGAATATCAGTCACTGATGAAGCGCGCAGCGCAGCGCGAGTTGTTGGACTCTCACGCCGGCCATGGCCCTTTGCTGCAAGCCGTCGGCTCACGCTGGCGTTCGCTCGCAGTGCT